>NZ_LIPN01000184.1 GCF_001418325.1 Streptomyces atriruber | reverse complement strand
GACCGCGTCGACGCCGCGCTCTCCTCCGGCATCCTCACGCAGGGCCCGCAGGTGGCCCGCTTCGAGGAGCTGGCCCGCCCCTGGACCGGCAGGGACACCGCCGCGGTCGCGTCCGGCTCGGCGGCCCTGGAGATCGCGCTGCGGATCATCGGCGTGGCGGGCCGCACGGTGCTCGTGCCGGTCAACACGTACTTCGCGACGGCGGCCGCGGCCGTGCGGGCCGGGGCGGCCGTGCGCTTCGTCGACATCGAGCTCGACGGCCTCGGGCTCGACCCGGACGCCCTGAGCGCGGCCCTCGACCGGCACCCCGACACCGCCGCCGTGCTGCCCGTCCACATCGGCGGCATCGTCTCGCCCGCCCTCGACCCGGCGCTCGCCCAGTGCCACCTGCGCGGCATCCCCGTGGTGGAGGACGCGGCGCACGCCTTCGGAGCCACGCTCGACGGACGTCCGGCGGGAAGCTTCGGCCGGCTCGGCGCCTTCTCCTTCTTCCCCACGAAGGTCGCGATGAGCGGCGAGGGCGGTCTGCTGTCCGCGGCGTCGGCGGACGACCTGGAGCAGGTGCGGCGCTGGCGCGACCACGGCAAGAGCGCCCAGGGCTCCACGCTGCACGACCGGCCCGGCGGCAACTGGCGCCTGAGCGAACTGCACGCCGCCGTCGGCACGGTGGACCTGGAGCGCTTCGCCGCCACCCTGGCCGCCCGCCGGGCGCTCGCCGCCCGGTACGACGCGCTGCTCGCCGACGTGCCCGGGATCCGCCCGCACGCCGTACCCGCCGCGGCGGGCAGCAACTACTACAAGTACCTCGCCTACCTGGATCCCGACGGGCCACTGGACCGTCCGCTCCTGAAGAAGCTCCTGCGGGAGCGGCACGGCGTGTCGCTGGCCGGTGAGGTCTACGACCACCTGCTGTGCGACCACCCCCAGTTCGCGGCAGAGCGCCGTCAGGACGCGGCCGACGGCCCGTTCGAACGGGCCCGCTGGTTCGCACGGCACCACGTCGCGCTGCCGCTGTATCCGTCCCTCACGGAGAACGAACAGATCCGGGTGGTCGCCGCACTCCGCAGCGAGCTGCCGTGACCGGCGCGACCACCGTGATCTCCGCGTTCCGCAGAGGGGAGTGGCGGACCTCGCTGGACCGGGCGCCCCTGCCGGGACCGGCGGGCAGGGAGCTCGCGCTGGTCCCGGAGATCGTCGTCGACGCGGACCGACGGTCCTGGGACGGCGCTCTGGCGGGCCTGCCCCTGCTCACGGGACGCCGCGAACTCCTGCTCACCGCACTGGACTTGTTCGACAGCGGCACCCTCACCGTCGGAGGCATCGGCGAGCAGGGCCCCGCGGCCTTCCGCGCGGCGCTGTGGGAGAGCGCGGGGCTGCCGGGCCCGCTGGTCGACCGGTGGTGCGCGATGCTGCGGGACGGCGTCCTGAAGAGGGACGACGCCCCGGAGCCCGACGGCGCGCTGGCTCTGGTGGCGCTGCCGGGCAACACCTTCACCTGTCTGGACGCGGTCTGCGACCAGGCCGAGCGCTCGGCGGGGGTGTGGCTGCGCCCGAGCCGACGCGAGCCGCTCTCCGCGGCCCGGCTCGTCGCCGCCCTGCTCGCGGCGGGCTGGCCCCGGGCCCGCCTCGGCTTCTACCCCGGTGAACAGCGCGCCCTGCACGGCCTGTTGAGGCTCACGGACCGGCACGTCGTCTACGGCGGCGCCGGGCTCGCCGCCTCCGTCCGCTCCTCCCCCGCGCTCACGCTGCACGGCCCCGGCCGGGGCTGCGCGCTGGTGCCCCCGGGCATGCCGACGGACGACGCCGTGGCCTGGCTGCTGCCGTTGATCGCGGCGGACTCGGGGCGCTTCTGCAGCAACGTACGGACCGTCGTCTGCGAGAAGCCCGACGACGCCGAGGCCCTGGGCCTGGGGCTCGCCGCCGCGCTCGACGCGCTGCTGCCGGACGGGGCGTGGCCGCTGACCGCCTTCCGGGAGCCGGACGCGGCGGAGAGCGCGACCCGCGGCATCCGCGACCGTCTCCGCCCCGGCGACCGCATCCTGACCCGTCGGCCGCCCGTCCTGCGCAGCGCGACGAACGACGTCCACGCCATGCCGCACATCGCCCTGCTGGACGGCCACTTGACGGTGTTCGAGCCGCCCCGTCATCCGCTGATCGGCCACGAAGTCCCCTTCCCCTCCGCCGCCGTCCTGAGCGCCTCCCCGCAGGCCGCGCAGGCCATCACCGCCGACTCCCTTTTCGTGTACCGCCCAGCGAAGTGAGGCCCCGCATGTCCACCGCCTTCGCCACCCTGCCCGACAGGCTGCGCGAGCGCGTCCCGGAGCTCGGCATCGACCTCGACACCTGGACGCGCCGCATGATGCGGTGGCACTTCGAGCCGGAGACCGGCAGCCCCTTCTGGGTGGCGCGGCGCGAGAAGCTCGGCTTCGACCCGGTCGAGGACATCGGCGGCTTCGCCGACCTGGACCGCTTCGGCCTCTTCGACAAGGCCGAACTGCGCGCCGCGAACGCCCGCGACCTGCGCCCGCGCGGCTACCACGACCGACCCTTCCGGGTCTTCGAGACCGGCGGCACCACGGGCACCCCCTGCCGCATCGTCAACGTCACGCGGCTCGCGTACGACGTGGAGATCTACCGCACCGTGCTGGAGGCGCGCGGGGTGGCCGGTGGCGACGTGCTCGCGATGACGCCGAGCGGGCCGCACGCCTACGGGCACTTCGTGGAAGGCCTCGCGGACAGCTGGCGCGGCGCCGTGCACGCCATCGACTTCGATCCGCGCTGGGTGAAGGCCGCGCTGCGCTCGGGCGGCGAGGCCGACGACTACACGGCCCACCTGATCGACCAGACCCGCGCCCTGCTCGCCGCCGAGCGCCCCTCGCTGCTCTTCACGACCTCACGGCTGCTCGTGGAGCTCGCGATGCGGCTGCCCCGGCCCCTTTACACGTACGGCATCCGCGCGGTCTGCACCGGCGGCACCTCGTGCACCGCCGCCGAGGCCGAGTTCCTGCGCGAGGAGCACCTGCCCGACGTGCAGTGGATCGACACGTACGGCAACACCCTGGTCGGCCACGCGCTGCAGGCCGACGCGGTGCCGGGCGCGCCCACCGGGCCGGGCGGCACCGGGCACTCCTACCACCTGCCACCGCCCTTCGCGGTGCTCCGGGTCGTCGACCCCGCCGACCCGTGGCGCGAGGTCGGGGTCGGGCAGCGCGGCCGGGTGCGCGCCACCACGCTCCTGGAGGACCTGTTCCTGCCCAACCTCCTGGAGCGGGACAGCGCGGTCAGGACCGGGCCGCACCCGTGGTTCCCCTGGGACGGGGTGGCCGCCGTGCGGCCCTTCCTGGACCCCGGGGCCGCCGAGGAGGCGGTGGAAGGCGTCTATTGACCGGTCCGTCGGCCGGTCCACCGACCCGAAGGATCGAGGGACACGCATCGTGAACCTGTCGTCGAACGGCGTACCGATACCCTTCACGCCGGAACTCTTCGGCCCGCTGCGCCCCAGCGCGGACCTGCTGGAGCCAAGGGACGCCGACGCGCTGCGGGAGCGGCTGCACGCGGACGGCTACCTGTACCTGCCGGGCCTGCTCGACCGTGCGGAGGTGCTGCGGCTGCGCGGCCGGTACTTCTCGCTCTTCCCACCGGGCCTGCTCGCGCCGGGCAGCGGACCCGAGGACGGGGTGTTCTCCGGCCGCGTGCCCGAGGACGTCCCGAACTACGGAGTGGCGGGGCACCCGGCCTACGCGTTCGTGCGCTCGGCGCCCTTCGACGACTTCGTGGCCGACCCCGCCCTGTCCACCCTCGCCGCCCAACTCCTCGACGGAAAGGCCGAGATGCTGCCCCGCCGCATCCTGCGCCACTTCCACCGCGGCACGCGGCGCGCCTCCCGGGCCCATGTCGACTTCGACTACATGGACGAGGGTTCGCCGCGCGTCGTCACCTTCTGGATCCCGGTCGGCGACTGCCCGCCGCCCACCGGCGCCCTGGTCTATCTGGAGGGCTCCCACCGGCTGCCGCCCGAGGAGTACGCCCCGCTGCGCGACGTCACCGACCGCCCCGGCGACCGGCGGCAGATCTGCCACGACCTGGAGCTGACCGCCCGCACCCTCGGCCGCCGCTGGCTGTACGCGGACTTCGCGGCGGGCGATGTGATGGTGCATCTGCCCCGCATCATCCACGCGTCCCTGGACACGACGACCGACGCGATGCGCCTCTCCGTCGACACGCGTTTCATACACTCCGGCGACACTCCGGACCCCCGCTGGCTCCGGCCGTGGTCGGCCGACGACGGGGCGTGAGCCGCCTCGCCCCCGACTGTCTCACCGCCTCATCCCCACAGCCTCACCGGCCGTCCGCCCGCCGCGTCCGACCGCTCCGCCGCCACGATCACGTCGTCGACGAGGCGGGCTTCCGGCACCGGGCACACCGGGTCCTCGCCCGTCGCGACGGCGTGCGCGAAATCGGCGAGCAGGGGCTGGTGCGGGTTGGCCGCGGGGGGAAGCAGGAG
>NZ_LIPN01000183.1 GCF_001418325.1 Streptomyces atriruber | reverse complement strand
GCTGTGCTCTCCACCCGCGGGTGGAGAGCACAGCTCCACCTCTGTTCAACCCCCGCTCCGATGCCGTGACCAGGCAGTTTCCGTAGCGTCGAAGGCGTCGATCCTCCGCGGATCGGCCTCGTCCCCGCTCGCCGTACGGAGGCTGACATGTCCGGGCTCACCAACGCACTGGTGATCTGCGCCGTCGTGGTGCTGGTGGTCGTCCGCCAGTTCAAGGCGCAGGAGATCGGCACGGACAGGCGCTGGTGGGTGATACCAGCAGTGCTGATCTTCATGGCCGTGCGCGAGCCCGACCTGCTCGATCCCCAGCACCGTGTCGAGTCCGTGGCGCTGCTGGGGATCGAAGTGGTCGTCGGTCTGGCCATGGGGGTCGGCTGGGCGCGGACCTCCCATGTGTGGACCGAGCCGGACGGTACGTCGTGGAGCAAGGGCACCAAGGCCACCGCCGTCGTCTGGGCCGTCGGGATCGGGCTGCGGGCGGGCCTCTTCGGAATCGGCGCGCTGCTGCACGTGCGACAGGACAGCGCCGGCCTGATGCTGGCCCTCGCGGCCACGCTGCTGGCCCGCAGCGGTCTCCTCGTACTGCGCGCAGGAACCGGACGCCCGGCGTACGGTATGGCCGACGCGGCGCCCGAGCCGACGCGGAAGGAACCCGTGTGAGTGGGGACTGGTGGACGAGGTGGCCCTCCCGGGAGGCGCTCACCTGGGCAGGGATGAGCATCGCCCGGCTGTGGTTCGTCAGAGTCCTGCGCGTGGTGATCCTCGCGAGCCTGCTGTGGGACGCGTTCCACGAGGACCGCGGCTGGCGGCTGGTCGCCGGAGTGGCCATGGTCCTGGCTGTCGCCGGGGCGGGATGGGCGTTCTTCCGCGTCTCGTTCGCGCACCGCCTCTGGCCCTCCCTGGCGCTGATGGCGCTGCTCCTGGCTGCCGCGCTCGCCGCCGAGTCCGGTGACTGGCGAGTGCTCGCCATGGTGCTGTGGTGCGGCTCGGCGGTCTCTGCCCTGGAGCGACTGCCGCTCGCCGCGGCAGCCCCCTCCGTAATCGTGGCCATGACCGGATACGCCGTGTACATCAGTGACAGCCCCCTGATCACGGCGCTCACGGTGATCGGCCTGGTGCTGGCCGGGTACACCCTGCGGCTGGATGCCGAGGCCCGGGGCGGCGCCCTCCGGCTGCTGGCTCAGGAGCGCGCCGCCCGTGTCGCGGAGACGGAGTCGGCCGCCCTCGCCGAGCGGGCCCGCATCGCCCGCGAGATCCACGACGTGCTCGCCCACAGCCTCTCCGCGCAGCTCGTCCACCTGGAGGCCGCCCGGCTGCTGATCGAGGGGGACGCCTCCAAGGAGCAGATCCTGGGCCGCGTGGTGGCGGCGCGGTCCATGGCCAGAGAGGGGCTCGCCGAGACGAGACAGGCACTGTCCGCGCTGCGCGGCGAGATGACGCCGGTCGAGGACTTCCTGCGTGAGCTCGTCACGACCGACCGTGCGTCGGTCACCGTGGCGGGGGACCGGCGCCCTCTGCCCGCCGAGGCGTCCCAGGCGGTGCGCAGAGTGGCGCAGGAGGCCCTGACGAACGTCCGCAAGCATGCGCCGGGCGCGAAGGTCCAGGTGTGCCTGCGGTACGGGGAGGGTGAAGTGCGGCTCGACGTCAGGGATTCGGGAGGGGAAACGCCGGGTGAGCTCGCCGCCTCCGGCGCCGGGTACGGTCTGCTGGGGATGCGCGAGCGGGCCGAACTGCTGGGCGGATCCCTGGAGGCGGGACCGGGTGAGGAGGGCTTCGTGGTGACGCTGAGGGTGCCGGGATGACGGGGGACGAGGGCGCCTCGAAGGCGGCGGGGGTCGGTCCGGCCGGACGTGCGGAGGGCACCGGCAGGCCACCAGCGCGGGTGATCGTGGTCGACGACCAGACCGTGGTGCGTGAGGGAATCGTGATGCTCTTGGGGCTGCTGCCCGGCATCGAGGTCGTGGGCGCCGGCGCGGACGGCGAGGAGGCCGTGCGCCTCGTCGGCGAACTCGCTCCGGACGTCGTCCTCATGGACCTGCGCATGCCCCGCTGTGACGGCGCGGAGGCCACGCGCCGAATCCGCGCCGAGTATCCGCAGACGCAGGTCGTCGTGCTCACGACCTACGCCGACGACGACTCGCTGTTCCCGGCACTCAAGGCGGGGGCGCGCGGCTATCTGACCAAGGACGCGGGCGGGGACGAGATCGTGCGGGCCGTCGAGGACGTGCTCTCGGGGGATGCGGGACTCTCCCCGCGGATCCAGCGCAGGCTCCTCGAGCGGTTGTCGGAGCCGGAGGCGGCCTCGGCCGCGAATCCTCCCGATGGCCTCACCGCGCGGGAGACCGAAGTGCTCGTCCTGATCGCCGAGGGGATGTCGAACCACGAGATCGCACGGTCCTTGCACGTCTCCACCGCGACGGTGAAGACGCACATCAACAACCTCTTCGCGAAGGCAGGCCTCAAGGACCGCGCGCAGGCCGTGCGTTATGCCTACAGACATGGACTCATCAAGCTGGACCGAGGCTCCGGTACCTGACGAGGCTTCACCTGATGGGGTGAAGAGCGCTGGGAGGAGAGTCAGGGATCTTCCCGTTCTGTCCATCCTTGGGCACGTGGCCGAACAGGGCTGCGGACTAAGGAGAGTTCGGTGGAGAAGCACGACGGGCCCGATGTGGGGCCGGGCCGGGCCGATTCCGGCCGGGACCGGCCCGGCGACCTGAGGGACCCCTGGTACGACGCGTTCGCTACCGGCTGGGGAGAGCTCGACGGCACGGGCGCCCCGGCTTCCGTGGTGTCGCCCCGGGCCGCGGCCCGGCAGGGGAGCGCGAGCCCGGCCGACATCTACGTGGAGGTGCAGCGCGGCGCGGCCTTCCAGGAAGTGCGCGGGCGGTACCGGAGGTTCGTCGTCCCGGCCACAGCGGTCTTCTTCACCTGGTACGTGGCGTACGTCGTGGCCGCGACGACGGCGCCGGGGCTGATGGCGCGCCCCGTCACCGGCGCCGTGAACGTGGCGATGGTCGCTGGGCTCGGGCAGTTCCTCACGACGTTCCTGCTGACGTGGGCGTATGCGCGCCATGCACGGTTGCGGCGGGATGGGGCGGCGCTCGATCTGCGCTGGTCCGTCTTCGAGCAGGAACGGGAGCAGGAGCGCGAGCGGGAGGACGAGCAGCGGCGGGAGCAGGACGCGGCGCCGCGGCCGGAAGTGGCGCGGGGACAGGGGGCGGAGCGATGAGGGGCGATCACCAGACCCTGGCCCTGATGCTGTTCGGGGTGTTCGTGGCCGTCACCCTCGCCATCACCACCTGGGCGAGTCGCAACCGGCACGGCTCGGCCGAGGAGTTCTACGCGGGCGGGCGGCTCTTCTCCCCCATGGAGAACGGTTTCGCCATCGCAGGTGACTACATGTCGGCCGCCTCCTTCCTCGGCATCTCCGGAGTGATCGCCCTCTTCGGCTACGACGGGCTGCTCTACTCGGTGGGCTTCCTCGTCGCCTGGCTGGTCGTCCTGTTCCTCGTGGCCGAACTGGTCCGCAACTGCGGGCGGTTCACGCTCGGCGATGTCGTTGCCGCGCGCATGAGGGAGCGCCCGGTGCGGATCGCGGCGGGAACTTCCTCGGTCACCGTGTCCGTTCTCTATCTGGTGGCGCAGATGGTGGGGGCGGGCTCACTGGTGGCGCTGCTGCTCGGCGGGACGAGCGGGGCGGCGCAGGCCTGGACGGTGATCGGCGTCGGCGCGCTCATGGTGATCTATGTGTCGTTGGGAGGGATGCGGGCCACCACCTGGATCCAGATCGTGAAGGCGGTCCTGCTGATGGGCGGGGCGATTGCGCTGACCATCCTCGTCCTGGTGCGTTTCCACGGTGACTTCGACCAGCTGTTGCGGACTGCGGCGGACCGCAGTGGTCACGGCGACCGGTTCCTCGCGCCCGGGTTGAAGTACGGCGGAGACTGGACCGCGCGCCTCGACTTCATCAGCCTCGGTCTTGCGCTCGTGCTCGGCACCGCCGGTCTGCCGCACATCCTGTCCCGCTTCTACACCGTGCCGACCGCGCGGGCCGCCCGTCGCTCCGTCGTCTGGTCCATCGGTCTCATCGGCAGCTTCTATCTGATGACGATCGTGCTCGGATTCGGTGCGGCCGCCCTCGTGGGCCCCGAAGCGGTGCGCGGGTCGAATGCCGCGGGCAACACGGCAGTTCCGCTCCTCGCGCTCGATCTGGGCGGCGGCGCGCACTCCACAGGCGGAACGGTTCTTTTTGCGATCGTCGCCGCCATCGCCTTCGCCACGATCCTCGCCGTGGTCGCCGGTATCACGCTCGCCTCGTCGGCGTCCGTGGCCCACGACCTGTACGCCTCCTTGCGGCGGCGGAACGCGAAGCCGCGCAGTGAGGTGGCGGTCGCCCGACTCTCCGCGGCCGGGATCGGCGTGGTCGCGATCGGCCTCGGGCTGCTGGCCCGCGATCTCAACGTCGCGTTCCTGGTGGGCCTCGCCTTCGCCGTCGCGGCGTCCGCCAATCTGCCGGTGCTGCTCTACTCCCTGTTCTGGCGGAACTTCACCACACGGGGCGCGGTGTGGTCGGTGTACGGAGGGCTGCTGCCCGCGCTCGCGCTTGTGGTGCTGTCGCCGGTGGTCTCTGGAGGGCCCCACTCGCTCTTCCCCGGGGTCGACTTCCAGTACTTCCCACTGGAAAACCCCGGCCTCGTCTCCATCCCGCTGGGCTTCCTCGCGGGATGGCTCGGCACAGTGACCTCGCACGAGCAGGCGGACGAGGCGAAGCATGCGGAGACGGAGGTGCGATCGCTCACCGGCGCCGGTGCGGCGTAACGATTCCCTTGCGGCGCAACGACTCCGCGTGAGTCAGGCGGGCGGACCGAGCTCGGCGTCCCGGGATCGGGGCTGCCTCAGACGCTGGCCGCCCACTCGTAGCGGTGCTCGGGGCGGCCCGTGTCCCCGTACTTGAGACTCAGTCTGACCCGGCCCGTGCGCTCCAGGAGCTTCAGATAGCGCTGTGCCGTCTGTCGGCTCAGCCGGGTGCGGTCCGCCAGCTCCTGGGCCGAGAGCGGCCCGTCCGCGGCCATCAGCGCCCGCCGCACCAGCTCCGCCGTGGTGGGGGAGTGCCCCTTGGGCAGCTCGGGGGCGGGAGTCGACGACAGGGCGCCGAAGATGCGGTCGACCTCGGCCTGCTCGGCCTCGCCCCCGCCGTCCAGCGTGCGGCGCAGCGTGGCGTACGCGTCGAGCTTGGCGCGAAGGCCCGCATAGGAGAACGGTTTCACCAGGTACTGGAGCGCGCCGTGGCGCATCGCCGCCTGGACCGTCGCGACGTCCCGCGCGGCGGTCACCATGATCACGTCGGTCTGGTGGCCCCGCTCCCGCAGGCTGCGTACGACGAAAAGGCCCGTCTCGTCCGGCAGATAGTGGTCCAGCAGCACCAGATCGACGGGGACGTCCTCGACGATGCGCAGGGCCTCGGCGGCGTTGTGCGCCTTCGCGGCGACCCGGAAGCCGGGGATCTTCTCCACGTAGGCGGCATTGACGTCCGCGACGCGGGTGTCGTCGTCCACGACAAGAACGTCGATCATCGTGGCTCCTTCGGGACCCGGGTCATCGTCGCTCCTTCGCGCCGTGGGCCGTCGTGCTCGTCCGTGGCGGCGAGCGTGGGCTCCGTCAGCCCTTCGGGCAGGACGACGGTGAACGCCGCACCACCTTCTGGTGCTTCGCCGACGCGTGCGCTGCCGCCCTGCCGCTCGGCGAGCCTACGCACCAGAGCGAGCCCGATGCCGCGCTGGCCGTGGGCGGGCGGCTCCTTGGTGGACCAGCCCTCGGTGAAGATCGTCTCGCGCTGTCCGGACGGCACGCCCGGTCCGGAATCGCGCACTTGGAGGACCACGGTTCGGCCTTCGGTGCGCACATCGACCTCCACGCGCGCGTGGAGGGTGCCTGCGGCGGCGTCGAGAGCGTTGTCGACGAGGTTTCCGACGATCGTGACGAGCCCGCCCGGATCCACGAGCCGGTCCGGCAGCGCGGTGTCGCGCGGCACCGAGAGCGCGACGCCCCGCTCCGCCGCGACCGTGGCCTTGCCGACCAGCAGCGCCGCCAGCAGCGGATCGTGGATCTTCTCGGTGATCTGCTCGGCGGTCACCCGGTGGGCGCCCGCCACTTCGCCGACGAACTCCGCGGCCTCCTCGTACATCTCCAGTTCGAGCAGCCCTAGGAGCGTGTGCATGCGGTTGGCGTGCTCGTGGTCCTGCGCGCGCAGAGCGTCGATGAGGCCACGCGTGGAGTCGAGCTCCCGGCCGAGCTGTTCCAGCTCCGTGCGGTCGCGCAGGGTGGCGACCGCGCCGCCGTCGTCGGTGGGCATGCGGTTGGCGACCAGGACACGCTGACCGCGCACGGTCAGCAGATCGGTTCCGGTCACCCGCCCGGCGAGCACGTCGGTCGTACGCCCCGGGCCGAGTGCCTCGTCGAGCGGCTGCCCGATCACCTCCGTGCCGAGGCCGAGGAGGCGCTGCGCCTCGTCGTTGAGCAGTCGGATCCGGCCGGACCGGTCCAGGGCGACGACGCCCTCACGGATGCCGTGCAGCATCGCCTCGCGCTCCGCGAGCAGGGCGGAGATGTCCGAGAAGGCCAGGTCACGGGTCTGCCGCTGCACCCTGCGGGAGATCAGATACGCGGCGAGCGCGCCGACGGCCAGGGCCCCGCCCGCGTAGGCGAGCAGCCCTGGGATCGAATGGACGAGGCGGGCCCGCACACTGTCGTACTCGATGCCTACGGAGACGGCGCCCACGATGTCCTCGCCCGCGGCCCGCAGCGCCACCTTGCCGCGGGCGGAGCGGCCCAGCGTGCCGTTGTCGATCTCCATGACGTCACGGCCTGCGAGGGCGTCGCTGGGGTCCGTCGAGACGACCTTGCCGATCTGACCGCGGTCGGTGTGGGACCAGCGCACGCCTTCCTTGTTCATGATCACCACGTACTCGGCGCCGCTGGCCCGCCGGATCCGCTCGGCCGCCGCCTGGACGGGCCCGTCGGCCGTGGGCTCGGAGGACGACAGGTCCTCGGCGATGCTGGGCTGGGCGGCCGTCGTCTGCGCGATGGCGAGCGCGCGGCGCATCGCCTGGTCGTCGAGCTGATCGCTCAGCGGCGCCAGGAAGAGGCCGGTGGCGAGGACCGCGACCCCGGCGGCGATGGCCAGCTGCATCAGCAGCACCTGCGAGAACACGCGCCGCGGCAGGCCGAGGCGGAGGCGTCGCGCAGGGGAGGTCGGGCTCATGTGTACGAACGGTACGGCCGCGAGCGGGCTACTCCGAAGTGACTGTGGCGGGGATCTCGTACGTGGGCCCGTCGGCGCCGTCCGGGACCGCACGCACCGCCACGACGTCCATCCGCGCCGGTGAGGCGAGGGCGGCGCCGCAGCTCTCCGGGCGGGGCGGCAGCGAGGCCCCCTGCGCCACGGTGACACGCCAGCGGCGCCCGTCGGCGTGCGCGACGGTCACCTCCCAGCCCGGGGCCGTGCCGTCCGTTGCGTCCGTTGCGGCCGTTGCGACGACCCTGAGGGCGTCGGCCGCGTCCTCGCCGGTCGCCGTGCGCACGGCGAGCTCGGCGGCCTGTCCGGGCCGCTCCCAGGCCGAATTGCCCCGGCAGCCCTCGGTGCGGATCCGGCCCGCGCGCACGCCGTCGAGGATCTCCTTGACGGCAATCGTCTCCGTCCGGCCGTACGCGTATCCGTAGGGCAGGACGAGCAGGGTGGGGGAGAAGCGATGACCACCCAGATGAGTGATCTCCCAGGCGCCCTGTTCCCCCGAGTCGGTGAGCGCGGCGGCGAGCGGCCTGCCGAGCAGGGCGCAGCAGCGGTCGCGCTTGCCGTTCGTGCAGACGAGCGCGAGCGGGGCGTCGGTGTGCGGGGTGCCGAAGCCGCCGTGGTCGCCCGTGCCAAGGGCGGCGAAGTCGAGGTCCAGCAGCTCGCGGGGGTCGTCGAGCACCGCGCCGCGCAGCCAGGTGCGGCCCGGGACCGTGTGCCCCACGTACACCTGGTGCCTGGCCGGCGCGTGACAGTCCGCGTGGCGGCCGGGGCGGCGGATGAGGGCGACGCGCACGCCGGTTCCCTGAGCGGCCGTCTCCAGGGCGCGGCCGATCTCCGGGTCCAGATGGCTGGAGGTCAGGGCCTTGGCGCCCCAGGGGCCCGGCTGTTCCAGCAGAAGCCATGTCCTGGCGGTGGCGGCGGTCCCCGCGAGAGGCTCGGCCAGGTCCCGCGAGGCGGTCGCGCACGTACTCACGCAGGCGAGCCTAACCCGCCCCTCATCTCGGGCGATTCACGCCTCTGTCGGGGCGGGCATCGGCTGGGGCGGACGCAGACCGACGTACTGGCCGCTGGGGCGCATGCGCAGCGGCCGCTCCTCGTACTCCTCCAGGGCGTGCGCGATCCAGCCCGCCGTGCGGGCCACCGCGAAGACCGTCTCGCCCGCTTCCGCGGGCATCCCCGTGGATGCCGTGAGGACGGCCAGGGCGAGGTCGACATTGGCCCGCAAGTCGGTGTGGCGGGCGGTGGTGGCCACCACGTCGCGGGCCGCCGCGAGGGCGGGGCCGGCCTTCGGCATCACCTCCAGGAGGGCGAACAGCGTCTGCGCGCGCGGGTCCTCGCCGGGGTAGAGCCGGTGGCCGAGCCCGGGAATCCGACGGCCGGCGCGGAGTTCGTCGGCGACCACGGGAGCCGCGCTGCCCCGGTCGAGCACATCGAGCAGCATGCGGTGGGCGAGCCCGCTCGCCGCGCCGTGCAGGGGGCCCTCCAGGACGCCGAGTCCCGCCGACACCGCGGCGTAGGGGTGGGCGCGCGCCGATGCCGCGACACGGACGGCGAGCGTCGACGCGGCGAGATCGTGGTCGACGAGCAGCGCGAGCGCCGTGTCCAGGGCGTGCAGCGCGGCCTCGTCGGGCTTGTCGGCGGTCAGCCGGGCCCACAGGCGGCGGGCCAGCGGGCCCTCGTCGCGGTGGCCGGACAGGACCGGCGGAAGTGCGGTGACGAGGGTGGGGATGAGGGTGCGCGCGGTGCCGATCACCGCCTCTTCGGAGAGGTCGAAGCGGAGCGGGTCGGCGGCCGCGGCGGAGATGGCGGCGACGCGCAGGCGGTCGGTGGGGCCGCTGTGCTCGGGCAGTGCGTCGACGGCGCGGCGGGCGGCGGCGGTCGTCTCCTCGGGGGCGGTGAAGCGGACACCGGGCCGCAGGACGCCGGTCCACAGCCACTCGGCGACCTCTTCGTAGGAGTGGTTCAGCGCGAGCTCCGTGGCGTCGACACCGCGGAAGTAGTAGTGATCCTTGTCGATGAGCGTGATGCGGGTGCGTACGGAGAGCTCGTTGGCCGTGGTCGGTGCCGCGGGTTCCCGCCTGTTCCTGCGGGCCAGCGCCTCGACCTCCTTCGCGTCGAAGGTGCTGCCCCGCGAGCCCGCGCCGCGGCGGCTGCTGAGCTGGCCACGGCTCACGTACGCGTACACGGTCTCGGGCTTCACGCCGAGCAGTTCGGCGGCTTCCTTGGTGCTGAGCCGCCGACTTTCGTGCGCGGTTCCTTGATCCGTCATAGGCGTCACCGTATCCGCATCCCGATGCCTGCACATGGGCATTGATTGAATCAATATTGACAACATCTCAGTCAAGCATGGACAGTCGAATCAAGTCCAGGGAGGAAGTCGAGGAAGAACATGTCGATCAATGGCTCCGCTGCCGCCCCCACGGAACCCGTGAAGGTCCCACGAGGACTCGCGGGCGTCGTCGTCACCGAGACAGAAATCGGAGACGTCAGGGGGTACGAGGGCTTCTACCACTACCGCCAGTACTCGGCCGTCGAGCTCGCGCAGAACCGCGGCTTCGAGGACGTGTGGCACCTGATGTTCCACGGCGGGCTGCCCGACGCCGAGCAGAGTGCCGCCTTCGCCGCGCAGGCCGCGTCACTGCGCCGGCTGCCCGCGGAGGTGCGCGAGGCGCTGCCCGCCATAGCCCGCGCCAGTGTGCTGTCGGGCCCGCTCTCCGGGCTGCGCACCGCCCTCTCGCTCTTCGGGGCGTCGAAGGGCTTCCGCCCGGTGTACGACATCGACGAAGACCGGCGCCGCGCGGACGCCCTGGCCGCGTCCGCCGTGGTGCCGACGCTGCTCACCGCGCTGTACCGGCTCGGTCAGGGCCTCGACCCGGTCGAGCCGCGCGACGACCTGTCGTACGCCGCCAACTACCTCTACATGCTCACGGGTTCGGAGCCGGACGCCGCTCGCACCCGGGCTATCGAGCAGTACTTGATCTCAACCATTGATCACGGGTTCAACGCGTCAACGTTCACTGCCCGGGTCATCACCTCGACGGGTGCGGACGTGGCGGCCTGTCTGGTCGGCGCGGTCGGCGCGCTGTCGGGTCCGCTGCACGGAGGCGCGCCGAGCCGGGCCCTCGACACGCTCGACGCGATCGGCACTCGCGACCGCATCGACGGCTGGATCCGCGAACGGGTCCTCGCGGGGGACCGCATCATGGGCTTCGGCCACCCCGTCTACCGCACCGAGGACCCACGCTCACGCATGCTGCGAGGCATCGCGCAGCAGTTCGGCGGAGACATGGTGGAGTTCGCGGTCGAGGTCGAACGGCAGGTCGAGGCGATCCTGGCGGAGCTGAAGCCGGGCCGCGAACTGCACACGAACGTGGAGTTCTACGCGGGCGTGGTCATGGAACTGTGCGGCTTGCCCCGGGAGATGTTCACGCCGACGTTCGCGTCGGCACGGGTGATCGGCTGGAGCGCCAACATCCTGGAACAGGCGCGCGACTCGAAGATCATTCGGCCGGCCGCGCGGTATGTGGGGGCGGCGCCTCCGGTGCCGGTACCTGCGCCGGAGACACCTGCGCACGACTGATCCGGACGGCACCAGGGCGCCGACGCGTACGGGCGTCGGCGCCCTGGTGTGGACGAGTGCGACTGCTGTGGCTGCTACGACTGCTGTGCGTGCTGCCTGAGCCGTCAGGCGTCCGGGATATCCGCCTTGGCCCGGATGAGGGTCTCGCGCGAGATCGTGACGATGCGCTCGTAGTCGGCGCGCGAGGCGTCAGCAGGGAGGTCGGCGTCCAGCTTTGCTGTGGCGTCGGTTCCGATGACAGCGAAACTTCCGTCGGACAGCTCGAAGATGTCGGGACAGTTCTGGCCTGTCGCACAGCCTCGAGAGAGAGGAGAAGCCCCGATGCGACGGATGATTCGGCTCACTGTCGTTTCCCTTTGATCTCGCGGCCGACGGACCTGGGGCCGCGTCGGGAGACCGACCTGGAGAGGTAGGGCTCGCAGACAGCCGCGGTGAACACCGGCGCTCTTGTGGTGGTGAAATCTCGCGCGCGTGAAGGCTGGCGTTCACCGTCTGGCACTGCAAAACGCCACGGTGCCAAATTTGGTTACGGGCTTCGTTTCCGAGACGAACCCGATGTCCCTCATGTGGATCAAGTGCCCCCCGATGTGCGGGTTGAGTGGGTGCCGATGCGCGGGCCAAGTGCGCCCCGACGTGCGGGACAAGTGCGCCCGGACGCGCGGGGCGAGTGGGCCCCGGGGGCGGCTCAGGCGGGCGGCGGCTCGCCGACCACCCACCATTCGTCGATGTCCGCCTCCTCCAATTGATGCAGGAGGTCGTCGACCATCAGGCCCAGTTGGGCCTCCTCAGTGGTGCTGTCCAGCGTTGCCCGATGCGGCTGGGTGGCGTGCCAGTACTCCCGGACGATCGGATTCTGGAGCATGCCGCGGGCGTAACCGTAGAACTGGTCCCGGGTGAAGTTGCCGATGCGGTAGTTGAGCACCATGTTGGTGTACATGGCGTTGGCGTAGAGGTACTGCCGTTGCCGCTTGGTGGAGACGCCCTCTCCGTAGGCGTCGAGGACCTCGGCGAGGTCGGCGTCGTCCATGGCCTTGCTCAGCAACTCCCAGTGCAGGCGCTGCTGGTAGGTCAGATTCGTGTGACGCTGGGCCTGCGTTGTCCGTTCCAGGCACTTGAGCCGCGCATCGAGCGCGTCGAAGGTGCGTCGCTGTGCCGCCGAGGTGGCGACGGCCCCCGCGGCGATGCCAAGCCCTGCTGTGACAACGCAGCGCAGCATTTCTGCCGCGTGCATCTTTGTGAACATGTCAACCCCCGATTCGGGCGACCGTCTGCCGGTCGTCGGATGCGGGTCGACAGGGAGCAGACCGGCGAGCGGTGGGCGGTGCGCTTGCCGTCTCCCAGGGTGCCGAGCGGCTCTGATCGGCGGGGAGGCGGAGAGGAGGCGCACGGAAGGAAGTGGTGGCCCGACATCCCTGCGCCGTGCCTAACGTGTGCCCCGCGAGCGCCGCTAACAATCGTTCACTCCACGGGCCCACTACGCGTGCCTATCCTGGCCCCGTCTTCATTCGTCGTACGGGATCCGCAGCGGTCCGTACCAGCGTCGACACGAGAGGTCCGCGTTGAACAAGCAGCAGATCCCGGTCGTCGTCCTCGCCGGATTCCTCGGCTCGGGCAAGACGACCCTGCTCAACCATCTGTTGCACCGCAGCGGCGGCAGCCGGATCGGGGCGATCGTCAACGATTTCGGTTCGATCGAGATCGATGCCATGTCGGTCGCCGGGCAGCTCGGCGACTCGACCGTCTCCCTCGGCAACGGCTGTCTGTGCTGTGCCGTGGACGCCAGTGAGCTGGACGAGTACCTGGAGCGGCTCGCCCGGCCCGCCGCCGGGATCGACGTCATCGTCATCGAGGCGAGCGGGCTCGCCGAGCCGCAGGAGCTCGTGAAGATGCTGCTGGCCAGCGAGAACCCGCACATCGTGTACGGGGGGCTCGTCGAGGTGGTGGACGCCGCCGAGTTCGATGCCACCAGGGAGCGCCACCCCGAGGTGGACCGGCACCTCGGCATCGCCGACCTCGTCGTGGTCAACAAGGCCGACCGGGTGCCCGCCGAGGAGCGCGAGCGCGTCGTGCGGGCCGTCCGCGGGCTCGCCGGACGCGCGGCCGTCGTCGCCGCCTCCTACGGCCGTGTCGACGTGGAGCTGTTCTTCGACCGCGCGCCCGTGGGGGAGCGGGTGGGACAGCTCTCCTTCGACGATCTGCGCGAGGACGACCACGTTCTGGGCGAGGACGGCCACTCGGAGACCGAGGCCTGCGCGGACGGCCGCTGCGCACACCACGACCACCTGCACGCCGCCTACGAAAGCCTCGCCTTCACCTCCGAAGCGCCCATGGGGCCGCGTCCTTTGATGGCCCTGCTCGACAGCCGGCCCGAGGGGCTCTACCGCATCAAGGGGTACGTCGATTTCGGTGCCGCCGATCCGCGGAACCGGTACGAGGTGCACGCCGTGGGGCGGTTCCTGCGCTTCTACCCGGAGCCGTGGGCTCCGGGCGAGCCGCGGCTGACCCAGCTCGTGCTCATCGGCTCGGGTGTCGACGTATCGACTCTGGAGAAGGAGTTGGAGGCCTGCCGTGAGTACGCCCCACAGGCCGACGAGCAGGGCATGTGGGGCGTACTGAGGTACGTCCGGGAGCCGGACGAGGAGTCCGGCTCCCGCATGGAGTAGCCGAAGCCGCGACGGCCCCGGGTCCCGCGACTACGCGGGTCCCGCCACCGCCGCCACCGGCTTCTTGAGCGAGACGCCCGAACCGTCGCGGCGCGGATCCATCTCCGGCAGCTCGGCCGGCGTGCCGTTGCGCTGGGCCGCGTGCGGCGGCGTCGGCCCCGCCCAGGCGAAGCTCAGGCAGTCCTCGCCCTTCAGGAACCGCTGGACGCGCACGCCACCCGTGGCACGCCCCTTGCGCGGGTACTGGTCGAAGGGGGTGAGCTTGGCCGTCGTCTGCACCGAGTCGTCGAGGGTGCCGCGCGAACCCGCCACCGTGAAGACGACCGCGTCCGCCGCCGGGTCCACCGCGGCGAAGGAGATGACCTTCGCCCCGTCGGCGAGCTTGACGCCCGCCATGCCGCCCGCCGGACGGCCCTGCGGGCGGACCTGCGACGCCTGGTAGCGCAGGAGCTGGGCGTCGTCCGTGATGAAGACGAGGTCCTCCTCGCCGGTGCGCAGCTCGGCCGCGCCGACGATCCGGTCGCCGTCCTTGAGCGTGATGACCTCCAACTCCTCCTTGTGGGAGGGATAGTCGGGGACCACGCGCTTGACGACGCCCTGCTCGGTGCCGAGCGCGAGGCCCGGTGAGGACTCGTCGAGCGTCATCAGGCAGATCAGCTTCTCGTCCTTCTCCAGGGACAGCAGCTCCGAGACGGGCGCCCCTCCGGAGAGGTTGGGCGCGCTCGCCGTCTCCGGCAGCTGCGGAAGGTCCACTACGGAGAGGCGCAACAGCCGCCCGTCGGACGTGACCGCACCCACCTCGCCGCGCGCGGTCGCCGGCACCGCCGAGACGATCACGTCGTGCTTCACGCGCTTGGTGTCGCTCTCGGCGAACGGCTCGCCGTTGGCCGTGCGGGCCAGCAGGCCCGTCGACGACAGCAGGACCCGGCACGGGTCGTCGGCCACCTGCAGCGAGATCGGGGCGGCGGCCGGGGCGCCGGAGGACTCCAGGAGCACCGTGCGCCGGTCGGTGCCGAACTTCTTGGCGACGGCGGCCAGTTCCGCGGAGACCAGCTTGCGCAGCTCCGCGTCCGACTCCAGGATGCCGGTCAGCTCGTCGATCTCGCCGTTGAGCTTGTCGCGCTCGGACTCCAGCTCGATGCGGTCGAACTTGGTGAGCCGGCGCAGCGGCGTGTCCAGGATGTACTGCGTCTGGACGTCGCTGAGCGAGAAGCGCTCGATCAGGCGCTCCTTGGCCTGCGCGGAGTTCTCGCTGGAGCGGATGAGGCGGATGACCTCGTCGATGTCCAGGAGGGCCACCAGGAGGCCCTCGACCAGGTGCAGGCGGTCGCGCTTCTTGCCGCGGCGGAACTCGCTGCGGCGGCGCACCACGGTGAACCGGTGGTCGAGATAGACCTCCAGGAGCTCCTTGAGGCCGAGGGTGAGGGGCTGGCCGTCCACCAGCGCCACGTTGTTGATGCCGAAGGACTCCTCCATCGGCGTCAGTTTGTAGAGCTGCTCCAGGACGGCCTCGGGGACGAAGCCGTTCTTGATCTCGATGACCAGGCGCAGGCCGTGCGCACGGTCGGTGAGGTCCTTGACGTCGGCGATGCCCTGCAGCTTCTTCGAGCCGACCAGGTCCTTGATCTTGGAGATGACCTTCTCGGGGCCGACGGTGAAGGGCAGTTCCGTGACGACGAGGCCCTTGCGGCGCGCCGTCACGTTCTCCACGGAGACCGTCGCGCGGGTCTTGAAGGTGCCGCGGCCCGATTCGTACGCATCCTTGATGCCGTTCAGCCCGACGATCCGGCCGCCCGTGGGCAGGTCCGGACCCGGCACGTACTTCATCAGCGTCTCGAGGTCCGCCCCCGGGTGCTTGATGAGGTGGCGGGCGGCGGCGATGACCTCGCCGAGGTTGTGCGGCGGCATGTTCGTCGCCATGCCGACGGCGATGCCCGACGCGCCGTTGACCAGGAGGTTCGGATATGCCGCCGGGAGGGCGGACGGCTCCATCTCCTGGCCGTCGTAGTTCGGCTCGAAGTCGACGGTGTTCTCGTCGATCGACTCCGTCATCAGGGAGGTGGCGTCGGCCATCTTGCACTCGGTGTACCGCATGGCGGCCGGCGGGTCGTCGTTGCCGAGCGAACCGAAGTTGCCGTGGCCGTCCACCAGCGGGAGGCGCATCGAGAAGGGCTGGGCCATGCGCACCAACGCGTCGTAGATCGACGCGTCGCCGTGCGGGTGCAACTTACCCATGACCTCGCCGACGACACGGGCACACTTCACATAGCCGCGGTCGGGGCGCAGGCCCATCTCGTTCATCTGGTACACGATCCTGCGGTGCACCGGCTTCATGCCGTCGCGGGCGTCCGGCAGGGCGCGGGAGTAGATGACCGAATACGCGTACTCGAGGAAGGAGCCCTGCATCTCGTCGACGACGTCGATGTCGAGGATCTTCTCCTCGTACGACTCGTCGGGCGGCGGGGTCTTCGTGCTGCGGCGGGCCATCGCTGCTGCGGCTCCTTCACCAAGCAAGTGCGGGTTCTGACGCCGACCATTGTGGACTGTCCCACTGACAACGCCGACCACGACCCGTGCACCGGCGGTGTCGCACGCGACTACGCCGAGGGCGGAGCGGGAACTTCGTCAGGTGCTGACACGCTTGCATACAGTGGCAGGACTGGCAGCAATTGTTCTGATCCAGCGATGATCCAGCGATCGAAGGGACGTACATGCCCATGGGTCACACGGCCACAGCCGAGGCCGGCTCCGGCGGCCTGACAGCGACCGAGCACCGGCTGGCCAACGGCCTGCGCGTGGTGCTCTCCGAGGACCACCTGACCCCGGTCGCCGCGGTCTGCCTCTGGTACGACGTCGGCTCGCGCCACGAGGTCAAGGGGCGTACCGGCCTTGCTCACCTCTTCGAGCACCTGATGTTCCAGGGTTCGAAGCAGGTGCACGGCAATGGCCACTTCGAGCTGGTCCAGGGAGCGGGCGGTTCGCTCAACGGCACGACGAGCTTCGAGCGCACCAACTATTTCGAGACCATGCCCGCCCACCAGTTGGAGCTGGCCCTCTGGCTCGAGGCCGACCGGATGGGCTCGCTGCTCTCCGCGCTCGACGACGAGTCGATGGAGAACCAGCGCGACGTCGTCAAGAACGAGCGCCGCCAGCGCTACGACAACGTTCCGTACGGCACGGCGTTCGAAAAGCTGACCGCCCTCTCGTACCCGGAGGGCCACCCCTACCACCACACGCCGATCGGCTCCATGGCCGACCTGGACGCGGCCACCCTGGAGGATGCGCGCGCGTTCTTCCGGACGTACTACGCGCCCAACAACGCGGTCATCTCGGTCGTCGGCGACATCGACCCGGAGCAGACGCTGGCCTGGGTCGAGAAGTACTTCGGATCGATCCCCGGGCACGACGGCAAGCAGCCGCCGCGCGACGGCTCGCTGCCCGAGCGCATCGGCAAGGAGCTGCGCGAGGTCATCGAGGAGGAGGTCCCGGCCCGCGCCCTGATGGCCGCCTACCGCCTCCCGGAGGACGGCACGCGCGCGTGCGACGCGGCCGACCTCGCCCTCACCGTGCTCGGCAGCGGCGAGTCCTCCCGGCTCTACAACCGGCTCGTGCGCAGGGACCGCACCGCGGTCGCCGCGGGCTTCGGTCTGCTGCGCCTCGCGGGGGCGCCCTCGCTCGGCTGGCTCGACGTGAAGACGTCGGGCGACGTCGAGGTGCCCGTCATCGAGGCCGCCGTTGACGAGGAGCTGGCCCGCTTCGCGGCGGAAGGCCCCACTCCGGAGGAGATGGAGCGCGCCCAGGCCCAGCTGGAGCGCGAGTGGCTCGACCGGCTCGGCACGGTCGCGGGCCGCGCCGACGAACTGTGCAGGTTCGCGGTCCTGTTCGGCGACCCGCAGCTCGCCCTCACGGCCGTCCAGCGCGTCCTCGACATCACCGCGGAAGAGGTCCAGGAGGTCGCAGCGGCCCGCCTGCGCCCGGACAACCGCGCGGTGCTCGTGTACGAGCCCGTGGAAGGGGCCGAGGAGGCCGCGGACGACGCCGAGGAAGAAGAGGAGGCGGCGAAGTGACCGAGGCCGCGACGATGCAGTTCCACCCCCAGCCCCAGGCAGGTACGGCCAAGCCCTGGGCCTTCCCGGCCCCCGAGCGCGGCACGCTGCCCAACGGCCTCACCGTCCTGCGCTGCAACCGCCCCGGCCAGCAGGTCGTCGCCGTCGAGATCCACCTCGAAGCGCCCCTGGACGCGGAGCCGGAGGGCCTGGACGGCGTCGCCACCATCATGGCGCGTGCCTTCAACGAAGGCACCGACAAGCACTCCGCGGAGGAGTTCGCCGCCGAGCTCGACCGCTGCGGCGCGACGCTCGACGCGCACGCCGACCACCCGGGCGTGCGGGTCTCCCTGGAGGTCCCGGTCTCCCGGCTCCCGAAGGCGCTCGGCCTGCTCGCCGACGCCCTGCGGGCCCCCGCCTTCGCGGACAGCGAGATCGAACGGCTCGTACGCAACCGCCTGGACGAGATCCCGCACGAGGCCGCCAACCCGGCGCGCCGCGCCGCCAAGGAGCTCTCCAGGCAGCTCTTCCCGCCGACCTCGCGCATGTCGCGCCCGCGGCAGGGCACCGAGGAGACGGTCACGGCCATCGACTCGGCGGCGGTGCGTGCCTTCTACGAGAAGTTCGTCCGCCCCGCGACGGCCACCCTGGTCGTGGTCGGCGACCTGGTGGGCACCGACCTGGACGCCGTCCTCGCGGACACCGTCGGCGCCTGGACCGGCTCCGCGGGCGAGTCGCGCCCCGTGCCGCCGGTGACCGCCGACGACCGCGGCCGCGTCGTCATCGTGGACCGCCCCGGAGCGGTCCAGACGCAGCTGCTGATCGGCCGGGTCGGCGCCGACCGGCACGACCGCGTGTGGCCCGCCCAGGTCCTCGGCACGTACTGCCTGGGCGGCACCCTCACCTCCCGCCTGGACCGTGTCCTGCGCGAGGAGAAGGGATACACCTACGGCGTAAGGGCGTTCGGCCAAGTGCTGCGCTCCGCCCCGGACGGGACGGGCGCCGCGATGCTCGCCATCAGCGGCTCCGTGGACACCCCGAACACGGGCCCGGCGCTGGACGACCTCTGGAAGGTGCTGCGGACCCTGGCCGCCGAGGGGCTCACCGACGCCGAGCGCGACGTGGCGGTGCAGAACCTGGTGGGCGTGGCCCCGCTCAAGTACGAGATGGCCGCCTCCGTAGCGGCCACCCTCGCCGACCAGGTCGAGCAGAACCTGCCGGACGACTTCCAGGCGCAGCTGTACCGACAGCTGGCCGCCACCGGCACCGTGGAGGCCACTGCTGCCGTCGTGAACGCCTTCCCGGAGGACCGCCTGGTGACGGTCCTCGTCGGGGACGCCGCGCAGATCGAGGAGCCCGTCAGGGCGCTCGGGATCGGTGAAGTGAGTGTCGTCACCGGCTGAGTGACGGGTGGCGTCGGCGCTGAGCCACAGTCAGGACATGTCGGGACCCCGGTGACCGCTTCGGCCACCGGGGTCCTCATATGTCCGGATTCATACGGAGGTTGCCTGTCTGCCGTGTGGCGTGCGCTACAAAAGTCGCGTTCTGTTTGTCGATTGAAAGACGCCCCGTTTAGCGTCGACCCGGCTGTTCGTCGCGCAGTACGCCGCATCCGCGGCACCGGACAGTCATCGCCGAGTCCCCGTACGGCGCGAGCCAGGGGAGCCGGGGACCCACATGTCCCCTGGGGTGAATCGGGCACCTTGCCGCGAGGCGAGGGGCCCGTAGGAGACCTTCCTGCTCCGAACCCGTCAGCTAACCCGGTAGGCGAGAGGGAAGGAAAGGAACACCCGCCACATGGCGTTCACCCGTGCCACCGGGAAGCACCGTCGTCCGAGTCGCATCACGCGGACCACCGCGAACGTCGCAGGTGTCGCGGCGCTCACCACCACCGGTGTCATCGGAGGCCTTGCCGCCCCCGCGCTCGCCGCCGCCGACGAAGCGGCCGTGGAGCACACCGGTCTCACCCAGGCGATATCCGTCGGCGACTCGCTCGCCGAGAGCGTCGACGCGCAGGCCGCCGCGCAGCGCCAGGCCGCCGACGACGCCGCTGCCGCCAAGAAGGCCGAAGAGGCAGCCAAGAAGAAGGCCGCCGAGGAGAAGCGCAAGGCCGAGGCCGAGGCCAAGGCGAAGGCCAAGAAGGAGCGCGAGGCCAAGGAGCGCGCCGCCCGCGAGGCCGAGCGCAAGCGCCTGAACACCTACGTCTCCCCGATCTCCGGCTCGTACGTCTCCACGGGCTACCAGACCGGCGGCGCCATGTGGTCCTCCGGCAGCCACACGGGTGTCGACTTCCACGCCGCGTCCGGCACCACGGTCCACGCGGTCGGCTCCGGCACCGTCGTCGAGGCCGGCTGGGGCGGCGCCTACGGCAACAACGTGGTCATCAAGATGAACGACGGCACGTACACCCAGTACGGCCACATGTCGTCCCTCAGCGTCACCGTCGGCCAGACGGTCACCCCGGGCCAGCAGATCGGTCTCTCCGGTTCCACCGGCAACTCCAGCGGCCCGCACCTCCACTTCGAGGCCCGCACCGGCGAGCAGTACGGCTCGGACATCGACCCGGTCTCGTACCTGCGCTCGCACGGCGTCAACGTCTGATCCGAGACGGACGACCGACGCGGACGACCCCGCGGACTTCACCGAAAGCCCCGGCTCCTCCCGAGCCGGGGCTTTCGGCGTTCTTGGCCAAAAGATATCCATGGATTTCGGCCCGCCGTCGGAAATTCCGGCGCTCTGCAATAGAGTCACGGAACGAGCGTCGGTCGACCGCGTGTCGCGGGGATTAAGGCGGAGGTCCGGTCATGCGCGTTCCCGCGCACTCGGTATGCACGGCCATTCGGGACGACATAGTCGCCGGTGTACATGAGAGGGGCGGCAGGCTGACCGAGGAACTCCTCGCGCGGCGCTACGGCGTCTCCCGCGTCCCGGTGCGCGAGGCCCTGCGCACGCTGGAGGCCGAGGGCTTCGTCGTCACCCGCAGGCACGCGGGTGCGTGCGTCGCCGAGCCGACGGAACAGGAGGCCGCGGACCTCCTGGAGGTCCGCACGCTCCTCGAGCCGCTCGCGGCGGCACGCGCCGCGCAGCGCCGCACGGAGGCGCACCTGAAGGTCCTGCGCGGACTCGTCAGGCTGGGCCAGGAGCGCTCCAGGAGCGGCCGTGGGGAGGATCTGCGCTCGTTGGGCGGCTGGTTCCACGAGACGCTCGCCCAGGCGTCCGGCAGCCCGGGCCTCACGGCGCTGCTCACCCCGCTCCGGCACAAGATCGCCTGGATGTACGTCGTCGAGCCCTCGGCGGCGTCGGACGATTCCTGGTCCGAGCACGCGGCGATCGCCGACGCGGTCGCCCGCCGGGACGCGGAACGGGCGAGGACGCTCACCGCGGCGCACGTCGAGCGGGCGCGCACGGCCCACCGGTTGCGCCCCGCGCGCCGGGGCGGCCGCGTGAGGGATTCGCAACATCCCGTAAACACGGTGAGTCTCCGGAATTAACGGAGGCGCCGTATACAAGTCGTATGCAGAGAGGCGTCGTCCCCCCGATGAGGGCGTCGCCCGGCGATGAAGGATCGTCTCGCGATCAATTAGTGGAAATTCCGTGGGGCTCGACGGCGTGCATGAAATGTCGAGCGCATACGTCAATGGGGTCACCCGGAATTCCGGGTGACCCCATTGACGTAATGCCGGGAACGTGTCCTAGACCGTCTCCGGAAGCTCTTCGAGCCCCTCGGCGACCAGCTTCGCCAGACGGTCGAGGGCGGCGTCGGCACCCTCGGCGTCGGAGGCGAGCACGATCTCTTCGCCGCCCTGGGCGCCCAGACCGAGCACCGCGAGCATCGAAGCGGCGTTGACCGGGTTGCCGTCGGCCTTGGCGATCGTCACGGGGACGCCGGCGGCCGTGGCCGCGCGGACGAAGATGGAGGCGGGTCGGGCGTGAAGGCCCTCGGCCCAGCCGACGTTGACGCGGCGCTCAGCCATGTGTTGCTGCCCTTCCAGGTGTCTCACACTTGTCTAGACCAGTGTCTCATGCCGTCGTGGGTGCTCTGCCGGACGGAGGTCCCGGCCCGGGGCGCCGTTCGACCCGTCCTAGCCTGCCCCGGCCCGGGCGGCCGCGCGACCCGTACCCTGGCCCCATGCAGACCCCGTCGGATCAGCAGGATCGGCACGACTACCCGTCGCACTGGGAAGCCGACGTGGTGCTGCGCGACGGAGGCACCGCCCGCATCAGGCCCATCACGGCCGAGGACGCGGACCGCCTGGTCAGCTTCTACGAACAGGTCTCGGACGAGTCGAAGTACTACCGCTTCTTCGCGCCCTACCCCCGGCTGTCCGCCAAGGACGTGCACCGCTTCACCCACCACGACCAGGTGGACCGGGTGGGACTCGCGGCCACCGTGGGCGGCGAGTTCATCGCCACCGTGCGCTACGACCGCATCGACGAGCGCGGCATGGCCGCCAGCGCGCCCGCCGACGAGGCCGAGGTCGCCTTCCTCGTGCAGGACGCCCACCAGGGCAGGGGCGTCGCCTCCACGCTCCTGGAACACATCGCGGCCGTCGCCAGGGAGCGCGGCATCCGCCGCTTCGCCGCCGAGGTGCTGCCCGCCAACAGCAAGATGATCAAGGTGTTCACCGACGCGGGCTACCAGCAGAAGCGCAGCTTCGAGGACGGTGTCGTCCGCCTCGAATTCGACCTGGAGCCCACCGACCGCTCGCTCGCCGTGCAGCGCGCCCGCGAACAGCGCGCCGAGGGGCGGTCCGTGCAGCGGCTCCTCACGCCGGGCTCGGTCGCGGTGATCGGGGTGGGCCGGGCCCCCGGCGGGGTGGGCCGCAGCGTGCTGAGCAACCTCCGGGAGTCCGGTTTCACCGGACGCCTGTACGCGGTGAACAGTGCCTACGAGGAGTACGGCGAAGAGGGCAAGGGCGCCGACATCGACGGGGTGCCCGCGCACCGCTCCGTCACGGCCATCGAGGAGCCCGTGGACCTCGCGGTGATCGCCGTGCCCGCCGATCGCGTCCCCCAGGCGGTCGCCGAGTGCGGGGAGCGCGGGGTGCGCGGCCTCGTGGTGCTGTCCGCGGGGTACGGCGAGAGCGGTGACGAGGGGCGCGAGCGGCAGCGCGAACTGGTGCGCCAGGCCCGGTCCTACGGGATGCGCATCATCGGCCCCAACGCCTTCGGCGTCATCAACACCTCTCCGGAGACGCGGCTCAACGCCTCGCTCGCCCCGCAGTCGCCCGCGCGGGGGCGGATCGGTCTGTTCACCCAGTCCGGCGCGATCGGCATCGCCCTGCTGTCCGGCCTGCACCGGCGGGGCGCGGGACTGTCCACGTTCGTCGGATCGGGCAACCGCGCGGACGTGTCCGGCAACGACCT
Organism: Streptomyces atriruber; assembly: GCF_001418325.1. Lineage (GTDB taxonomy): Bacteria > Actinomycetota > Actinomycetes > Streptomycetales > Streptomycetaceae > Streptomyces > Streptomyces atriruber. The sequence continues at coordinate 789 of NZ_LIPN01000183.1, read as the reverse complement.
CCTCCAGTACTGGTTCGAGGACCCGGACACCGACGTCACGCTGATGTACCTGGAGACGATCGGCAACCCGCGCAAGTTCACCCGCCTAGCGCGGCGTTCGGCGACCGCCAAGCCGCTGGTCGTCGTCCAGGGCGCCCGGCACAGCGGCATCACGCCGACCGGCCACGCCGTGCAGGCGACCCGGCTGCCGCACGCGACGGTCTCGGCGCTGCTGCGGCAGGCGGGCGTGATCCGCGTCGACACCGTCACGGAGATGGTCGACGCGGGGCTGCTGCTCGCCGGGCAGCCGCTGCCGTCCGGGCCCCGGGTGGGCATCCTCGGGAACTCCGAGTCCCTCGGCCTCCTCACGTACGACGCGTGCGTCGCCGACGGACTGCGGCCGCTGCGGCCGCGCGACCTCACGACCGGGGCCACCCCGGCGGACTTCCGCACCGCACTCGCCGAGGCGCTGTCGGACGGCGGCTGCGACGCGGTGATCGTCAACGCGATCCCGTGGGTGGGGGAGGACGGCGCCACGACCGACCCCGAGACGCTGGCCACGGAGCTGCGGGCCGCGGCGGCAGGGTGCCCGGCGAAGCCGGTGGCCGTGGTGCACGTGGAGCTCGGCGGACTCGCCGAGGCGCTGGCCGCCGCGACCAGTACGGGCCCGGACGCCCCGGTCCCACCGACCGCCACCGAGCCTGCGGCGGCCCCCGAGCCCGCGCCCGCGGCTCACCGGACGACCGGCCCCGAGCCGACGACGGCCACAGACGCCGACCCGGCCGCCGCCCCCGAGCAGTACCGCATCCC
>NZ_LIPN01000182.1 GCF_001418325.1 Streptomyces atriruber | reverse complement strand
GGAGTTCGCCCGCGCGCGGGCCCTCGTGGAGCTCGACACGCGGCTCGGCCCGCGCATCCCGCACAGCCAGGACGTCCTGACGCTTCCCGAGGGCAACTCCATCACCGTGCGGCGGGCCGACACCTCCGACGTCGAGGCCGCCAAGGCCATGCATGAGCGCTGCTCGCCCCGCACCCTGGACAAGCGGTACCACGGCCCGGTGCACGACGCCGACCGCTACCTCAACCACCTCCTGAGCCCCCGGTTCGGGCGCACCCTCGCGGTGCGCACCGCGTCCGGGCGGATCGTCGGCATCGGCCATCTCCTCTGGGACGGCGACGAGACCGAGGTCGCGCTGCTCGTCGAGGACGAGTGGCAGCGCCGCGGCATCGGCAGCCAGCTGCTCGGCCGCCTGGTGACGATGGCGGTCGAGGCGGGCTGCGAGAGCGTGTACGCGGTGACGCAGGCGTCCAACACCGGAATGGTGGCCGCGATGCGCGGGCTCGGTCTGCCGCTCGATTACCAGATCGAGGAGGGCACGCTGGTGATCACGGCCCGCCTCGACGCGACACCGGTCAGTTCGCGGCTGCCGTACGACCACGCGCGGCGTCCCGAAGACCGCCCCGAACATCCGCAGCGGGCACAGCGCTGACGGTCCCTACGGCCGCCGGGGCCGAAACGGTGACCGGCACGGGGCCCAGCGCCCGGTCCAGGTCGTGCCAGAGGTCCTCGACGTCCTCGAGACCGCACGACATGCGCAGCAGCCGGTCACTCACCCCTGCCGAGCGCCGGTCCGTCACGTCCACCACGCGGTGGCTGATCGACGCCGGGTGCTGGATGAGCGAGTCGACGCTGCCGAGGCTGACCGCCGGGGTGATCAGCCGTACACCGGCGATCACCCCGTGCGGGTCGCCGTGCACCTCGAAGGCGACCATGGCGCCGCCCATCCGCGGATAGTGGACCCGGTCCACGCGCGGGTCGGCGGCGAGGCGGCGGGCCAGTTCCGCCGCGTTCGCCGAGGCCGCGCGCACCCGGACCGGGAGGGTGGACAGGCCGCGCAGCAGCAGGTATCCGGCGAGCGGATGCAGCACCCCGCCGGTGGCGAACCGGACCTGGCGCAGGCCACGCGCGAGCTCCTCGTCGCACGCGACGACCCCGCCGAGGACGTCGCCGTGCCCGCCCAGGTACTTGGTGGCGCTGTGCAGCACCAGACGGGCGCCGCTCTCGGCGGGCCGCTGCAGCACGGGTGTCGCGAAGGTGTTGTCCGCGAGCAACGGCACCGTGCCGCACGCGCGGGCCACCTCGGCCAGGTCCAGTTCGGCGAGGGTCGGGTTGGCGGGCGACTCGACCATCACCAGTCCGGTGTCGGGACGGATGGCGTCGGCGATGCCGTCCGGGTCCACCCAGGTCACCTCGGTGCCGACGAGCCCCGCGGTGAGCAGGTGGTCGCTGCAGCCGTACAGCGGCCGGACGGCCACGACGTGGCGCAGGCGCGCGGATCCCCGTACGAGAAGCACCGCGGTCAGCGCCGCCATGCCGCTCGCGAAGGCGACCGCGCTCTCGGTGCCTTCGAGGCGGGCGAGGGCGGTCTCGAAGCGGGCGACGGTCGGGTTGCCGAGCCGGGCGTAGACCGGCGGCCCGTCGTCGACGATCCCTTCGGCGGCGAAGGCGTCGATGCGGGCGGCCTCGGCCCGGCTGTCGCGGGAGGGGTAGGTCGTGGAGAGGTCGATCGGCGGGGCGTGCAGGCCCAGTTCGGCCAGATCGTCCCGCCCCGCGTGCACCGCTTCGGTGGCCAGGGCGCGCGAGGGAGGGGTGCTGCCGACGGAGGGTGTGTGCGGCGCTGTCCCGGTGTTCGCTTCCATGCCGCACAGGCTGAACAACACCCCGGGCCTTGGGCCCGCACCCCGTGCTACGTTCGGCCGATGGCCGATTCTGTCGCACTGGACCCGGTGGATCTCCACATATTGCGCGTGCTGCAGAACGATGCCCGGACCACTTATCGGGACCTGGCGGCGCAGGTCGGGGTCGCGCCGTCCACGTGTCTCGACCGGGTGACGCGGCTGCGGCGTTCCGGGGTGATTCTCGGACACCAGCTGAGGCTCGACCCGGCGAAGCTCGGCCGCGGGCTCGAAGCGCTCCTCTCCGTGCAGGTCCGGCCGCACCGAAGGGATCTCGTCGGCCCCTTCGTGGAGCGCGTCAGGGCCCTGCCCGAGTCGCTCTCGCTCTTCCATCTCACGGGCCCCGAGGACTTTCTGGTGCACGTGGCGGTCGCCGGGCCCGCGGACCTGCAGCGGCTCGTCCTCGACGAGTTCACCGCCCGGCGCGAAGTGGCGCGCGTCGAGACCCGGTTGATCTTCCAGCAGTGGGCGTGCGGCCCGCTGCTGCCGCCCGACGCCGCGGCCGACCCGGCGCAGGATCCGCCGAGTGAATCATGGTGACGCGCACCGGTCGCGCGTACGAGGATGTCCGCATGTCAGTCACCGAGAAGCCGCATCCGAACACCGGCCCCCTGCCCCGCGCCGTCGCCGACGCCTACGTCGACGAGCTCATCGCCCTCGACCCCATCACGGGCACCTACCTCGGTGTCGAGGAGAGCAACCGCAGGCTCCCCGACACCTCCCCCGCGGGCCAGGAGGCCGTCGCCCGGCTGGCGCGCACGACCCTGGCCCGGCTGGACGAGGCGGAGCGCAGGCCCGGCGCGGACAGCGAGTCCGAGCGCCGCTGCGGACGGCTGCTGCGCGAGCGGCTCACCGCACAGCTGGCCGTGCACGAGGCCGACGAAGGGCTGCGCGCGGTCGGCAATCTGCACACGATGCCGCATCAGGTGCGGGAGATCTTCACCTTGTCCCCCATGGACACGGAGGACGACTGGGCCGCGATCGCCGAGCGGCTGCGCGCCGTGCCGACCGCACTCGAAGGGTACCGGGCCTCGCTGGAACTCGGCCTGGAGCGCAAGCTGTTCGGGCCGCCGCGCCCCACCGACACGTTCATCGGACAGCTCACCGAGTGGGCGGGGGAAACCGGCGACGACCCGAGCGGGCGCGGCTGGTTCGAGACCTTCGCGGCCGCGGGACCGGACGCGCTGCGCACCGAGCTGGACGCCGCCGCCGTGGCCGCCACCGCGTCGGTCGTGGCGCTGCGCGACTGGATGCGGGACGTCTACGCACCCGCGATCGAGGGCGCCCCCGACATCGTGGGCCGCGAGCGCTACGCCCGCCTCTCACGCGAGTGCAACGGCACCGACCTGGACCTCGACGAGGCATACGCGTACGGCTGGTCGGAGTTCCACCGGCTGCTCGCCGAGATGAAGACCGAGGCCGAGAAGATCCTGCCGGGCGCGGCCACGCCGTGGGTGGCGCTCGCCCACCTGGACGAGCACGGTGCGCACATCGAGGGCGTGGACGAGGTCCGGGTCTGGCTGCAGGAGCTGATGGACGAGGCGATCGGCGCCCTGGACGGCACGCACTTCGAACTCGCCGAGCGCGTGCGGAAGGTGGAGTCCCACATCGCCCCGCCCGGTGGTGCGGCGGCCCCCTACTACACCGGTCCGTCCGAGGACTTCTCGCGGCCGGGCCGCACCTGGCTGCCGACGATGGGCGAGACCCGCTTCCCGGTCTACGACCTCGTCTCCACCTGGTACCACGAGGGCGTGCCGGGCCACCACCTCCAGCTCGCCCAGTGGGCGCACGTGGCGGAGAACCTGTCCCGCTACCAGGCCACTGTCGGCATCGTCAGCGCCAACGCCGAGGGCTGGGCGCTGTACGCGGAGCGGCTGATGGACGAGCTCGGCTTCCTCACCGACCCCGAGCGCAGGCTCGGCTATCTCGACGCGCAGATGATGCGCGCGCTGCGGGTCATCGTCGACATCGGCATGCACCTGGAGCTGGAGATCCCCGCGGACTCCCCCTTCCGCCCCGGTGAGCGCTGGACGCCGGACCTCGCCCAGGAGTTCTACGACGCGCACTGCAGCCGCCCCACGGACTACGTGGCGAGCGAGATGACCCGCTACCTCACCATTCCGGGCCAGGCCATCGGCTACAAGCTGGGCGAGCGTGCCTGGCTGCTGGGCCGGGAGAACGCGCGGCGGCGGCACGGTGCCGCGTTCGACGCCAAGGCGTGGCACATGGCCGCGCTGTCGCAGGGCCCCCTGGGCCTGGACGACCTGGTGGAGGAGCTGTCCCGGCTCTGAGCGCGGGGCTCAGCGTCGGCAGCCGCCTTCCGAGTCGATGACCTGACCGGTGATCCATTCCGCCTCGTCCGTGGCGAGCCACGCGATGAGGCGGGCCGGGTCGTCCGGCATGCCCCAGCGGCCCGCCGGGAAGTGGGACTCGACCTCCGCGTAGGCGTCGCCGTGGAGGTAGTCCGTGTCCACGGGGCCGGGGTTGACGCAGTTCACCGTGGTGGCGAGGTCGGCCAGCGCGGTGGCGAGCGAGCGGGTCGCCGAGGCCAGGGCGCCCTTCTGCAGGCCGTACGCGATCTCGTCCGGCATGCCGCCCGCGATGTCCTGCCCGGACGTCATCATCATGACGCGGCCGCCCGGGGTGCGGTCCGGCAACTGCGTGCGCAGCCGTGCGTACGCCTGGACGAGGAGGATCACGGAGCGGGTGTCCACCGCCCAGTGCGCGTCGAGCATGGCCGCGTCGATCTCGTGGAGCGATCCGTCGCTGCCGCTCAGCGCGTGGTTGGCGACGAGGATGTCGAGACGGCCGCCGAGCGCCGCGGCGGCCGTCCCGATGAGATCGGCCGGCGCGTCGGGCTCCGTCAGGTCGCCGGGCCCGGCGACGACCGGCGCGTCCGGGTCGCCGAGCGCCTCGCGGACCCCGGCGACGACGTCCTCCGTCCGGTCGGCGCCCCAGGGCATCGCCGCGTCGTGCGGGACGTGGTGGTGGAGGTAGACCCCGGCGCCGTACGCGGCGAGCCGCCGGGCGACGGCGTATCCGATGCCTCCGCGTCGGCTGGCCCCGGTGACGAGGGCGGTGCGTCCACGCAACGGGAGCGGATCACGGCGGAGTTGGGCGGGCGTGGGTGAGGGCAGTCGTGGCATGACTGTCCATGGTGGAGGCCGGGGCTCCGTGGCGCACGTGAATTCTTCCGGCCCGCCGGGTCGGGCGGTCAACAGCCGCAGTCCTCGGCGTCGACCGGAGCGGTGAGCGCATCGGTGGCGCGCCGCTCGCGGCCCTCCCACGTCTCGAACTCGAATCCCTCGCGCGCCCAGTACTCGAAGCCGCCGAGCATCTCCTTGACCTGGAAGCCGAGTCGGGCGAGGGCGAGCGCCGCGCGGGTCGCGCCGTTGCAGCCGGGGCCCCAGCAGTAGGTGACGACCGGCACCGACCTGTCGAGGAGCGCCTCCGCCCGCTCGGGGACGAGGGCGGTCGGCAGGTGGAGGGCGCCGGGGACGTGTCCCTGGTCCCAGGAGGCGGTGGAGCGGGTGTCGACGACCACGAAGCCCGGGTCGGCGTCCGCGGCGAGCGCCGAGGCCACGTCGGACACGTCGGCGTGGAAGGCGAGGCTCGCGCCGAAGTACGCGGCGGCCGCGGCGGGGGACGCGGGCGGAACCCGCAGGACCGCGTTTGCGGCGGCGGGCGTGGCGGCCGTGGTGCGGGACGGAGCCGAAGAAGGGACGCTGAGCTGCGTGTTCGTGTTGTTCATGGCCAAAAATCTACGGGCGGCGACCGGAACTCTGAAGCGATGTTCCCCGGCATCCCCTCCGGCCCGCCGTCGAATCCCCGGCGAATTCCGGCTCGACCGCCGCCTTCCCCGGTGGGCCGTGCGAGCGGAGCCAACAGGGTTGTCGTGAAAGGGCGTTGTCAGGAGTGCGCACCTTCCCACGAGAATGGTCCGGACCAGGATTCGGTTTGATCATGCACTGCGCCGCAAGCCCACCCATGGCCGCAACAGCCGCACAGAAGGCACGGTCGGCACTCTTGCGCCGCCCACAGCACCTCTGCCAGATTCTTTCCCGCCAGAGATGGCATGCACGCGACAGAAGATACCCGCCTTCCCGGCGTGCACTGCGACTGCATACCTATGCGGTCGCGTCCTCATCAAGGACGCTTCATCCCCACACAATGGAGACGAACGTGCGAATATCCAGACTCGTCCCCGCGCTCGCGGCCACCGCCCTCGCTGTTCTGGGGCTCGCCCCCACCGCAGCGGCCCAGAGCGCGACCCGCGCGGAAACACCCGCCGTGGCATCCACCCAGGGCCCCCGGCCGATCATCGGCGGCGGCTACGCCAGCAACGCCCCCTGGGCGGCCAGGCTCTTCTCCAACGGCCGGCAGACCTGCAGCTCCACGATCATCGCCCCGACCTGGATCCTCACCGCGAAGCACTGCGTCAGCGGTGGCGGCCTGTCGTTCCGCATCGGCAGCCTGGACCAGACGTCCGGCGGCACCACGGCCAACGGCACCAGCGTCAGCACCCACCCGTCCGCCGACCTGGCCCTGGTCAAGCTGGACCGCTCCGTGTCGGGCACCTACGCACGCCTCGGCTCCCCGGGCTCGGTGTCGGTGGGCCAGACCGTGCAGGTGTACGGCTGGGGCGCGACGTCCCAGTGCGGCCAGGAGATCAACTGCCAGTCCCGGCTGCTCAAGGTCGCCGACGTCGTCGTGACCGGCGGCTGCCGCGACGCCTACCAGGGCCAGGCCATCTGCGCCCGGCGCGGCAACGGCATCACCGCGGGCGGCGACTCCGGCGGCCCCATGAACGCCAACGGCGTGCAGGTCGGCGTCGCCTCCACCAGTGACCGCCAGACCACGACCGCGTACACGAACGTGACGGCGTACCGCTCCTGGATCCAGAGCATCGCGGGGGTCTGACGCCCCGCCGCGTGCGGCGTACCGCGAAGCCGCCGCCCCCGCGCCCTCACCGCGCGGGGGCGGCACCGGTCCGCTCCCCCCGGATCTTTACGGACGAGTGGGACCAATCCCCGGCATCCCTCTTGATCGGCCGGGGATTTCCCTGTTACCTCTCGGCCATGACCGGTTATTCCACGGACGCCACCGACTGGCGCATCCTCGATGTCCTCCAGCGGGAGGGCCGCGCCAGCTACGCCGAGCTGGCGCGCGCCGTCTCGATGTCCGCGAGCGCCGTGACCGAGCGGGTGCGGCGCCTGGAAGAGGCCGGTGTCATCCAGGGGTACGCGGCGGTGGTGGACCCGGAACGGCTCGGTCTGCCCATCCTGGCGTTCGTGCGCCTGCGCTACCCCAACGGCAACTACAAGCCCTTCCACGACCTGCTCGACGCCACCCCGGAGATCCTCGAGGCGCACCACGTCACCGGCGACGACTGCTTCGTCATCAAGGTCGCCGCGCGCTCGATGCAGCACCTCGAAGAGGTGTCGGGCAGGATCGGCGCGCTGGGGTCGGTCACGACGAGCATCGTGTACTCCTCTCCCCTGCCGCGAAGGCCGCTGGGCCGCTGACCGCTCGGGCGCCGACCGGCCGAGCGCTGCCGACCGCCGTACGCTTCAGCCGGACTTGCGTGCCACGCCGCCGTAGATGCCGATCGTGTCGGATCCCGCGGGTGACGGGGCGTCCGGACGCCAGAACGGCACCTGGACCAGACCGGGCTCCGCCGGCTCGAAGCCGTCGAAGAACCGCATGACCTCGGCCTTGGGCCGCAGGTTCAGGGTGGCGGTGGCCTGATTGTAGACGGCCTCGGCGTCGCGGCGGTCGGCGAAGTCGCTCGTGGCGTGCGAGAGGACGAGGAAGCTTCCGGCCGGCAACGCGTCGCGCAGGGTGGCGACGATCCGCTCGGGCTCCTCCGCCTCGGTCAGGAAGTGGACGATGGCCACGAGGAGCAGGGCGATCGGCTCGTCGAAGTCGATGACCTTGCGGACCTCGGGGTGGTCGATGATCGCCTGCGGGTCGCGCAGGTCGGCGAGGACGGTGCTGGTCGCACCGGAGCCGCTGAGCAGCGCTCCGGCGTGCGTGTTCACGATCGGGTCGTTGTCCACGTACGCGACGCGCACGTCCGGGGCCACCTCGTGGGCGGTCTCGTGGACGTTCGGGGAGGTGGGCAGCCCGGTGCCGATGTCGAGGATCTGGCGGACGCCGGCGCCCACGACGTGGCGGACGGCACGCCGCATGAAGTCGCGGTTGGCCTGCACGCCGATCCGCACCTCGGGCGCGGCCGCGGCGAGTTCGTCCCCGGCCCTGCGGTCCACCTCGTAGTTGTCCTTGCCGCCCAGCAAGTAGTCGTAGATCCGGGCCGGATGCGGCCTGCTGGTGTCGATCTCCTCGGCACGGAAACCGCCGTCCTGTCCCACACTGCGCCCCTTTCGATCACCGGCACGGCCTCTGGCCCGCGCACGGCTGGCGACAGCTTGCCACATCAACTTGCCTGCACAGCAAGCGGTTCGGGGCGAGCGATCCCCTCAGACCCGGCCCCGTTGCCGTACGTCCACCCGGCCCGTCCCTTCACGACCGGCCGGGGTGGATCGCGGCCTCGACTGGGCCAGGCGGGCGGCGAGGATCTCTTCGAACGCGGCGCGGCGATCCGCGGGACGATCGACTACGGCCTCGGCCTGTACCCGATGGAGGGGACCGGTCAGGACACCTTCTGGGGCCATGGCGGCACGGTCTGGGGCCCAGGCACGCTGGCCATGCCCCGGGCCGACGGCAAGCGGCGGATGGCGGTCGCGGTGAACCGGCAGAGGTGGAACGGGCTCGACTCCTCCGGCAAGCCGCAGCCCCACCCCATCGACGACGCGCTGGAGACCCTCTGCCGCGTGGCTCTGCGCGACGGCGATCCGCACGAGACCGGGCGTGGCCGGTGGGTACCGGCCACGGCTCCGTTCAACTGCCGCCCTGGCTCCGTGACTCGCCGGGCATGCAGCGTACGGTCGAACCGGACCGTCCCTTCACGACCTCGAGCTGCGCGTGTACCCGCCGCCGCAGGTCGGCGACGTGGCTGACGATGCCGACGCTGCGGTCCCGCTCGCGCAGCGAGTCGAGCACGTCGAGGACCTCGTCGAGCGTCTGGTCGTCGAGGCTGCCGAACCCCTCGTCGATGAAGAGCGTGTCGAGCCGGACGCCGCCCGCCTCGTCGGTGACCACGTCGGCGAGGCCCAGCGCGAGGGCGAGCGAGGCGAAGAACGTCTCGCCGCCGGACAGGGTCGCCGTGTCTCGCTCGCGCCCCGTCCAGGCGTCGACCACATGCAGGCCGAGGCCCGAACGGCCGCGTCCCGTGCGGTCGTCGGAGTGGACGAGGGTGTAGCGCCCGGACGACATGCGTCGCAGCCTGACGGTCGCGGCCGCGGCCACCTGCTCCAGCCGGGCCGCGAGCACGTACGACTCCAGGCGCATCCTGCGTTCGTTGTCCGCCGAGGTGCCCGCCGCGAGCCCGGCGAGGCGGGCCACCCGGTCGTACGCGGCCCGCAGCGGCGCGAGCCTGCGCGTCCCGGTGGTCGTGCGGGCGGAGAGCCGGTCGAGTTCGGCGCAGCGGCCCGCGGCGGCGTCCCGCGCGGATGCCGCCTCCCGGAGGCGTCGGGCCGCGGCCTCCGACTCGTCCCGTGCACCCTGGAGGTCGGCGGGCGGGCGCTGTGCGGCGGCGGCCGTGTCCGGCTCGGCGAGGACGGCGCGCACGGCGGCCTCGTCGTTGCGCCAGGCGTCGATGCGGTGCTGGACCTCGCGGTACCGGGCGTCGTCGAGGAGGGCGGCCGCCGCGGCCGTCGGCGTGTCGAACCCGGCGCGGAAGGCCGCGTCGGCGAGTCGCGCGTCGGCGTCCTTGAGGCGTTCGGCGGTGTCGTCCGCGGCGCGGGCGGCGTCCGCCGCCTCGGTGAGCAGCTCGGCCTGCCGCTCCAACTGGGCGGCGCGGGCGGCGACGCTGCCGGTGGCGCCCCGCGCGCGGGTCAACTCCGCGTCGAGGGATTCCTGTTCGCGCTCCCAGGCGTCGCGCAGGGTGGTCCTGGAAGCGGCGCGCCGCGCGGCCTCCTGCTGCTGGGCGAGCCTGCGGTCGTACTCGCGCTCGGCCTGCGCCAGGGCCTCCCGGGCGGCGTGCAGCCCGGAGGCACGGTCTCGGGCCTCGGTGTACGCGTGCCGCAGCGCGTCGACGGCCGCGGCGAGTTCGTCGGAGGTGGGCTCATCCGGGGTGGGGGCATCAGACGTGGAGTCGTCCGCGACTGTTTCCTTGCCGGTGCCGGTGATGTCGTCCGCCGGGTCCGGCACGGGGCCACCCCGCGCGGCGGCCTTCGCCGCGGCCAGGGATTCCCGGACGTCCCCGAGGGCGCGCTCGGCGGCCGCGCGGGACTCCTCCGCGCGGCGGTGGGCGGCGAGCGCCGCCTCCTCGGCCTGCCGGTCCACATGTCCGGCGTCCTTCCGCGCGGGGGCCGGGTGCTCGGTGGCTCCGCACACCGCGCACGGTTCGCCGTCACTCAGGTGCGCCGCCAGTTCCGCGGCGATGCCGGTGAGACGCTGCTCCTTGAGGGCGAGCCAGTGTTCGTGGGCGGCCGTGGCGGACTCCCGGGCGGCGAGGGCGTGTTCCCGGGCCGCTGCGGCGTCGCGGGCGAGCCGGTCGCGGCGGCGGGCCGCGTCCAGGCGGGCCTCGGCCGGTGCGAGCAGGCCCGCCAGACGCTCGGCGCGGGTCGCGGCTTCCTGGGCGGACTCGATGCGCTCCTGGAGCGTGCCCCTGGTCGAGTCCCAGCCGTCGAGCCAGCCCGACGCGTCCTGGAGCAGCTCGTCGTCCGCGCGCTCCTGACGGTCCAGCGCCGCGCGTTCGGCGTCGATCTCGGCGGTCCGCCGCTCGGCGCGCCGGGCCGAGGCGAGGCCGCCCAGCTCCTCGGCCGCCGTGCGCGCGGCGGCGGCGAGTCCCGCCGCACCGGAGGAGGCGAACGTCTCGGGCAGTCGGCCCCGCGCGCTTGCCTCGGCTGCCGCGGCATGGCGGTGTTCTGCGTCAGCGGTGTCGCGCAGGGCGAGCGCGGGCGCGACCGTCTCGGCCTTGCGGGCCCGTTCCAGTCGCTCTTCGAGGTCGCGCTGTTCGTCCGCGCGCGCGTGGAGCTGCGCGGCGCGCGTCTGCGCCTCGGCGAACCGGCTCTGCAGCCGGTCGAGTTCGCGTGCCTCACCGAGCCTGCGGTCCGCTCCGGCCTGCGCGGATTCGGCGGCCGTCAGGGCGCAGTGCGCGACGGTGAGGCGTTCCCTGGCGCCCGCGCGGGCGACGGCCGCCCAGGTGAGGACCGCGTCCGCCAGGCCCGGATCGCCGGGCGCGAGGTCGGGCAGCGGCAGTTCGGCCTCCTGTGCTCCGTCGCCCGCGGCCTGCTGCATGCGGTGCGCGTCGGCGAGGAGTGCCGCGTCGCCCTCCTTGACCTCGGCCTCGGTGGTGCGCCGCTGCTCGGCGAGCCGCTGCTCGACGGCGGCGAACCTGCGCGTGTCGAAGAGCCGCCCGAGGAGCTTGCCGCGCGCCTCGGCATCCGCGCGCAGGAAGCGGGCGAAGTCGCCCTGGGGCAGGAGCACGACCTGGCAGAACTGTTCCTTGCTCATGCCGAGGAGCTGGGTGATCTCCTCGCCGATCTCCTGATGGGACCGGCTCAGGGCCTTCCAGCCGCCCGGGCCCGCCCCGGTGTCCGTGCCCTCTTCCGGCGCCGCCTCGGAGTCGTACTCGCGCAGCCAGCTCTGTGCCTTCTCGGTGGTGGTGCCGGTGCCGCGCTTCTTGGGGCGCTCCCACGGAGGCTGCCGGGTGACCTCCAGACGGCGTCCGGCGACGGTGAGTTCGAGGCTCACTTCCGTGCGCGTGCCCTGCTGCGCGTGGTCGCTGCGCAGGGTCATGCCCTGGCTGCCGCCCTGCCGGGCACCCGGCACCGAGCCGTACAGCGCGTAGCACACCGCGTCCAGGACGGAGGTCTTGCCGGCGCCGGTCGGGCCGTGCAGCAGGAAGAGTCCGGCGGCACTGAGCTCGTCGAAGTCGATGTCCTGGGTGGTGCCGAAGGGCCCGAAGGCGGTGATGCGGAGCCGGTGGAGCCTCATCGGGCGACCTCGCGCAGCGTGGCGTCGGCGCGGACGGCGTCGAACGCCGAACGCAGCACTTCCTGTTCCTGTTCGTCGGGTCCCGCACCGCGCACGTGGGTCACGAAGTCCTCGGCGATCTGCTGGTCGCTGCGGCCCTGGAGACGCCGGGCGTACGAGACGTCCGGGTCGTCGGGGGCACGGTCGGGGTCGAAGACGAGGCTGAGGGTGTGCGGGAAGCGCTCGCAGAGCCTGGCCATCGGGTCGTCGGGGCGCACCGCGTCGGTCAGCGTGGCCTCGACCCATGCGTCCTCGTGGCGGGCGAGGTCCGGGTCGTCGAGCAGGTCGTCGAGGGTGCCCCGGACGCGGGCGAGCCGGCGTGGCACCGGGCACTCGACCCGCTCGGCCTCGATGTCCCCGTCAGGCCCCAGGTCGACGAGCCACATGCTCTTGCGGTGGTCGGCCTCCGAGAAGGAGTACGGCAGGGGCGAGCCCGAGTAGCGCACGCGGTCGCCGAGGGTCTGGCTGCCGTGCAGGTGGCCCAGGGCTGCGTAGTCCACGCCTTCGAAGACACCGGCCGGCACGGCCGCCACTCCGCCGACGGTGATGTCCCGCTCGCTGTCGCTGGCCTCTCCGCCGCTGACGAAGGCGTGGGCGAGGACGACGGAGCGGGTGCCCGGCGTGCGGGTGGCGAGGTCGGCCCGCACACGGTCCATGGCGGCCCCGATGACCGCCTCGTGCCCGGCCTTGTCGACCGCGAACTCGGTCTTCACCAGGGCGGGTTCGAGGTAGGGCAGGCCGTAGAACGCCACGTCCCCGTGCGCATCGGTGAGGATCACCGGCTCCGCGCAGGCGGCCGGGTCGGTGCGCAGATGGATGCCCGCGCGGCCGATGAGGCCGGCGCCGACGCCGAGACGGCGGGCCGAGTCGTGGTTCCCGGAGATCATGACCGTCGGCACGCCGAGGTCCGCGAGCCGGTGCAGGGCGCCGTCGAAGAGCTCCACGGCCGCGAGTGGGGGCACCGCCCTGTCGTACACGTCCCCGGCCACCACGACGGCGTCCACGTCGCGCTCGCGCACGGTCGCCAGCAGGTGGCCGATGAACGCGGCCTGGGCGTCGAGCATGTTCACGCGGTGGAACGATCGGCCCAGGTGCCAGTCGGACGTGTGCAGCAGCCTCATGATTCCCGAGACTATCGGGCGGGTCGGACATCACGGGCGGCCACTCCCGCAACTCCACAGGACCCCGGTGCCTCAGACATCGCCGTACGCCTCTCCCCCGAGCTCGAACACGGCGCTGCCCGCGGTGGCGTCGGCCAGCCAGCCGCGGAAGGCGTCCACGTCGGCGTCGGGCAGACCGATCTCGATCGTGACGGCGTCGCCGTAGCGGACGTCGCGCACCTCGCGGCCCGCCGACCGCAGATCGTTCTGGACCTTGCCCGCGCGCTGGTGGTCGACCGTGACGGTGGCGAGGCGGAAGCGGCGGCGGGTGACGGTGCCGAGGGCGTCGAGCGCCTCGCCGACCGATCCTCCGTAGGCGCGGATGAGGCCACCGGCGCCGAGCTTGACCCCTCCGTAGTAGCGGGTCACGACCGCGGCCACGTAGCGCATGTCGCGGCGCATCAGCATCTGCAGCATCGGGACGCCCGCGGTGCCGCCGGGCTCGCCGTCGTCGCTCGCCTTCTGTACGGCGGCGTCGGCCCCGATCACGTACGCGAAGCAGTTGTGGCTGGCGGTCGGGTGCTCCTTGCGGATGCGCGCGACGAATTCCTGGGCCTCCCGCTCGGTGGCCGCGGGTGCCAGGGCGCACAGGAAGCGCGAGCGGTTGATCTCGGTCTCGTGCACGCCCTCGCGGGCCACTGTGCGGTACTCGTCCTGCATCACGCCAGCGTAGGCGCTCGTCAGGGGGTGTCCACACCTGGGCGGACCGCCGGGTGGCGTAGGCCACAGCCCGCGCTCGTGTGCGGGGCACCCGGTACCGTGATCTCCCGTGACGTCACCTTCGATACCCGCGCGCCAAGTCCCCGATCCGGCGGGCCCCTTGGCAACCCTGCTCGACGGCGTGCCCGTCACCGTCGTCGAGACCCACGACGACCCGGCCGACGCCGTCCTCTTCCCGGAGGAGGAGGCGGTGGTCGCGAACGCGGTGGCCAAGCGGCGCAACGAGTTCACCACCGTGCGGCACTGCGCCCGTACCGCGCTGGCGCGGATCGGCGTGCCGCCCGCGCCGATCCTGCCGGGGCACCGCGGCGCTCCGGGCTGGCCGGACGGGGTCGTCGGCAGCATGACGCACTGCGCCGGGTACCGCGCGGCGGTCGTGGCCCGCGCGGGCGAGGTGATCTCGGTCGGCATCGACGCGGAGCCGGGCGAGCCGCTGCGCGACCCGGACGTCCTGAACCTGGTCGCTGACGAGACGGAGCGTGCCGTGCTGGCCTCGCTCGGGTCCCGGCAGCCCGCCACGCCCTGGGACCGGCTGCTGTTCAGCGCGAAGGAGTCCGTCTACAAGACGTGGTTCCCGCTCACCGGACGCTGGCTCGGCTTCGAGGACGCGCGCGTGGAGCTCGCCGCGGACGGGACGTTCACCGCGCGGCTGCTCGTCGAGGGGCCCGTGGTGCAGGGCGTCGAGCTGAAGGGGTTCTCCGGTCGGTGGATCGTGCGGGACGGGATCGCCGCCACGGCCATCGTCCTGCGCTGACGCCCGGGCCGCTCATTCCCTGTGGGTGGCACGGCCGCCCAGCCAGGTGCCCAGCACGCGCGCGTGGCGGATCTCCATCGGATCCGCGGCGCGCGGGTCGGCGGAGAGCAGGACCAGGTCGGCGGGTGCGCCCGGGACGAGCGTCAGGCGGTCGTCGGCGCCCGCCTGGTGGGCGACGCCGGTCGTGGCGGCCGTCAGCGCCTGGTCGACGGTGAGCCGCTGGTGCGGGAGCCAGCCGTCGGCGGGCTCGCCCGTGAACGTACGCCTGGTGACGGCGACTTGAATGCCCTCCAGCGGTGCGTGTGAGCTGACCGGCCAGTCGCTGCCGAAGGACAGCCGCACGCCGTCGCGCGCCAGCTCTCCCATGGGGTACTGCAGCTCGGCCCGCGCCGCGCCGATGCGCGGGATGGACAGCTCGGTCTGGAGCGGGTCCGGCTGTGCCCACAGGGGCTCGAAGTTGGCGATGACGCCGAGCCCGGCGAACCGCGGCAGGTCGGTGGGGTCGACGACCTGGACATGGGTGATCACCGGGCGTCGGTCCCAGGCCGGGTTGGTGACGGTCGCGGACTCGATGGCGTCGAGTGCCGCGCGCACACCGGCGTCCCCGATGGCGTGGATGTGCGTCTGGAAGCCGTCGGCGTCGAAGGCCCGCACGGCCTCGGCGAGGGCGCTCGGCTCCCACACCGGCATGCCGCAGCTGTGCGGGGCGTCCAGGTAGGGGGCGAGCATGGCGGCCGTGCCGCCCTCCACGACCCCGTCGCTGAAGAACTTCACCGTCCGCGCGGTGAGCAGTTCCCCGCCGTCGGCCGCCACGCGCGCGCGGGTCGCGGCGAACGGCCCGAGCTGTCCGCGCCAGCGGTCGGGGTCGGCGCGCTGGGCCAGGTCGACGCGGAGAGGGAGGGACCCGCGGCGGGCGGCGGCGAGATAGGCGTCCGCCATCTCCGGTTCGACCCAGGCGTCCTGGACCCAGGTGATGCCCGCGCGCGCGTAGGCGTGCCCGGCGCGGCTGATCGCCTCCACCAGCTCGTCCTCCCCGCGCCCGGGCACCTGGTCGAGCACGAGGTCGCAGGCATGCCATTCGCGCAGGGTGCCGAGGGGGCTGCCGTCCGCGCGCCGCACGATCCAGCCGAGGCGCGGCTCCGGAGTCGCCTCGGTCACCCCGGCCCTGCGCAGCGCCTCGGTGTTGCACCACACGGTGTGGTAGTCGTGGGCGCGCAGCACGACGGGCCGGTCGGGCACCGCGGCATCCAGCCAGCGCGCGTCGAACTCGCCGTCGGGCGCGAGCGCGGGGTCGTAGGAGGCGCCGACGATCCACTGGGCCTCCGGGTGCCGCTCCGCCCACCGTCCGACTTCGGTGACGATCGCGTCGACGGAGTCCAGCTCCTTGATCTGCGGCCCGAAACTCTCCAGGCCGCCGAAGAGAGGGTGGGCGTGCCCGTCTCCGAAGGCGGCCATCAGCAGTCCCTCGCCGATGTCGACGACCTCGTCGGCGGTGCGGGCCAGGGCGCGGGCCTCGTCGCCGAGCGCGAGGACGCGGCCGTCGCGCACGGCCAGAGCCGTGGTGTCACCGCCGGTCCCCGTGGCTGCGCGGGTGGCGCTCCCGGTGCGGACCGTGCCGAGGAAGACGAGGGTCGCCGCCGTCATGCTGTCGCGCTCTCCTTCTGGTTGTCGTTCAGACGCGTTCGGCGTCCACCGTCGTCAGCCGTTCGTACGCGGCCGGGGCGCGCCGCCGGATCCGCAGCGCCACCCCCGCCCCCACCACGAACAGCAGCGGCAGCGGCGCGATCAGGGCCGCGTTCACACCGCTCGACGCCCCGGTGAGCAGATCGAGGTCGGCGCAGACCAGGACGATCATGACGGCGAGTCCCGCGCAGGCCAGCAGTGGTGCGGCGACGACGCGCCAGGACGGCATGCCGCGCCGGTCGCGGCGGAAGAACCCGTACACGGCGAGCGCCGCGAGCGCCTGCATGAGGATGACGCCGAGGATGCCGGAGCCGCTGCTCCACAAGAAGGTGACGGTGTACGGATCGGCCCCGCCGATCATCGTCGCGGCGATCACGGCGAGCGCGATGGCCGACTGTGTGAGCACCGCGACGGCCGGTGCCCGGGTCTTCGGCGACACCGTGCCGAGGCGGGCGGGCAGCAGGCCCTCCCTGCCCAGGGCGTAGAAGTAGCGGGCGGCGCCGTTGTGGAAGGCCAGGGTGGCGGCGAAGGCGCTGGTGATGATCAGCACGTGCATGGAGTCGGCGGCCCAGGCTCCGGCGAACCGTTCGGTGGCGGCGAACACCATGTCCGGGCCGCCGTCCCCGGAGGCGACGGCCTGCGCGCGGTCGGATCCGTACGCGTTGATGATCATCCAGACGGTGAAGGTGTAGAAGAGGGCGAGGAACGCCACCGCCACATAGGTGGCACGGGGCACGGTCCGCTCGGGTCGCCGCGCCTCCTCCGCGTAGATCGCGGTCGCTTCGAAGCCGATGAAGGCGCCGATGGTCAGGACGAACATGCCGCCCACCCCCGGCTCCCCGAGCCGGGCGGGCGAGAGCGTGCCGAAGTCGACGCCCTGCGGGCCGCCCCCGTGCGCGAGGACGCCCGCCTCGAAGACGAACAGCACGAGGACTTCCAGGACGAGCGCGACGCCGAGGATCTTGGCGCTGAGCGTGACGCGGAGGTAGCCGAGCACCGCGATGGCGACGAGACCCGCCGCCGCCCAGATCCACCAGGCCACCCGGACCCCGGTGAGGTCCTCGAAGCCGGACTCGGTGAACCATCCGAAGGCGGCGAGCAGTCCGACTTCGATCGCGTTGTACGAGAAGAGGGCGACGTACGCGGACCCGGCTCCCGTCGGACGCCCCAGCCCCCGCCCGATGTACGCGTAGAACGCACCGGCGTTGCGCACGAACCGGCTCATGGCCGTGAACCCGGCGGCGAAGACGACGAGCAGGAGTCCGGAGAGCAGATAGCCGACCGGCGCCGCGTTGCCCGCCATGCCGATCGCCACGGGGGCCACGCCCGCCATGACGGTGAGCGGCGCGGCGGCGGCCACGACGAAGAACACGAGGTCGCCGGTGCCGATGACGCCGTCACTGAGGCTGTCGGCGCCGGGGGCGGACGGGGGTCTCGAGGAGGTGGGTGCGGTCACGCTCGTACTCCAAAACTAAACCCTTTAGTCCGGGCTGCCAGGACCGTACTCTGCGGGGGAAGCATCTGGGAAGAGGGCGTGGAGTGACGGGCAGAGGGCGGCCGCACAGACCGGTGTTGAACGCGGAGCTCATCGCGCGCGAGGCGCTGGCGATGATCGACGCCGGCGGCACGGACGCCTTCAGCCTGCCGCGGCTCGCCGACCGTCTCGGCGTGCGGACCGCGTCCCTGTACAACCACTTGGACGGTCGTCCGGCCGTCATCGAGGGGGTGCGGCGGCTGGTCGTCGAGGAGATGGACGTCTCCGCGTTCGCCGTGCTGCCGTGGCCCGACGCCCTTGCCGCGTGGGCGCGTTCGTACCGCGACGCGTTCGCGCGCCACCCGCACGCCATCGAACTGCTGGCCACGACGACGATCAGTTCACCCGCGACGCTCGCCATGTACGAGGCCGTGGTGGCGGCGCTGGCGCGCGGCGGCTGGCCGGAACGGCACCTGGTGGCGGTCCTGACGAGCGTGGAGTCCTTCCTGCTCGGCTCGGCGCTCGACCTCGTCGCGCCGCCGCTGATGATCGCCCCCTCGGAGCACGCCCCTCGGATGCCCGTCCTCGCCGCGGCACTGCGCGCCGCACACGGCGGCAGCAAGTCGGCGCGCGCGGACCAGGCCTTCGACGCGGGACTCGACGCGCTGATCCGTGGCCTGACGGCGCGGTTGGCGGAGCTGAACGGGGCGAGCGCGCCGGGTGAGGTGGACGGGGCGGGCGAGACGCGGACGGAGTGAGTCAGCGGCCCGCAGCCGCCGCGCCACCACCGGCGTCACCGGTATCACCGGCGTCCCAGCCACCGACGCCGTCCCGTTCGGCGAGCGTCGACCAGAACATCTCCTCGTAGTGCCCCAGCAGTCGGCCGAACCGCAGATGGGCCGCCGTCACGCGCCCCCGCTCCAGCCCCGCCTGCACCGCGGCGAGCGCCTGCCGGTCGACGTCCGGCGCGGGCTCCGCGAACAGGTCGAAGAAGCCGCACGCCTCGTCGGCGAAGCCGTAGTGCCCCCGCAGCCCGCGGGCGACGGCGGCACAACACTGGCCCCAGGCGGCGAAGTTGGCGGTGAGCGCGAGGACGACGTCGGCCGGATCGCCGTTCAGGGCGAGCCAGGACACGTACGCGGGATAGGCCTGGCAGCCCGGCTGCGGTTCGTAGGTCGCCGCCTCGGACTTGCTCACTCCGCAGGCGTCGAGGAGCGGGGTGAGCCGTTCCCTCGCGAGGCTCTCGCCGTCGGCGAGCGTGTCGAAGAAGGCCGCCGACTCCAGGTCCTTCGACTCGGCCGCGCGCCGGGCCAGGTGCTGGAAGGAGCGCCGGTCCGAGGGGATCACGTGCCGCTGCTCCAGCGCGAGGAGGCCGATGGTCCGCGGCCGCGCCCGGCCGTCGGCGATGCGCGGCACGAGCGGGTTCTCGTCCGGGTCGGGGGCGAGGCGGACAGTCGTGGTCCGCAGGAGTTCTTGTGCCGTCGGAGTCATCACGCGCACCTTCCGCTGGGCGGGAACTTCTCGGTCCGACTGCTAGTTTCTACTCTGCTGTAGAAACTGGCGGGGACCCGGACCTGCGCGCAGCGTACCGGGGACTCGTCCAACACCCCTGATACATCGATACGTTTATGGAGTTCCCCATGGCTCTGTGGGACCGCGTCAAGGAATCCGCATCGACGATGCAGACCCAGTTGATGGCGAAGAAGAACGACCTGAAGAGCGGAGCCTTCCGCGACGCGAGCATGGCGATGTGCGCCCTGGTGGCGGCCGCCGACGGCACCGTCGACCCGTCCGAGCGCCAGCGCGTCGCGCAGCTGATCGGTTCGAACGAGGTGCTGCAGAACTTCCCCGCGGACGACCTGCGCCGCCGCTTCGACGAGTACGTGGACAAGCTGACCGCGGACTTCGCGTTCGGCAAGGTGAGCGTTCTCCAGGAAGTCGCCAAGGCCAAGAAGAAGCCCGCCGAGGCCCGCGCGGTGGTTCAGATCGGCATCGTCATCGGCGGCGCCGACGGCGACTTCGACAAGGACGAGCAGGCCGTCGTGCGCGAGGCGTGCTTCGCGCTCGACCTGCCGCCGCACGAGTTCGACCTCTAGGGTCTGTCCGGCGGATCAGGGCGCGGGAGTGTGGCGGCCGCCTTGCGGTGCCGGTGAGCGGGGTCTGGTGCGTGCAGCTGCAAGGCGGAGCGTTGACAACCGACGACAACGCCGCAGATGGGCGTGCCAGACCCCGCGCCCCGCGCCATGATCCGCCGGACAGGCATAGTCACCCGGCCCGACCGGCCCGAACCCCTCGGGCCGGTCGGGTCGCGGCCGCCGGCGGCGACCGTTCAGCGCGTCGTGGCCGTTCAGAGCGGCGTGGCCGCCCGCAGGATGAGGACCATCGTGACGGCGGCGTTCGCCGAGGACATCGCGGACACGGCGGTGCCGAACGCCGCGGACCACAGGGCGAGCCCCACCCCGGTGAACACGGACGGCCGGGTGGCGGTGGACGGTGCCGGGGCGAGGAGCGCGGCGACGCGGCGCGGCACAGGACCGGGCGCCGCGAGCCCCGCCAGCGTCGGGGCGGGCACGCCTCGCGAGACCAGCGCCGCCTTGCCGATCGCCCGCGCGACGACCCGCCGGTCCCGCACCGCACGGGCCGCGGCCTCGTCGGCCCAGCGCTCCGCGGCGTAGGCGACGGAGGTGCGCAGCGGCCGCAGGAAGGGGTTGGCGCGGGCGGCCAGTTGCGTGACGATCAGATGCCGATGGTGGCGCGCCGACAGATGCGCCCGCTCGTGGGCGAACAGCGCGCGGCGCTCCGGGGCGGCAAGCCGGGACAGCATCCCGGTGGTGACCACGACACGGCCGCCGCGGCGCGAGGGCAGGGCGTAGGCGTACGACGCCTCGTCGGCGAGGACGGCGACGGAGCTGCCGGGCAGCCCTTCGAGGGCGCGGCGCCCCCGGCGGCGTACGCGCGCGTGCCGCAAGAGCGTGCGCACACAGGCCGCGCAGACGACGAGGAGCGCGGGAATCGCGACCTTCCCCGCCACCTCGTCATAGGGGACGGCCGCGCGCACCTCGGGGTCGGACCAGCCGTCGGGCAGGGGGTTGCCCGGCAGCTGGGCGGTGCCGACGACCATCAGGAGGGCCAGACAGAGCGTGCTGCACAGGGCCATCACCCCGGCGACGGCGGTGAGCAGCCGGGTCGCGGTGCGCGGGTGGAGATGCTGCTCGGCGAGGCGGGCGATCGGCCACGCGGTCAGCGGCAGCACGAGCGGCAGGAAGACGAAGACGCCCATCAGCGAAGAACCCCCATCGGGCGTCAGTCGTCGGCCTCGGCGCCCGCCTGCCCGAGCAGTCCGCGCAGGAGCTCCTCGTCATCAGGGGTGAGCGTCGTGACGAAGCTGGCGAGCACGGCCTCGCGGTCGCTCTCGCCGTCGAGCACCTTGCGCATCCGGAAGGCGGCGAGCCCCGCCTCGTCCGACGCGGGCGTCCAGGCGAACGACCGGCCCGCGCGCTCGCGGGTGACCGCGTCCTTCGCGAGGAGGCGGGTCAGGATCGTCATGACGGTCGTGTACGCGAGGTCGCCGCCGATCCGCTCCTGCACCCAGGCCGCGCTGACGGGGCCGCGCGCGGTGTGCAGCGCGGCGAGCACCTGCGACTCCAGCTCGCCCTGCGCGCGGCGGCGCAGCCGAGGCTGCCGCTCGTCGTGCGAGTCGTGCTCCTCGCGCGAGTCGTGCTCGTCGTGGTGCGTCATGCCCGCGATTCCTCCAGCCTCTGTGTGCTCCACGGCGGACGGGGAGCGCCCTATCGTAACGGGACACCGCCGCACCACCCACTTCTACACTCCTGTAGATTTCAGTGAGCCAGAAGCCAGATCCAGCACTCGGACCGTAGGAGGACATCGTGGGAGTTTCCCTGGCCAAGGGCGGCAACGTCTCGCTCAGCAAGGAGGCCCCGGGCCTCACCGCCGTAGTGGTCGGCCTGGGCTGGGATGTGCGCACCACGACCGGCACGGACTACGACCTCGACGCCAGCGCCCTGCTCTGCGACGCATCGGGCAAGGTCGTCTCCGACCAGCACTTCGTCTTCTACAACAACCTGACGAGCCCGGACGGTTCGGTCGAGCACACCGGTGACAACCTCACCGGTGAGGGCGAGGGCGACGACGAGGCCGTGAAGGTGAACCTCGCGCAGGTCCCCGCCGACATCTCGAAGATCGTCTTCCCGGTGTCGATCCACGACGCCGAGACCCGCGGCCAGAGCTTCGGCCAGGTCCGCAACGCGTTCATCCGCGTGGTGAACCAGGCGGACGGCGTGGAGATCGCCCGCTACGACCTGTCGGAGGACGCCTCGACGGAGACCGCCATGGTCTTCGGCGAGCTCTACCGCCACGGCGCGGAGTGGAAATTCCGTGCGGTCGGCCAGGGTTATGCCAGTGGGCTGCGCGGCATCGCGTCGGACTTCGGCGTGAACGTCTGACCCGCGCACGGCTCTGACGGCATCCCGCCGCGACATCCGAGGAGGCAGGCCATGTACGGCGACGACGAGACGGTGCGCAAGATCCTGACGGAGCTGGGCGACACCTGGGCCGTCGTGGGTCTGTCGAACAACCGGGACCGGGCGGCGTACCGCGTCGCGTCGGTCCTGCAGCACTTCGGCAAGCGCGTGGTGCCGGTCCACCCCAAGGCCGAGACGGTCCACGGCGAGCAGGGATACGCGTCCCTGGCCGCCGTGCCGTTCCCGGTCGATGTGGTGGACGTGTTCGTCAACAGCGCGCTGGCGGGTCGGGTCGCCGACGAGGCGGTCGCCGCCGGTGCGCGGGCGGTCTGGTTCCAGCTGGGCGTGGTCGACGAGGCGGCGTACGACAGGACGCGCGCCGCGGGTCTGTCCATGGTCATGGACCGCTGCCCCGCCATCGAGATCCCGCGGCTGGGCTAGAGCGCCGGGGGCCCTGGGACCCTAGAGCGGCTGATCGGGCCAGTCGAGCAGACGGGCTCCGATCACCGCGGTCTGCAGGGTGTAGCGGTGCACGGGGTCGGCCGGGTTGGCGCCGGTGAGCTGGTGGATGCGGTCCAGGCGGTACGTCAGGGCGCGCACGCTCAGCGAGAGGCGCCGGGCGGCCTCCGCCGCGACGCACCCCGAGTCGAAGAACGCGGTGAGCGTGTCGATCAGGGGCCCCGCGCCGCCGCGGGCCTGCCGCAGCGGGCCGAGCGTATGGACCACCAGGTCGGCCATGGCCTGCCGGTCGCGGGTCAGCACGGGATAGACGAGCAGGTCGGCGGCGCGCAGCACGGGCTCGTCGAGCTCCAGGCGTTCGGCCAGGTCCAGGGCGTTCAGCGCCTCCTCGTACGACTGGACGACGCCGCCCGGGCCGGGCTGCGGCCGGCCGATGACGACACGGCCGCCGTCGATCGCGGCATACGCGTGCTTGGCGAAGAAGGCGAGGACCTCGCCCTGGTCGCCGGGGGCGATGCAGACCAGCCGCCCCTCCTTCGTGGTGAGCAGGATGCTGCGGTTGCCGAACCGGCCGAGGAGGGCGCCCTCCACCTCGCGCGGCACGGCGTCCCCCTCCTCGTATCTGCTCGGGCCCTGGGCGACGGCCACCGCGTGTTCGAAGGAAAGACGCAGCCCGAAGCGCTCGGCTCGTTCGGCGAGCCTGCCCAGGTCGCTGCGGCCGTGGAGCAGGTCGTCGATGAACTCCCGGCGGGCGGCCTCCTGCTGACGCACCGCCAGCCGCTGGGCCCGTTCGTACCCCTCGGCGAGGGCGTCCACGGCCTGCTCGACGGCGGCCAGCACGCTGTCGGCGGAGGCCGCCCCGGTGGCGGGCCATTCGGCGCGGGTCGCCGCGAGGTGCGCGCCCACCAGCGCCCGCAGCCCGATGCCCGCTTCCGCCGCCCGCTCCCCCAGCGCACGCCGCGAGGCCAGTTCGTCGCGGGTCAGCCGTCGCCCCGTCGCGGCCGCGGCGGCCAGAATTCCGGCGTAGCCGTCGAGATACGCCTCGGGTATGCCGTGCCCCGCCATGTCCGCCCCCGGGGTCGTGGTGAACTTTCGCCACCGTGGTGAATCAATTGATGCCTTTCTAGCCCATAATGCGACCGGACCGTTAACCAACCATCGTGGGGACAGGCATGCCTCTGACTGGTGAACACGAGCCCGGAACATGGGTCTGGTCGAACGAGCAGACCGAACTGTACGAAAGCTCCGGCGGGACGAGGGGGACGACCCTGCAGGGAAAGCCGGTCGTCCTGCTCGTCTCGGTCGGCGCCAAGAGCGGGAAGCTCCGCAAGAACCCCCTGATGCGCGTCGAGCACGCCGGGCAGTACGCCGTGGTCGCGTCGAAGGGCGGCGACCCGGCGCACCCGTCCTGGTACCACAACCTGGTCGCGCAGCCGCATGTGGAACTGCAGGACGGGCCGGTGAAGAAGGACTACCGCGCACGGATCGTCTCCGGTGAGGAGCGGCAGCTCTGGTGGGAGCGGGCCGTGGCGGTCTGGCCCCAGTACGACGAGTACCGGGCGAAGACGGACCGGGAGATCCCGGTCTTCGTCCTGACGCCGCTCGACCTCTGAGCCGACCGGCTCCGCACATGACCCGAGGAGTCCCGAGGGCCCCCGGGCCGGGGCCTACCGCTCCCGCTGCCGGGCGCGGTAGGCCCTCAGGTTCGCCGCGTTGCCGCACTTCTTGACGTCGTGCCAGACACCGCTGTTGTTGCGGGAGCGGTCGTAGAAGGCCACGCGGCAGAGCGGGTTGCGGCAGGTCTTCAGCCGCCGTGCGGTGTCCGCCCGCTGCCCCTCGTACAACTCCGCGAGGACCAGTGCGACCAGGTGGCGCCAGCCGGTGCCGCGGGATTCGAGGCGTACGACACCGTCCTCGCCGAGCTTCAGCGCGACCTCGGCGGAGCGCTCCGGGACCGGCGGCGGGTCCGCGTCCTCGCCACGCGCCGCCTGCGCGAGGGCCTCGTGCAGGCTCTCGCGGAACGCCCGGAGTTCGCCCACCGCCCCGGCGTCCAGGGCCACGTGCGGCGCGGGCCGTCCGGTGGCGGCCGCCCAAGCGGCTCCCGCCTCGTCCGCCCACGCCTGCGCATCCGCCGCGCGCGGCTCGTCGGCGAGCAGGTCCGGCCGTGCGGGGGCGCCCGCGGCGACGGTGTTGAGCAGGTCCTGGACGAGTCCGAGGCCCCCGGGCGCGGGCTCCAGTCGGTATCGCTCGGTCGCCGTCCAGGTCATCGTGGATCACTCTCCGAGGGGTCGTGCGGGGCGCTCCACTCTTTCACGCCGGTCGGCGCCCCTCGCCTGCCATCGGCCCGCGCCCCGGCCCTCACGCCAGTTCGCCCAACAGCGCGGCGTCATACGGCACCGCCTCGTCGAGGCGCCCCGTGAGGGCCTTCGCGGGCCACTCGGGGTCGGCGAGCAGCGCGCGGGCGACGGCGACGAGGTCGAACTCGTCGCGCTCCATGCGGTCGAGCAGCGGGCCGATGCCGGTGACGCCGGACTGCTGCGTGCGTCCGGGGGCGCCCGCGAACTGCCGGTCGAGGCCGACCGAGCCGACGGTGACCGCGGGCCTGCCGGTGAGCTTCTTGGTCCAGCCCGCGAGGTTCAGGTCGCTGCCTTCGAATTCGGGCAGCCAGTAGCGCCGCGTCGAGGCGTGGAAGGCGTCCGCTCCCGCCTCGGCCAGCGGGGTGAGCAGTGCTTCGAGCTCCTGCGGCCGCTCGGCGATCCGCGCGTCGTAGTGGTCGGTCTTCCACTGCGAGATGCGGAACAGGACCGGGAACCCGGGCGCGACCGCGGCCCGCACGGCGGCGACGATCTCGGCGGCGAACCGAGCGCGGGACGCGGGGTCGCCTCCGTAACCGTCGGTGCGCGTGTTGGTCCCGGACCAGAGGAAGTTGTCGATCAAGTAACCGTGAGCTCCGTGCAGTTCGACGCCGTCGAAGCCCAGGCGCTCGGCGGTGGCCGCGGCCTCGGCGAAAGCCCGGACGACGGCGTCGATGTCGTCGAGGGTCATGGCCCTGCCGTGCTCGCGGCCGTCGAGGTCGGTTCCCGAAGGCCCCTCGGCGGGGACGTCGAGCGGCGGCACGGCGGCGGTGCGCAGTACGCCCGTGTGCCACAGCTGCGGCATGATCCGGCCGCCCGCCGCGTGGACCCGCTCGACCACACGACACCACCCGGCGAGTGCGTCGGCGCCATGGAAGTGCGGCACTCCGTCGTACGCGGCGGCCGCGTCCCGCCGCACGTAAGTGCCCTCCGTGACGATCAGCCCGGCACCTCCGGCCGCGCGTCGCGCGTAGTACGCGGCGACGTCCTCACCGGGCACACCGGCCGGGGAGAAGCGACGGGTCACCGCGGCCATCGCGATGCGGTTGCGCAGCGTCAGGTCGCCGAGTGTGAAGGGCCGTCCCAACAGTCGTGCGGCGCGGGTCTCCATGGCAGGTTCCTCTGCTTCCTCTGGTGTTGCGTACGAGCGGTGCCGCGTACGAGCGATACGAAAGAAGCGTAACCCTTTTACCTCTGTCGCACTCGGTGAGCTGGATCACGACGGCCCGGCCCCGGAGCAGCAAGGACGTGACGTTCGACGCAAACGGCGTCCGACCGTTGTGGAGGGGCGCGCCGAGCTGATCGGCTACGGGGGCCGGGACCCGGGGAAGGCGCCGGTGGGGCCGAAGAGCACAGGAGAACTCCGCATGACGACCGGGTACTTCACGTCCGTCGACGACGTCGCGGCCCGCCTGGCCGCGACCGGCTATCTGGCCTCGCCTGCCGTCGCCACCACCGTGTTCCTGGCGGATCGCCTCGGCAAGCCACTGCTGGTCGAGGGACCGGCCGGGGTGGGCAAGACGGAGCTGGCGAAGGCCGTCGCCGCGGTCGCCGACGCACGGCTCGTGCGCCTGCAGTGCTACGAGGGCGTCGACGAGTCGCGCGCCCTGTACGAGTGGAACCACGCCAAGCAGTTGTTGCGCATCACCGCGGGCCGCGACGAGTCGTGGGACGAGACGCGCACCGACATCTTCAGCGAGGAGTTCCTGCTCTCCCGGCCGCTGCTCACCGCGATCCGCGGCGCCGAGCCGAAGGTCCTGCTGATCGACGAGACGGACAAGGCCGACGTCGAGGTCGAGGGGCTCCTCCTGGAAGTCCTGAGCGACTTCCAGGTCACGGTGCCGGAGCTGGGCACGATCAGCGCCGAGCGCCGCCCGTTCGTCGTCCTCACCTCGAACGCGAGCCGCGAGCTGTCCGAGGCGCTGCGCCGTCGCTGTCTTTTCCTCCACATCGGCTTCCCCGAGGAGGAGTTGGAGCGTCGCATCGTCCGGATGAAGGTACCCGGCCTCGACGAGTCGCTCGCCGCCTCGCTGGTACGGGTGGTCGGCGCGCTGCGCGCGATGGACCTGCGGAAGGTGCCGTCGGTCGCGGAGACCATCGACTGGGCGCGGACGCTGCTCGCGCTGGGCGCCGACACCCTGGACGAGGCCGTGGTGCGCGACAGCCTCGGCGTCGTCCTCAAGCACCAGGACGACGTGCTGAAGGCCGCCGCCAAGCTGGACCTGGACGCCGGGTGACGGCGCCGCCCGAGAACCTGTCCGGCTCCCCCGCCGACGGGATCACCGGCCGGGTCACCGGTCTGGTCAGGACGCTCCGGTCGCACGGGTTGCGCATCGGTCCCGGCGAGACCGTCGACGCGGCGGCGGCCCTGGAGGCGCTCGGCCTCACCGACAGGGAGCGCATCAGGGAGGGACTCGCCGCCGCGCTGCTCCACCGGGCGAGCCAGCGCGCGGTCTTCGACCCGGTCTTCGACCTGTACTTTCCGGCGGGCGTCGGCGCGCCGGGCGGCCGGGACGACCGCGGAACCACCCCCGCTCGCGAAGGCGGTGGCGACGCCGACCGGGACGCGCTGCGCGAACGGCTCGTCGACGCGCTCGCCGCGGACGACCAGGCGCTCATCGGACAGCTGGCGGGCGAGGCCGTGGACGGCTTCGGCGGATACGGCGCGTCCTCGCCGGGCGGGGACGGCTGGTCGTCGTACCAGACGTTGAGCAGGCTGCGGCCCGAGACGCTGCTCGCCCGTGTCCTGGCCGCCATCCGCGCGGGCTCGGCCGGACAGGACACCGGTCGGGCCGAGTTCACCGACCGCCTCCTGGCCGACGAGATCCGGCGTCGCATCGAGGGCTTCCGTGAGCGCGTGCGGACCGAGGCGCGCCGCCGGGTCGCCGAGCGGCGCGGCACGGAGGAGATCGCCCTGCGCGCCGTGGCGACGACGGCCGACCGCGTCGACTTCCTCCTGGCGGGCCGCGGCCAACTGGACGAACTCCGCAGGGCGGTGCGTCCGCTGGCCCGCAAGCTCGCGACGCGGCTGGCCGCCCGCCGCAGAAGGGCCGCCCACGGCAGCATCGACCTGCGCCGCACCCTGCGCGGTTCGCTGTCGACGGGCGGCGTGCCGATGCGCCCGGTGCTGCGCCGTCGCCGCCCCGCACGCCCCGAGCTGGTGCTGCTGTGCGACGTGTCCGGTTCGGTGGCCGGTTTCGCGAACTTCACGATGCTGCTGGTGCAGGCGTTGCACGACCAGTTCAGCAAGGTGCGGGTGTTCGCCTTCGTCAACCGGGTCGACGAGGTGACGGACTTCGTCGCGCACGGCAGCACCGATCCGGCGGGCCTCGGCGCGCGGATTCTCGGCAAGGCGACGGTGACGGGCCGGCACGGCAGCAGCGACTACGGCACGTCCCTGGGCGAGTTCGACGAGCGGTACGTCGACGCGGTCGGCCCGCGCTCGACGGTCTTCGTCCTCGGCGACGCCCGCACGAACATGAGCGACCCCAATCTCCCCGCCCTGCGGCGCATCGCCGAGCGGGCCCGCCGGGTGTACTGGCTCAACCCGGAAGGGCGCGGACAGTGGTCGACCGGGGACTCGGCGGCGTACGCGTACGCCGAACTGGTCGAGATGCACGAGTGCCGCAACGCGCAGCAGCTCAGCGGCGTGATCGCACGGCTGCTGCCGGTCTGAGGGCCGAACGGACCGCCCCGGCGCACACGCACAGCCAGACCGCCGCCGCGATCCACAGCAGCACCCGGCCCAGGCCCTCCAGCCAGGGGATTCCGGCCGCGGCGCTCACCGAGAGCGCGGCGACCGCCGTCATGCCCATCGGGAAGACCGTGGCCCAGCGACGCACGTCGTAGCGCGGCCTCGGCCAGCGCACCTCGGCGAGGAGCAGCACCAGGTACCACGCCAGGTCCAGCGCCAGCACGATCAGCGTCACGGTGCGCAGGGCCTCGTGCCATGCCCCGCCGTACAGGGGCGCGGCGACGAGCTTCGCCCCCGCCAGCGCCGAGATCGCGAGGGCGCCGCCCGCCACCCACTGGTCACCCGATCCCGTGCGGAGGTTCGCGACGTCGAACCGGGCGAGGGCGGCGGCGTACAGCACCAGGCCCAGACAGAAGAACACCAGCGCGACGACGCGGAGCGGGCGCGCGGGCAGGACGGCGGCGAGGGTGCCGGACAGCACCGCGACGGCCTGGGTGGCGACACAGACGAGGAAGACCGCCCCCGGCATGCGGTGCCCCCAATGACGTACGACAGCGGGCAGCAGGACCAGCCAGAGGACGGCCCCGAGGACCAGCAGGCACCCGGCGAGGAACGCCTGGTCCAGGAGCGCGAGCCGGGTGCCGAGCACACACGTCGCGGCGACGGCGGTGAGAGCGGGCGGAGTGTCCGCCTCCGACTCCCAGCGGGAGCGCTCGGAGAACAGCCGGACGGCGAAGTCCGCGGCGAGCACGAGCCAGGCGGCGACGGCCAGGGCGAGCGCGGCGCGGGAGGCCGTCTCGTGGCCGAGGAGGTGCAGGCCGACGGAGATGATCCCGGTGGCCATCACCGCGGAACCTGCCGCGGGTGACAGCCCCGACCACCACGACGCACGGAGGATCATGGACCCAGCATCGGTGACCGCGTACGGACCCGCCGGTCGGGCGGGTCCGATCGGTGTGCCCCGATGGCCACCGCGCCCCGCTCACGCGGGCTGGGGCACCGGTCCGTCCGTCAGGGGTGCGGGCAGTGCGCCGGGCGTACCCGTTCGGACGAAGGCGAGCCACGCGGAGCGCAGGGCCCTGCCGAGCTCTTCGAGCTCCGCACGCGGCGTGGTGCCCAGCATCGGCGCCGACCGCCAGGCGTCGTAGGTGCCGAAGAGCAGGGGGAGTTCGAGGCAGTGGGTGGCGCCGAGCGGGGATCCGGCGGGGCGCCAGTCGATGCGGTAGGCGTGGACCCGGGCACCGGCCGCGGCCAGGCGCTCGCCGTACCGGGTGAGCGGCTCCTCGTACACCTCGCGGGTGCGCACGGCCGTGTCCTCGTCCTCGCCCTGGAAGGCGGCCATGTCGTCGGCGTTCCAGCCGTAGAGGACGTCCAGGCCGCGCACGCTCTCGCCCAACGGGGCGCCTGGAGCCGGAAGCGGGTCGAGGCCCTCCACCGGGACGAAGGCGGGCTCCATCCGCCGACCCGCGGTGCGCAGGTGGAACCGTGCCGTCTCGCCCTGCGCCGCGAGGATCGCGGGGATGTCGGCCGCGCGCGGGTCGGCGCCGAGCGCGTCGGCGAAGTACTGGCCAAGCGCGAGCGACTCCTCGTGGGGCCGGGCGGTGATCTCCAGTGGGGCGCTCTGGAGGACGGCCCTGCGGAACAGGCCGCGGGCCTCGGGCAGTTCCATCAGGAGACGGGCGGAGATGCCGCCGGCGGACTGTCCGAGGACCGTGACGTTCGCCGGGTCGCCGCCGTAAGCGGCGATGTGCGTGTGGACCCAGCGCAACGCCTCCACCTGGTCGTACAGACCGAGGTTGCCCTCGCTCACCCCGTCGAGACAGAGGTAACCCAGCGCCCCCAGGCGGTAGTTCACGCTGACCACCACCACGTCGCCCTCGGCGGCCAGAACCCCTCCGTCATACCAGTCCATGAGGCCCGCGCCGCTGCTGAAGCCGCCGCCGTGCAGCCATACGAGCACCGGCCTGGCACCCGCGTCCCGGGCCGGAGTGGTGATCGACAGGTTGAGGCAGTCCTCGCCCTGGGGGTGGCTGTCCAAGGGCGGGCCCATGACGAAGTCGAGCCTGGAGGGCGGCTGCGGGCTCGTCTCGCCGTCGGTGGGGCTAAGGTCCTGGTCCGTTAAAGGCCGGGGCCGCGCGAAGCGGTCGGCGGTGGCATAGCGGATCGGTCCCGTACGGATCACTTCCGTACGGGCCGTCATCGTGTCGGTCATGCTCCACACCTCTCAAATGTTGACGGTTCAACCCTGGGCAGTTTCCGTCAACGAGCGGTACGGCGCCACCGGTTGGCCCGGCCGTCAGCCGAGGTAGTCCGTGCGTCCTTCGTCGTCGAGCTCGAAGGGGCCGTCGGGGATGACGCAGAACTCGTTCCCCTCGGGGTCGGCCATCACCAGGAACCCGCCGTCGTCGTATCCCTGCAGCCTGCGCCCGCCGAGCGCCTCGACCCGCCGCTGTTCGGCGGCGGGAACGGACGCGGCGATGTCGAGGTGCAGACGGTTCTTCTCCGGCTTGAGCCCGTCGTTCCGCTGGATTCCCAGCCCCAGGCCGTTCTCCCGGCGCAGCCATACGTAGGGGCCCGTACGGCCCACCACGGGTCTGCCGAGCAGCTCGGACCAGAACGCGGCGAGCCTCTCGGGGTCGGTGGCGTCGATGATGAGGGCGTTGATCTGCATGGCTGATCCTTTCAGGTCAGACCATCGCGCCCGCCCGCGACGGGCCGCCGGGCACGTCGTGGTGGATCGGTGTCCGCGCACCGGTCAGCGGGCGGCCCGTGCCGCCCTGGCGTGCCGCGACGATCTCCGCCGCGATGGACACGGCGGTCTCCTCGGGCGTGCGGGCGCCGAGGTCGAGGCCGATCGGCGAGCGGAGCCTGGCCAGTTCGGTCTCGGTGACGCCCACCTCGCGCAGCCTGCGGTTGCGGTCCTCGTGGGTGCGGCGCGAGCCCATCGCGCCGACGAACGCGACGGGCAGCCGCAGGGCGGCCGCGAGCAGCGGCACGTCGAACTTGGCGTCGTGGGTGAGTACGCACAGGACGGTGCGGGGGTCCGTCTCGGTACTTCGGAGGTAGCGGTGCGGCCACTCGATCACGATGTCGTCGGCCTCCGGGAAGCGGGCCCGGGTGGCGAAGACGGGCCGTGCGTCGCAGACCGTCACGCGGTAGCCGAGGAACTTGCCCGCGCGGACGAGGGCCGCAGCGAAGTCGACGGCACCGAAGACGATCATGCGGGGCGGCGGCTGGCTCGACTCCACGAGGACCGTCACCGCGCTGCCGCAGTGCGCTCCGCTCTCGGAGACCACGAACTCGCCGGTGCGCCCCGCCGCGAGGAGGGCGCGGCTCTCCCCCACGGCGGTGCGGTCCAGGTCCGGGTGCCCGCCCAGCGTTCCTTCGTACGAGCCGTGCCGGCCATCCCCGTCGGGCCCTGCGGGGGCCACCAGGAACGGTCGGCCCAGCAGTTCCGCAGGGCCCCTGAACACCCGGGCCAGGGCCGCGGCCCCACCGCGGGCCGCGGCCGACAGGGCGGCGGCGAACACCGCCCTGTCGGGTGCGTCCGCGGCCACCGGGGCGACCAGGACCTCGATGACCCCGCCGCAGGTGAGCCCGACCGCGAAGGCGTCGTCGTCGCTGTAACCGAACCGCTCGACGACGGCTTCGCCCTGCTCCAGGGCTTGGACGCACAGGTCGTAGACCGCCCCCTCCACACAGCCGCCGGAGACCGAGCCGATGACCGTTCCCTCGCCGTCGACGGCCAGCGCGGCGCCGGGACCGCGCGGTGCGCTGCCGCCGACGGACACGACGGTGGCGACCGCGAAGTCCCGGCCCTCCTCGACCCAGCGGTTCAGGTCGGCGGCGATGTCAAGCACGGTGTTCTTCCCCGGTTACGGTCCCCGCCGCGAGGATGCGGTCGGGGCGGATGGGGAGGGACCGGTGGCGGACGCCGGTCGCGTGCCGGACCGCGTTGGCGATGGCCGCCGCGGCGCCCACGATGCCGATCTCCCCGACGCCCTTGATGCCCACGGGGTCCTCCGCGTCGGGGTCGTCGACCCAGTCCGCCTCGATGTGCGGCACGTCGGCGTGCGAGGCGATGTGGTACCCCGCGAGGTCGGGCCCCACGAGGCTGCCCGTCGCCGGGTCCCTGACGGCTTCCTCGTGCAGCGCCATGGACAGGCCCCAGGTCATGCCGCCGACCAGCTGGCTGCGCGCGGTCAGCGGGTTGACGATCCGGCCGGCCGCGAAGATGCCGAGCATGCGCCGTACGCGCACCTCGCCGGTGGTGACGTCCACGGCGACCTCGGCGAACTGCGCGCCGAAAGCGTGCCGTTCCTTCTGCGAGAGCGCTCCGATGACGTCGCTGGTGTCCGACCGCGCCGTGAGGCCCTCCGACGGAATGTCACCGCCGAGGAGCAGCTTCTCGCGCAGTTCGCGCGCCGCGAGCATGACGGCCCAGCCCCAGGAGCGGGTGCCCATGGAGCCGCCCGCGAGCATCGCGTGACCGAAGTCGCTGTCGGCGATGCGGACCCGGACGCGGTCCGTCGGCACTTCGAGGGCGTCCGCCGCGATCAGGGTGAGCGCGGTGCGTGCGCCGGTGCCGACGTCCGCCGCGGTGATGCGCACGGTGAAGGTCCCGTCGGCCTCCGCCGTCACCGCGGCCGTGCTCGGGGCGACGAGCACCGGGAAGGTGGCCGATGCGGTGCCGGTGCCCAGCAGCCAGCGGCCTTCGCGGCGCAGGCCGGGGCGCGGGTCGCGGTCCGCCCAGCCGAACCGGCGGGCGCCCTCTTCGAAGCACGCGAGCAGGTTGCGGCTGCTGAAGGGCAGACCGGAGACGGGGCCCACGTCCGGTTCGTTGCGGACCCGCAGCGCGATCGGGTCGATGCCGCACCGCTCCGCGAGTTCGTCGAGCGCGGACTCCACCGCGAAGGAGCCGGGCGCCTCGCCCGGGGCCCGTACCCAGGTCGGTGTCGGCAGGTCGAGGCGGACGACACGGTTGACGGTGTGGTGCGCGTCGGCCGCGTACATGGCACGCCCGAATCCGGCGCTCTCCTCGACGAACTCATGGACCGTCGACGACAGGCTCTGCGCCTGGTGGTCGAAGGCACGCAGCCGCCCGTCCGGGTCGGCGCCGAGCCGGACACGTTGCGTGGTGGGGCTGCGGTAGCCGATGAGCGAGAAGACCTGAGGGCGGGTCAGGACGACGCGCACAGGACGGTCGAGGGCGGTCGCCGCCATCACGGCGAGCACCTGGTGGGCCCGCGGTCCCTTGGACCCGAAGGCGCCGCCGACGTGCTCCGACTGCACCCGCACCGAGGCCGGGTCGAGGGAGAAGAGCTGCGCCAGTTCGCTCGCGACCCAGCTGCTGCCCTGGTTGGAGTCGACGACCTCCAGGCGGCCGCCGTCCCAGCGCGCCGTCGCGACGTGCGGCTCCATCGAGGTGTGATGCTCCTCGGGCGTCGTGTACTCGGCGTCCACGACGTGGGCGGAGGCGTCGAGCTGCGCCTCCAGGTCGCCCTTCGCCACGCGCATGCCGTCGGTCTCCGGCGTGTACGTGCCCGGTCGTCCCGCGGAGAAGGCGACGTCGTGCTGCTCCTGGTCGTAGTGGACCACGAGCGCCTCCGCGGCCTCCCTGGCCTGTTCGGACGTCTCGGCCACGACGAGCGCCACCGGCCAGCCCACGTAGGGCACCCGGTCGTGCTGGAAGACCTCGAGGACCGGGTCGGGCCGTCCGAGCATTCCCACGTAGTCCCCGTCGACGCGCGGCGCGTTCCCGTGGTGCAGCACGGACACGACGCCGGGCATCGCGAGGACGGGCTCGGTGTCGACCGAACGGACCCGGCCGCGGGCGATGGTGGACAGCACCAGCCAGCCGTGGGCGAGGTTCGTGAAGGGGATCTCGCCGGCGTAGCGGGCCGCTCCGGTGACCTTGTCGCGGCCCTCGATGCGGGTGTGCGGGGTGCCGACGGCGCCCGTCACCGCGGTGGTTGCGGTGGTCGTGGTCATCGGGCGGCCTCCTCGGTGAGTTCGGACAGCACGGCCACGACGAGGTTGCGCGTCAGCGTCACCTTGTAGCCGTTGTCGGGCAGCGTGCGGGCGGCCGCCAGTTCGGCGTCGGCCGCGGCGGCGAAGGCCTCGGCGGTCGCCGGGCCCCCGGTCAGCGCCCGCTCGGCAGCCCGGGCCCGCCACGGGCGGGACGCGACCGCGCCGATGCCGATGCGCACGTCTCGGACGACGCCGTCCCGTACGTCGAGGGCTGCGGCGATCGAGCCGATGGCGAACGCGTACGAGGCGCGCTCGCGCACCTTGCGGTAGCGGGAGACCGCGGCGACCGGGGCGGGCGCCAGGCTGACGTGGGTGATCAGGGCGCCGGACGGCAGCGCGGTCTCCAGGTGGGGGGTATCTCCCACGGGGAGGTAGAACTGGTCGATCGGCAACTCGCCCGGGCCGTCGGCCGTTTCGTAGTGGACGACCGCGTCGAGGGCCGTGAGGGCCACGCCCATGTCGGAGGGGTGGACGGCCACGCAGTGCTCCGTGGCGCCGAGGATCGCGTGGTTGTGGTGCTCGCCCTCGACGGCGGGGCAGCCGCTGCCGGGCTCGCGCTTGTTGCAGGGCTTGGTGAGGTCGGTGAAGTAGCCGCAGCGGGTGCGCTGGAGGAGGTTCCCGCCGACGGTCGCCATGTTGCGCAGCTGGCCCGATGCGCCGGCGAGGACCGCCTGCGTTAGCGCCGGGTAGCGGCGGCGCACGTCGGGGTGGGCGGCGAGGTCGCTGTTGGTGACGGTCGCGCCGATGCGCAGTCCGCCGTCCTCGGTGGTCTCGATGGTGTCCAGGGGCAGTTCGCGTACGTCGACGAGGAGCCCTGGCCGCTCCACGCCGCTCTTCATCAGGTCGACGAGGTTGGTGCCGCCGCCCAGGTAGCGGGCGTCGGGGTCGGCGCCGAGCACGGCGACCGCCCCGGACACGTCGTGGGCCCGCTGGTAGCCGAAGTCCCTCATGCTGCTCCCTCTTCTGCGCGGGCGGCCTCCGCCACGGCCTGCACGATCGACACGTACGCACCACAGCGGCACAGGTTGCCGCTCATCCGCTCGCGGATCTCCTCGGCGGTGAGCTCGGGCACGCCCGCCTCGGGCCGCACATCGGCGGTGGCGGCGCTCGGCCA
Organism: Streptomyces atriruber; assembly: GCF_001418325.1. GTDB lineage: Bacteria > Actinomycetota > Actinomycetes > Streptomycetales > Streptomycetaceae > Streptomyces > Streptomyces atriruber. Next base: position 14,442 of record NZ_LIPN01000182.1, on the reverse strand, counting down.
GCCCGCGGCGTGCTCCTCCAGCGCGCCGAGGGCGGAACAGATCTGTCCCGGTGTGCAGTAGCCGCACTGGAAGCCGTCGCGGTCGAGGAAGGCCTGCTGGACGGGGTGCAGCCGGTCGCCGTCCGCGACGCCCTCGATGGTGGTGATCTCGCGGCCCTCGGAGGCGACCGCGAGGGTCAGACAGGAGACGGCCCGGCGGCCGTCGACGAGCACCGTGCAGGCCCCGCACTGGCCTTGGTCGCACCCCTTCTTGGTGCCGGTCAGATCGAGCCGCTCACGCAGTGCGTCGAGCAGGGTGGTGCGGTGGTCGACGGACAGTGTGTGCTTCTCACCGTTGATGTTCAGGGTGACGGCACTGGACGTCGATGGAGCCATGAGCAGCCTTCTTTCGCGAATCGCGTAGATCGAGGCGTTCCCGGCGGGAGGTTCGGGAAGTGATGGCGCTGTACAGGATGAGGAGGTGGCCGCCGCTTGGGCAGCAGGGGTCCCCAGCGGGCATGTCTGCGGTATGGTGAGCCTAAGTGGACAGCTGTCCGTTAACCGTCGAACTTAGCGGACAGTTGTCCGCTCAGCAAGGCACAACCAGGCCGTGACGCGTGGAATCGGCCATGACGCGCCGAAGGAGAGCGAATGGGTCAGCACAAGACCCCGCCCCTGCGCTCGGACGCGCAGCGCAATCGCGAGCGGATCCTCGAAGTCGCCCTGGCGGAGCTGACACTGGCCAGCGACGCCCCGCTCAGCCTGATCGCGAAGAAGGCCGGCGTCGGGCAGGGCACGTTCTACCGCAACTTCCCGAACCGCGAGTCGCTCGTCCTCGAGGTGTACCGATACGAGGTCCAGCAGGTCTCCGACGCCGCCTGCCAGTTGCTGGCGAGCCGGGCACCGGACCGGGCCCTGCGGGAGTGGATGGACCGCCTCGTCCGGTACGCGATGGCCAAGGCGGGTCTCGCCGAGGCGATCCGCAAGGCGACGAGCACGCTCGGCAGCCTGGCCGGGGTCGGACCCGGCCCGCTGACCGAGGCGGTCGGCCACCTGCTGCGGGCGAACGAGGAGGCCGGGACCATCCGGCCCGGGGTGACCCCCGACGACTTCCTGCTCGCCATCGCCGGCCTCTGGCACATCGACCCGCACGACGACTGGGAGTCCCGGGCCGGCCGGCTGATGGACCTCGTCATGGACGGACTGCGGGTCGGCGCTCCCGGGCACCCGAAGCACGGCTGATACAGCACGTCTCCAGGAGCGGGCGGGACCGTCCCGAGGCGCGCCATCGGTTTTCCGATACCTCCCATCGGTTTCCTCATTGGATACCTATGCCCGATGGATTTACGTTTGGGGACATCGCGCACTGACGTTCTGACTCCAGAACGTCAGAGTGACCGGAACGTCAGACCGTCCGCCCATCGGAGGCCCCCGCATGTCGAAGATCCTGTTCGTAGTCACCGGCGTCGACCACTGGACCCTGGCCGACGGAACCCCGCATCCGACCGGCTTCTGGGCCGAGGAGGCCGTCGCGCCGTACGAGGCGTTCAAGGCCGCCGGTCACGAGATCGTCGTCGCCACCCCCGGCGGCGTCGTCCCGACCGTCGACGGCGGCTCGCTCGCCCCCGAGTTCAACGGCGGGCAGGAGGGCGCCGTCAGGGTCGCCGCCGCGCTCGCCGCGTTCACCGCGCTCCAGCACCCGGTCAAGCTGGCGGAGGTGGACCTCGACGACTACGCCGCCGTCTTCTACCCCGGCGGCCACGGCCCCATGGAGGACCTCGCCCTCGACGCCGATTCCGGCAGGCTGCTCACCCGCGCCCTGGCGACGGACAAGCCGCTCGGGATCGTCTGCCACGCCCCGGCCGCGCTCCTCGCCGCCGTCTCCGCCGACGGCACGCCTGCCTTCGCGGGCTACCGCCTCACCGGATTCAGCAACGTCGAGGAGGCCCAGGCCGGATTCGCCGACCGGGCGAAGTGGCTGCTCCAGGACCGCCTGGTGCAGGGCGGTGCCGACTTCCAGGAGGGCGAGCCCTGGGCCCCGCACGTGGTCGTCGACCGCAACCTGGTCACCGGCCAGAACCCCGCCTCCGCCGCCCCGCTCGCCGTGGAGCTGCTCGGGAAGCTGGCCTGACCCATGGGCACCGACCGGCTCGACGAGGTCCTCGACGCCGCCTACGACTGCCTGACGCGGTACGGCGTGCGACGCACCACGATGGACGACATCGCCTCCGCCATGGGCGTGTCCCGGTCCGCCGTCTACCAGTACGTACGCAGCAAGGACGACGCCTTCCGCAGGCTCGCCGGACGCCTCCACGAGCAGGCGCTCCGGCGGGCCCGGGAGGCGGTCACCACCGACGCCCCGTACACGGAGAGGCTCCACGGCGTCCTGGCCGCCAAGCTCGACCTCGTGCTCCAGCTGGCCGGGGACTCCCCGCACGCCGCGGAGCTGCTCGACGAGAAGGCCCGCCTGTTCGGCGACATCTGCACATCGTTCACGGCGGAGCTGCGCGACCTGCTCACCGCCCTGTTCACCGAGGCGGGCACGGTCGCGGGTGTCGAGCCCGCCCGGGCCGCCGACATCTGCGTCGCACTGGTCGTCGGCCTGGAACGGGCGGCCGCCCCCCGAAGCCTCCTGGCCACCGCCACCGACGTCCTCGCCGCAGGTCTGCTCGGCACCCCCGCCACGGCCGACCGCGGCACCACCCAGCACTGATCAGCACAGCACACAGCACCCCCCTGAGGACCCCCCATGACCACCGACGTCACCCCCACCGACCGGACCGCTGCCCTGGTCGCCCGGCTGCGCGCGACCTTCGCCACCGGCCGCACCCGGCCCCTCGCCTGGCGCCGGGAGCAGCTGACCCGGCTGCGCGCACTGTTCACCGAGAACCGCGAGGCCATCGCGGACGCGCTGCACAGCGATCTGCACAAGCCGCGCCCCGAGGCGTACGGCGCCGAGATCGACCTGCCCGTGCACGAGATCGACCACACGCTGGCGCACCTCACCCAGTGGCTGGCACCGCAGGAACTGGACCGGTCCTCCCTCGCCGGGCTGCCCGAGGGATCCACGGCCGGTACGCAGTACGAGCCGCTGGGCACCGTGCTAGTCATCGCCCCCTGGAACTACCCGGTCCAGCTGTCCCTCGTACCGGTCGCGGGAGCGCTCGCCGCCGGCAACACGGTGATCCTCAAGCCGAGCGAACTGGCCCCGGCCACCTCGGAGCTGATGGCGCGCCTCGTACCGGAGTATCTGGATCCGGAGGCGGTCGCCGTCGTCGAGGGCGGCGTTCCCGAGACCACGGCGCTGCTAGCCCAGCGCTTCGACCACATCTTCTACACCGGCAACGGCACGGTCGGCCGCATCGTGATGCGTGCCGCCGCCGAGCACCTCACCCCCGTCACCCTCGAACTGGGCGGCAAGTCGCCGGTGTTCGTCGACCGGGACGCGGACGTGGCGACCGTCGCCGCCCGTCTCGCCGATGCCAAGTTCCGCAACGCCGGGCAGACCTGCGTGGCGCCGGACTACGTCCTGACCGACCCGGCCACCGCCCGCGCCCTCGAAGTCGCGCTCGCGGAGGCCGTGGAGCGGCTCTTCGGCGCCGATCCGCAGTCCTCTCCGGCGTACGGCCGGATGGTGAACCAGCGGCACTTCGACCGCGTGAGCGCCCTGCTCGGTTCCGGCACGACGGCGTTCGGCGGGCAGACCGACCGGGACGACGTGTACATCGCGCCGACCGTCCTGACCGGGGTGACCGCGGACGACCCCGTCATGGGCGAGGAGATCTTCGGCCCGGTCCTGCCCATCGTCGAGGTCGGGGGCCTGGACGAGGCCATCACCTTCATCAACGACCGCGACAAGCCGCTGGCCCTGTACGGCTTCACGGAGAACGAGACGACTCGGCGTCGCCTCGCCGCCGAGACCTCGTCCGGCGGGCTCGGCTTCGGACTGCCGATGGCGCATCTGCGCGTGTCCGACCTGCCGTTCGGCGGTGTCGGCGAGAGCGGCCTCGGCAGCTACCACGGCCCGCACTCCATCGCCGCGTTCAGCCACCTCCGCGCCCGCCTCGACGTGCCGCTGGGCTCCGCCTGACGCGTCAGGCCATCGCTCCGTAATGGGCATGCGGAGCGCCGGTCACGAAGGCCCAGTAGCGGTCGCCGTAGGACCAGTGCCACCACTGCCCGGGGTAGTTCACCAGGCCCGCGGTGGCCAGGGCCGCGGTGAGGGTGCGGCGGTTGCGGCGGGCCGTGGCGGAGAGGCCGTCGGCGTCGGTGCGGCAGGCGCCGTCGCTCTCCGCGGGGTCGGCGTGCACCGGTGTGCCCAGGTCGAGTTCGGCGCCGTCGGTGGTGCACAGGGTGATGTCGACGGCCGCACCCGCGACGTGCGGGGCGGCCTCGGGCGGCGCCGGGGAGCGGCGCTCCTCGAAGTACTTGGCCTGCAGGTCGAACGGCCGGTACCCCTCGGTGATCAGCAGGCGCAGCCCTTCGGGGAGCAGCCGGGCGGCGCGGGCGAGCCGCCAGGCGACGCCCTCGCGCAGCTGGGCGTACGCACCCTCCGGGTCGGCGAGGCGGTCGTCGACGTCCACGAAGGGCAGGTGGCGAAGGTCGACGAGGGCTTCGCCGCAGTCACGGACGGGGATGCCGACGACTCCGGGATCGTTCATGAGGATGATCGGCGACATGCTCGGCCCCCCATGGTGACGTCGGTCTTCGCGGCGAGGGGCACAGCCCCGGGGGCGGGCCGCGGCCCGTCCCCGGAGTCCCCCGATACTGCAGCGGCTCCACGCGCCGCACGGCCCATGCGGCCGAGACTGACCCGGTCGTATGAGCCGTGCGCGCAACAGCGGCCTTTCCCCCGATGCTCCCCCGTATCCCCCGTTGGCTCCCCCGTTGCTGTCGGCCTCAGTGCGCCGCCGACACGTAGAGCCTGACGCCGTGCGCTGCAAGTTCTCTGCAAATCCGCGCCAAGTGCACTGTGGGAGTGCTCATTTCAAAGGCCCGCCGGTTCATGTGTCTGACCGCTCACGGGCCCGGCTCGTGTCGCTCGCGTGCCTCGTACGCCGTGAAGACGTCCCGCGCCTCGGCACGCAGCGCGACCGCGGCCGCCCGCTCGCCCGCGGCCTCCCGGGCCGCGGCGAGATCGCGCAGAGTGCGGGCCCGGGCCAGCGGCAGGTCCAGGACCTCCCAGAGGGCGACCGCCCGGGTGAGCCGTCGCTCGGCTGCGGCGATGCGGCCGTCGACGAGCTCGCACTCGCCGAGCGTGCGCAGGGCGAGTGCCTCCCCGAAGCGGTCGCGGTGTGCCCGGCAGGTGTCCAGGACGCCGCGCAGCTCGACGGCGGCCGCGGCGGCATTCCCCAGCCTCATGCGGCACTTGGCGCGCGCCTGCACCGCGTAGGCCGCCATCAGCGAGTCCCCGATCCCGGTGAGGAGCGTCACCGCCCGGTCGGCGAGCCGCTCGGCTTCGGCGTACGCGCCGAGCGCGCGGTGCACGAGACTCAGCGAGCGCAGCGTGAGCGCCTCGCCCCGTCGGCTGCCGAGCCTGCGGTACGCGCGCAGGGACTCGTCGAGGAGCGTGAACGCCGCCTCGTCCTCGCCGAGTTCGAGGTGGACGGTTCCCGCGAAGCGGCAGGAGAGGCCGAGGCCCGGGTCGTCCTGGAGCTCACGGAAGCCTTCGACGGCCCGGGCCAGCACGCCGAGCGCGGCCCGCAGGCGCCCCGCTTCGCGCAGGGCGCTCCCGAGTCCGGCGAGGGCGGCGGCCCGGCCGCGCGCGTCCCCGAGGTCGGCGCAGATCCCGGACGCCTGCCGGAAGTAGTCCTGCGACTCGGTGAACCGGTCCTGTTCGTAGCGGAGTTGGCCGAGGCCGATGAGCAGCAGGGCCTCGCCGGAGCGGTCCTCGGCGCGCCGGGCGGCGGCCAGTGCCGCGTCGTGGCTGCGCCACCAGGCCTCGAAGCGGTTGCCGACGGCGTACGCGGACGAGCACAGGGCGGCCGCGGCCTCGCAGGCCAGGGTGTGCAGGTCGAAGGCCGCGGCCCGTTCGACGGCGGCGGCGAACGCGTCGGCCTCGGCCTCGAACCAGGCGGCCGGGTCGGCGAGCGCCCGCCTGGTGGCCGCGGGGCCGACGGGCCGCACGTGGTGGCCCTGGGCCCCGGCCGCCGCGCCGACCGGGCCAGAGTCCAGGAAGCCGCGGTGCAGTTCGACGGCGCCGGACGGCGTGGCCGAGGCGACGCGTCCGGTGAGCCAGAGTCCGGCGCCGAGGGCCCGGCCGACGGCGGCGGAACGTTCGGCGGGGGTGTCCTCGGCCTCGGCGCGTTCGGCGGCGTACACACGCACGAGGTCGTGCGGCCGGTAGCGGGGCTGCCCGGCGCGGTCCACCAGGGTGCAGTGCAGGAGCTGGGCATCGATGAGCTGCTCCACGACGCGGTCCGCTTCGGCCTCCGGCACGTCGAGCAGTGCGGCGACCACCCAGGACGCGACGTCGGGCGCGGCGAGCAGGCCGAGGCGGCGCAGGGCGGTCCGGGAGGCGGTGTCCAGGGCGCGGTAGCTCAGGCCGAGGCCCGCCCTGACCTCCAGGTCGCCGACGGCGAGTTCGTCCAGGCGGTGGTGTTCGTCGGCGAGCCGGTCGGCGAGCGTCCGCGCCGACCAGTGGCTGCGGGTGGCGAGGCGGGCGCCCGCGATGCGCAGGGCCAGCGGGAGCCCGCCGCACAGGTCCACGATGCGGCGGGCGGCCTCCGGATCGTCGCGCACGCGCTGTTCGCCCGCGACCCTGGCGAGCAGGTCGGTGCCGGGCGCCGAGTCCAGGACGTCCAGGTCGGTGCGGTGGGTGCAGGGCAGCGCGCCGAGGCGGGCGCGGGCGGTGATCAGCACCCCGCAGGTGGCGCTCCCCGGGAGTAAGGGTCGCACCTGGGACTCGCTGCCCGCGTCGTCGAGGACGAGCAGGATGCGGCGCCCCGCGACGAGGCTGCGGAAGAGGTCGCGTCGTTCGGCGTCCCCCTCCGGAGGGTCTGCGCCCAGGGCGCGCAGCAGTCGGCCGAGCACCTCGCAGGGGGCCACGGGGTCGGTGGCGCCCCGCAGTTCGGCGTAGAGCTGTCCGTCGGGGTACGCGTCGGCGATCCGATGGGCGGCGGTGACGCCGAGGACGGACTTGCCGATGCCGCCGGGCCCGGAGATGACGACGACGGGCACGGCCTGGCGCGGTCCGGGGCCTGTCAGCGCGGCCTGCACCTCGCCGAGCTGCGCCTCGCGTCCGGTGAAGTCCCCGATGGCGGGCGGCAGGAGGGCGGGTGCGGGAGGCGGAGGCTCGGCGCCGGGCACGCTGCCGGTGGGGCTCTCGGCGCTGGTGGAGACGGTGTTGGGCGCTTCCGTGTCCGTGGCGGGCCCTTCCGTGTCCCGGGTGTCACGGGTGTAAGGGGTGTCACGGGTAGGCGCCCCCTCCCCCGGGCCGGGCAGCAGGGAGGCGTCCGCCCGAAGGATGGCCTCGTGCATCGACCTGAGCCCCGGCCCCGGGTCGATGCCCAGCTCCTCCGCGAGTACGTCGCGCCCGTCCGTGTACACCGCGAGGGCGTCGGCCTGTCGGCCCAGCCGGTAGAGAGCGAGCATGAGTTGGGCCCGCAGCCGCTCGCGGGTGGGGTGCGTGACGACCAGTGCGGTGAGCTCTCCGACCAGCTCCGTCTCGCGGCCCGCCTGGGCGAGTTCGGCGCCGATCCGTTCCTCCAGGGCGGCCTGCCGGGCCTCCTCCAGGTGGTCGGCCATGGCGCGCAGCGTCTCGCCGATCCCGCCGAGCGCGGGGCCGCGCCACAGCGCGAGGGCCTCGCTGAGCAGCCGGGCCGCCACGGCGTGGTCGCCCGCGGCGGCCGCCCGCCGCCCCCGGGCCGTCAGCCGTTCGAACGCCGCGCGGTCGACGACCTCGGCGTCCGCGTGGATCAGATAGCCGGGCGGTTGTGTCTCGATGACGTCGGCGGACAGGGCTCGGCGCAGCGCGGAGACGTAGGACTGGATCAGGGATCTCGCGGTGTCCGGCGGGTTGTCGCCCCAGATCACGTCGATGAGTGCCTCGGCGGAGACCACGCGCCCGGGCTCCAGGAGCAGCGCCGCGAGCAGCGCACGGGGCTTGGGGCCACCGAGGGTGAGCCGACGGCCCGCGCGCCAGGCTTCGACCGGTCCCAGCAAGCGGTAGCGCATGTCCGGGTGAGCGCCGTACGCGCCGTCCGTTCCGTACACACCGTCCGCGCCGTTCACGCCCTGCACGCCGTTCACGCCCAGCTCCATGGGTCCTGCCCCGTACCGCCCCCGCTCCCCGATCTCCCCATCCGGCCCGGCGCACAGCGCTCCGGTCCGGCTCACCGATCGACTGGTCATGGTACGTGGGCGCGACCCCGACCCGCCTGCGTACACGGCTAATCAGGCCAGCCCGGCGGCACGGCACGACAGCCGCCGGGCCGCCGGCCTCGGCACCCTCGGGCACCTCGGCCGACGGCCCGACGGCTCGGAGCGTTACGCGCCGCTCGCCTTGAGCATGTCCTCGCGCTCGACGATCTTCACGCGCTCACGGCCCTGCGGCTCGCCGAGCGACTTCTCCGCGGCGTCGAGGCGGTACCAGCCGTCCCACGTGGTGAAGCGGACGTTGCGCTCACCGAGGAAGGCGTCCACGGCCTCCGGCTCGGGCGAGGCGGGGGTGTGCAGTCGGCCGTTCTCGCGGTCGTCGAGGAGGCTGGCGACGGTCTCGTTGGCGTCGCCCTTGGTGTGGCCGATGAGGCCCACGGGGCCACGCCGGATCCAGCCGGTGACGTACGTCGACTGGAGGTGCTCGCCGGACTCCTCGATCACGCGGCCCGCCTCGTCCGGAACCGTGCCGGACGTGACGTCCCAGGGCAGCTTGGGGAGTTCGTCGGAGAGGTAGCCGACGGCGCGGTAGACCGCCCCGAGGTCCCAGTCCTTGAACTCTCCGGTGCCCTTGACGTTGCCGGTGCCGTCGAGCGCGGTGCGCTCGGTGCGCAGGCCGACGACCTTGCCGTCCTCGCCGAGGATCTCGGAGGGCGACTCGAAGAAGTGCAGGAACAGCTTGTGCGGGCGGTCGCCGATGTCGCGGATGGCCCAGTTCTCCAGGGTCTTGGCGACCATGTCGGCCTGCTTGTTGCCGCGCCGGGTCGCGATCGAGCCGTCGTCGTAGTCGATGTCCTCGGGGTCGACGATGACCTCGATGTTGGGCGAGTGGTCCAGCTCGCGCAGCTCCATCGGGCTGAACTTCGCCTGCGCGGGGCCGCGGCGGCCGAAGACGTGGACCTCCAGCGCCTTGTTGGCCTTGAGCCCGTCGTGGACGTTGGCCGGGATCTCGGTGGGCAGCAGCTCGTCGGCGGTCTTGGCGAGGATGCGTGCCACGTCGAGCGCCACGTTGCCGACGCCGAGGACGGCGACCTTCTCCGCCTCCAGCGGCCAGGTGCGCGGCACGTCGGGGTGCCCGTCGTACCAGGACACGAAGTCCGCGGCGCCGTACGAGCCGTCGAGGTCGATGCCCGGTATGTCGAGGGCGCGGTCCGCGGTGGCACCCGTGGAGAAGATCACCCCGTCGTAGAAGCTGCGCAGGTCGTCCAGGCTGATGTCGCGCGGGTAGTCGACGTTGCCGAAGAGGCGGATCTGGGGCTTGTCGAGCACCTGGTGCAGGGCCGTGATGATGCCCTTGATCCGGGGGTGGTCGGGGGCGACGCCGTAGCGGATCAGACCGAACGGCGCGGGCATCCGCTCGAAGAGGTCGATCGACACACCCGGCTCGACCGCCACTGCGGATTTGAGCAGCGCGTCGGCGGCATAGATCCCGGCGGGGCCGGCTCCGACAATGGCTACCCGCAGAGGGCGAGGCATGTTGAGGTTCCCTTCGAGCGGTGATGGAGTGACTCAAGGGGAAGCCTAAACTAAGGCAAGCCTAACCAAGTAGGCGGGTCATATTTATGACCCCATAAGGCAGCCTTATGAGTCCTACCCTACGCCGCAGGGGTTCCGGGACGTGCCCCGGGGGCCCGTACGTGCACCTGGGCCTGCGTCGTCACCTCGCCCGACGCCGCCCCGCTCACACGCTCGCGAACAGCCCGTCCAGCGGAGCCGGCACCTCGCCGGGAGCGAGCGCCGCCGTCAGCAAGTGACCGTAACGGATCTTGCGTCCCTTCTTGGTGCCGAGGAAGCGCCGCAACTGCTGATGCCGCGGCCTGCCCTGGTGGGCGGGCTGGCGCTGCAGCGTCTGCCAGGCGCGCAGATCGCCCTCCTCCCCGATGATCTCCTCGACCCTCGCCGTACCCAGCGCCCGGATGAGCTCGTCCTCCAGGTCCGCCGCACAGACGTAGATGTCCTGCCGCGACGCCCCGGCCCTCTCGAGCCCGCGATCGTAGAAGCGCTGCTCGCCCACGTCGCACAAGCCCGTCAGGCGCAGACCGAGACCGGTTGGTCCGAGGAGACCGGCGTACCGCCCGACGCTCATCGCCCCGCCCATCGGTACGACGCACACCCCCTCGGCGGCCAGGTCCCGGCCGCGCCGCGCGGCCAGTGCCTCGACCGCCGCGAGGTCGCTCGGCCCCTCCAGGAGCACCGCCGTCCGCAGCCCCAGGCGCACGGCCAGGTCACTCGCCGGTCCGCCGGGACCACCCGCCGCCCAACCGCTCACCGCGTCCCGGAACGCCCACATGTCCGCCATGCCACGAGTCTGCACGTCAGCCGCCCGACACGGCACCGAATATCGACGGCCGACGGCGACACTCCCCCCGACAATCCTCTTATGACACGCGAGAACGACTACCTCCTCGACAACGCACGGTCCGAGGCGGGCATCCGTTTCGACGCACTGAGCGAGCTCTTCGACCCCGTGACCTTCCGGCACGCCGAGACCCTGGGGATCGCTTCGGGGTGGCAGTGCTGGGAGGTCGGAGCGGGTGGCCCGTCGGTCGTGACGTGGCTGGCCGACCGGGTCGGGCCGGCCGGCCGGGTGCTGGCGACCGACATCGACACCTCCTGGGCCTCTCGGGCGACGGGCGGGGCCGTCGAGGTGCTCCGCCACGACGTGGGCCGGGACGCCCCGCCGGCGACCGGCCTCGACTTCGTGCACGCCCGGCTGGTGCTGGTGCACGTGGCCGACCGGGAGCGGGCCCTGAGCGCGATGGTCTCCGCGCTGCGGCCGGGCGGCTGGCTGCTCCTCGAGGACGCCGATCCGGCGTCGCAGCCACTGATCTGCCTGGACGAGTACGGGCCGGAGCAGGCGTTGGCCAACAGGCTGCGCACCGGGTTCCGTTCCCTGCTCGCGGCCCGTGGCGCCGACCTGTCCTACGGCCGCAAACTCCCCCGGTTGCTGCGGGAGTCGGGCCTGACCGACGTCACCGCCGACGCCTACTTCCCGATCACGTCCCCGGCCTGCGACGTCCTGGAGGCGGCGACGGTACGGCACGTCCGCGAACAGCTCGTCTCGGCGGGACTCGCCACCGACGAGGAGATCGACCGGCATCTCGCGAACGTCACGTCGGGCCGCCTCGACCTCGCCACATCACCGATGGTCTCCGCGTGGGGCCGACGCCCCGCTATCGGCTGACCGGCGCGTCCAGGTCGACCCATCCTGAAAGCGCCGATCAGCCGGTCAGCCGGTCAGCCGGTCAGCGTCACGCGACGTCGAACCGGTCGAGGTTCATGACCTTGACCCACGCCGCGACGAAGTCCTGCACGAACTTCTTCTTCGCGTCGTCGCTCGCGTAGACCTCGGCGAGTGCGCGCAGCTCGGAGTTGGAGCCGAAGACCAGGTCGGCCCGGGTCCCGGTCCACTTGACCGCGCCGGAGGCGTCGCGGCCCTCGAACGTGTCCTGGGCCTCGGACGTCGACTTCCACTCCGTGTCCAGGTCGAGCAGGTTGACGAAGAAGTCGTTGGTCAGGGTCCCGGGGCTCGTGGTGAGGACGCCGTGCTTGGAGCCCTGGTGGTTCGCGCCGAGGACGCGCAGACCGCCGACAAGGACCGTCAGCTCCGGCGCGCTGAGGGTGAGCAGGTTCGCCTTGTCGAGCAGCAGGTACTCGGCGGGCAGACGGTTGCCCTTGCCCACGTAGTTGCGGAACCCGTCGGCGGACGGCTCGATCTCGGCGAACGACTCGACGTCGGTCTGTTCCTGCGACGCGTCGACGCGGCCCGGCGTGAAGGCCACCTCGACGTCGAAGCCCGCGTCCTTGGCGGCCTGCTCGACGGCCGCGCTGCCCGCGAGCACGATCAGGTCGGCCAGCGAGACCTGCTTGCCGTCCGTGCGGGACGAGTTGAAGGACTCCTGGATGCCCTCCAGGGCACTCAGGACCGTCGCCAGCTCGTCCGGGTTGTTGACCTCCCAGCCGCGCTGCGGCTCCAGACGGATCCGCGCGCCGTTGGCGCCGCCGCGCTTGTCGCTGCCACGGAACGACGAGGCCGCCGCCCACGCGGTGGACACGAGCTGGGACACCGACAGGTCCGAGGCGAGGATCTGCGCCTTGAGGGCGGTGACGTCCCCGGCGTCGATGCTCTCGTACGACACCTCGGGCAGCGGGTCCTGCCACACCAGCGTCTCGCTGGGGACCTCCGGGCCGAGGTAGCGCACCTTCGGGCCCATGTCGCGGTGGGTCAGCTTGAACCAGGCACGCGCGAAGGCGTCCGCGAACGCGTCGGGGTCGTCCTTGAAGCGCCGCGAGATCTGCTCGTAGACCGGGTCGAGGCGGAGCGACAGGTCGGTCGTCAGCATCGTCGGGGCATGGGTCTTGGAGGCGTCGAAGGCGTCGGGGACGGTGCCCGCGCCCGCGCCGTCCTTCGGCCGCCACTGGTGCGCGCCCGCGGGGCTCTTGAAGAGCTCCCACTCGTATCCGAAGAGGATCTCGAAGAAGCTGTTGTCCCACGTCGTGGGCGTGTCGGTCCAGATGCCCTCGAGGCCACTGGTGATCGCGTCGGCGCCGACGCCGGTACCGTGCGTGCTCCGCCAGCCCAGGCCCATCTGCTCCATCGGGGCGGCCTCGGGGTCGTCGCCGACCGCGTCGGCCGGACCGGCGCCGTGGGTCTTGCCGAAGGTGTGACCGCCCGCGATGAGGGCGACCGTCTCCTCGTCGTTCATCGCCATCCGGCGGAACGTCTCACGGATGTCGCGGGCCGCGGCGATCGGGTCCGGAGTGCCGTTCGGGCCCTCCGGGTTGACGTAGATGAGGCCCATCTGGACCGCGCCGAGCGGGTTCTCCAGCTCACGGTCGCCGGTGTAGCGCTCGTCGCCGAGCCAGTCGGTCTCGGGACCCCAGTAGACGTCCTCGTCGGGCTCCCACACGTCGGCGCGCCCGCCGCCGAAGCCGAAGGTCTTGAAGCCCATCGACTCCAGGGCGACGTTGCCGGTGAGGATGAGCAGGTCGGCCCACGAGAGCGCCTGGCCGTACTTCTTCTTGACCGGCCACAGCAGACGGCGGGCCTTGTCGAGGCTGGCGTTGTCCGGCCAGCTGTTCAGCGGCGCGAAGCGCTGCTGGCCGGCGCCGGCGCCGCCGCGGCCGTCGCTGATCCGGTAGGTGCCGGCGCTGTGCCACGCCATGCGGATCATGAAGGGGCCATAGTTGCCGAAGTCGGCGGGCCACCAGTCCTGGGAGGTCGTGAGCACCTCGGCGATGTCCCGCTTCACGGCGGGGAGGTCGAGGGTCTTGAACGCCGCGGCGTAGTCGAACTCCTCGCCCAGCGGGTTGGCCACGGCGGGGTTCTTGGCCAGGATCTTCAGGTTGAGACGCTCCGGCCACCACTGCCGGTTTCCACCGCCCTGGGTCGGGTGCGGCGCGCGGTGCGCGACCGGGCAGCCGCCCGTCTCCTCCGGCTTGGGGTCGGTGACGATTGCATCGTGGTTCTCAGTCATGGGAATCCTTCCGGAGAGGGCGGATCGCGGTGCTCAAGAGCTGAGGGTGATGGAGCAGGTGCACGCGCGGGTCGGAAGGCGATCCGGTGAAGCCATGTGTCGTTCCGTGCCGTTGCCCTGTCCCTTGGCTGTCAGCCAGATCCGATCCTACGATGGACGAAATCCAAGTCAATACGACAGACAGGCGCACGCACATTCATTCGCAAGGCCTATGCACAGTGAGGGTTGGTGGTCATGAGTGACCTGCTGCAACGGCTCCGCGGACGCGGCTGGCGGATGACCGCCCAGCGCCGCGTGGTCGCCGAGGTGCTCGCCGGTGAACACGTCCACCTGACCGCCGACGAGGTCCTCGCCCAGGCCGCTCTCCGCCTGCCGGAGATCTCCCGCGCCACCGTCTACAACACCCTCGGCGAGCTCGTCCTGCTCGGTGAGGTGATCGAGGTCGCCACCGACGGCCGCGCCAAGCGCTACGACCCCAACGCCCACCGCCCCCACCAGCACCTGGTGTGCTCGGGCTGCGGCGCGATCCGGGACGTCCACCCCGTCGGCGACCCCCTCACCGACCTGCCGCCCTCCGAGCGGTACGGCTTCACCGTGTCCGCGGCCGAGG
>NZ_LIPN01000181.1 GCF_001418325.1 Streptomyces atriruber | reverse complement strand
CCCGCCCGCTCGTTCACCCCGCAACGCCAAGCGGGAGCAGGGCCCCCACACACAGACGGACCCCGGGCGCCCCGCCCGGACCCCGCTCAGTTCAACGACGGGTCGTCCGGATAGGTCGCCACCATCGCCAGCTCGCTGCGCTGGCGCCGCAGCACCGCCCGCCACAGCCGCTCCGGGTCCGGCGACGAGACGTCACCCGGCTCGGACTCGACCACGTACCAGGCGCCTTCCGCCAGCTCGTTCTCCAGCTGGCCCGGTCCCCAGCCCGAATAGCCCGCGAAGATCCGCAGGGAGCCGAGGGCCGAGGCGAGGAGCTCCGGCGGGGCCTCCAGGTCGACGAGGCCGATCGCGCCGTGCACACGGCGGAAGCCGATGGGGTCCGCGGGGACGGGGGACCGTGCGCCCGCCCGCGGCCGGGCACGCGGCGGCGCCCCCTTCTCACCGGGGATCACCGCGACCCCGAGCGCCGAGTCCAGCGAGACGGGACCGCCCTGGAAGACCACTCCGGGCGCACCGGCGAGCTCCCCCCAGCCCTCCAGGATGTCGGCGACGTCCACCGGGGTCGGGCGGTTCAGGACCACGCCGAGCGAGCCCTTCTCGTCGTGGTCGAGGAGCAGCACCACCGCGCGGTCGAAGTTCGGGTCCGCCAGGGCCGGTGTGGCCACGAGCAGCCGGCCTGTGAGCGAGGACACCTCGGTCATGGACCACATGATCCCGCATCTTTGCCCTGCGCGGGGAGGCAATGCGCAGACCGGAGTGAATGCAGCTCAGAGCCGCGGAGGGGCGGCTGGGACACCCGTTGCGGACGGTGACCCGGGGTGTCCGGTTACGCACGGTTCGTGTTGTCACGAACTCATGACGTGGTTTGTGCGTCCTCAGCCTTACGGAAGGGGGGTACGCGGCCATTACGCTTGGCCCTTTGGTCCCCCCGTCCATCCAATCGGAACGCGAGATTCATGACCGTCACCGATGATGTCCTGCTTGTCCACGGCGGTACTCCGCTCGAGGGCGAGATCCGTGTCCGCGGCGCGAAGAACCTCGTGCCAAAGGCCATGGTGGCCGCGCTGCTCGGCAGCGCCCCGAGCCGGCTGCGCAATGTCCCCGACATCCGTGACGTACGCGTCGTGCGCGGCCTGCTGCAGCTGCACGGCGTGACGGTCCGCCCCGGCGAGGAGCCGGGCGAGCTCATCATGGACCCGTCCCACGTGGAGAGCGCGAACGTCGCCGACATCGACGCCCACGCGGGCTCGTCGCGCATTCCGATCCTCTTCTGCGGCCCGCTGCTGCACCGCCTCGGGCACGCCTTCATCCCCGGCCTCGGCGGCTGCGACATCGGCGGCCGGCCGATCGACTTCCACTTCGAGGTGCTCCGCCAGTTCGGCGCCACCATCGAGAAGCGTGAGGGCGGTCAGTACCTGGAGGCCCCGCAGCGCCTGCGCGGCACCAAGATCCGTCTGCCGTACCCGTCCGTGGGCGCCACCGAGCAGGTCCTGCTCACCGCCGTGCTCGCGGAGGGCGTGACCGAGCTCTCGAACGCCGCGGTCGAGCCGGAGATCGAGGACCTGATCTGCGTCCTGCAGAAAATGGGCGCGATCATCGCCATGGACACGGACCGGACCATCCGGATCACCGGTGTCGACAGCCTCGGCGGCTACAACCACCACGCCCTCTCGGACCGCCTGGAGGCCGCCTCCTGGGCTTCCGCGGCCCTGGCGACCGAAGGCAACATCTACGTCCGCGGCGCCCAGCAGCGCTCGATGATGACGTTCCTGAACACCTACCGGAAGGTGGGCGGTGCCTTCGAGATCGACGACGAGGGCATCCGCTTCTGGCACCCGGGCGGCTCGCTCAACGCGATCGCCCTGGAGACGGACGTGCACCCCGGCTTCCAGACCGACTGGCAGCAGCCGCTCGTCGTGGCCCTGACGCAGGCCGCGGGCCTGTCCATCGTCCACGAGACGGTCTACGAGTCCCGTCTCGGCTTCACCTCGGCGCTCAACCAGATGGGCGCGCACATCCAGCTCTACCGCGAGTGCCTCGGCGGCTCCGACTGCCGCTTCGGCCAGCGGAACTTCCTCCACTCGGCGGTCGTCAGCGGCCCCACGAAGCTCCAGGGCGCCGATCTGGTCATCCCCGACCTGCGCGGCGGCTTCTCGTACCTCATCGCGGCGCTGGCGGCGCAGGGCACGTCCCGTGTCCACGGCATCGACCTGATCAACCGCGGCTACGAGAACTTCATGGAGAAGCTCGTGGAGCTCGGCGCGAAGGTCGAGCTGCCCGGCAAGGCCCCGCTGGCCTAGGTCCTGCCGCAGGCCCCGGCCCGGGGCTGGACGGCACGACGAGAGCACGACGGCACGCGAAAGGGGCGGCCACCCGAATGGGTGGCCGCCCCTTTCAGCTGCTCGGGGCTACTTGCCCTTCGCCGCTTCCTTCAGCTTGGAACCAGCCGAAACCTTGACGCTGTAACCGGCCGGGATGTTGATCGGCTCACCGGTCTGCGGGTTGCGGGCGGTGCGAGCGGCACGGTGGGTGCGCTCGAAGGTCAGGAAGCCGGGGATGGTGACCTTCTCGTCGCCCTTGGCAACGATCTCGCCGACGGTCTCGGCGAACGCGGCCAGCACGGCGTCGGCGTCCTTGCGGGTCACCTCGGCGCGGTCGGCCAGCGCGGCCACCAGCTCACTGCGGTTCATGTTTGTACTCCCGTGTTCTTTTGCCGTTGAGGCGTGCCACGCGGCAGAGCCGCATGATGGGCACAGCGAAGACGATGCTGCCAGGGTCCTCGGACAGTCCCCGGACCCGGGTCTGACCTCAGACCCTCGCGCCCGATTACGCATCCTGCCCCCACCTGCGGCGGGAAAGCCAATCCGGCGCCCTTGGGGGTCACACGAAAAGCGTCCGCCGCCCCTGAAATGCCGGGGGCCGGGAGGGCTATCTGCCAAGCCACCCTAGAGGGGCCTTGTGGGGCCCGGGTCCTTCGACGCGCCGTGTCCCTAGGCCGTGGCGCCTGTCACAGCGGACCCCGCGGCCTTCGCCGCGGTGCGCACGGCGTCGGCCACGGCGGGCGCGACCTTGTCGTTGAAGACGCTGGGGATGATGTAGTTCCGGTTGAGCTCGTCCTCGGCGACGACGTCCGCCAGGGCGCCCGCCGCGGCCAGCATCATCTCTGTGTTGACCGTGCGCGACTGGGCGTCGAGCAGGCCGCGGAAGACGCCGGGGAAGACCAGGACGTTGTTGATCTGGTTCGGGAAGTCCGAGCGTCCGGTGGCCACAACTGCCGCCGTCTGGCGGGCGATTGCCGGGTCGACCTCGGGGTCCGGGTTCGCGAGCGCGAACACGATGGCACCCTCGGCCATGGCGGCCACGTCGTCGCCGTTCAGGACGTTCGGAGCGGAGACGCCGATGAAGACGTCGGCGCCGACCACGGCCTCCTTGAGGGTGCCGGTGAGGCCCTCGGGGTTGGTGTTGTCGGCGATCCAGCGCAGCGGCGAGTCCGCGTCGGCGCCCACCAGGTCCTCGCGGTCGGCGTGCACGACGCCGTGGATGTCGGCCACGACGGCGTTCTTGACGCCGGCGGCCAGCAGGAGCTTGAGGATGGCCGTGCCGGCCGCTCCGGCGCCCGACATGACCACGCGCACGTCGCCGATGCCCTTGCCCACCACACGCAGGGCGTTGGTGAGGGCGGCGAGGACGACGATGGCGGTGCCGTGCTGGTCGTCGTGGAAGACGGGGATGTCGAGGGCCTCGCGCAGCCGGGCCTCGATCTCGAAGCAGCGGGGCGCGGAGATGTCCTCCAGGTTGATGCCCGCGAAGCCGGGGGCGATGGCCTTGACGATCTCGACGATGGCGTCGGTGTCCTGGGTGTCCAGGCAGATCGGCCAGGCGTCGATGCCGGCGAAGCGCTTGAAGAGGGCCGCCTTGCCCTCCATGACGGGCAGCGCGGCCTTCGGGCCGATGTTGCCGAGGCCCAGAACGGCCGATCCGTCCGTTACGACCGCAACGGAGTTGCGCTTGATGGTCAGACGGCGCGCGTCCTCGGGGTTCTCGGCGATCGCCATGCAGACGCGGGCGACGCCCGGCGTGTAGACCATGGACAGGTCGTCACGGTTGCGGATGGGGTGCTTGGACGCCATCTCGATCTTGCCGCCGAGGTGCATCAGGAACGTACGGTCGGAGACCTTGCCGAGGGTGACGCCCTCGATGGTGCGCAGCTGCTCGACGATCTCGTCGGCGTGCGTGGTGGAGGACGCCGCGATCGTCACGTCGATCCGCAGCATCTCGTGGCCGGAGGCCGTGACGTCGAGGCCGGTGACCGAGCCCCCGGATGACTCGACGGCCGTGGTGAGCTGGGAGACCGCCGTTCCGCTCGCGGGCACCTCCAGCCGGACCGTCATCGAGTAGGAGACGCTGGGCGCCGTTGCCATGGCCGACTTCCTCTGCTTTCACCTTGTAGCTCTTGCCGTCCGATGGTCGCACCTACCGCCGAGTACGTGGTAGCCGCCCCGGATTGAGAACGTTTTGTTCACCGGCCAGTGCGCTGCGTTTTTGGAAACTTGTTTCCACCATACGAGAAGTCGCCCAAAACAGAAAGAGGCCCACGTCACTTGGTGACGTGGGCCTCTCGAAGACTGATGACACCGACCCGCCATGCTCGCCTCGCGGCAAGTGGTCGCTCGTAGCGACGATGGTTGGGCCCGGGGGCTTGGATCGGGCCGGTGCCACATCCAAGGTAACAAACGAACCCCGTAAGGCAATTCCCGTACCGCGCATCCGTGCGCTCTCTTCGCGGCCGGTCACCCGGCCGCCTCGCGGTCAGTCCCTCAAGAGGTCCGGCACACCCTCCGCGTCCGGCTCGTCGCGCTCCCCCGAAAGGACCGTGAGTTGCTGCGTCGCACGGGTCAGCGCCACGTACAGGACGCGCAGGCCCGCCGGGGACTCGTCCGCGATCTCCGCGGGCGAGACGACGAGCGTCGCGTCGTACTCCAGGCCCTTGGCCTCCAGGCTGCCGAGCGCCACGACGCGGTCCCCCAGCCCCGCCAGCCAGCGCGCCGCCTGCTCGCGCCGGTTCATCGCCACGACGACGCCGACCGTCCCGTCGACCCGCTCAAGGAGCCGCGCCGCCTCCTCCCGCACGGACGCGGCGAGGTCCTTGTCCCGCACGACGGCGAACCGGGGCCGCAGTCCGGTCGAGCGGACCGCCGACGGGGACTCGGCGCCCGGCATCGCCAGGGCGAGCACCTTGGCGGCGAGCTCCGCGATCTCGGCGGGGTTGCGGTAGTTGACGGTGAGCGTGAAGCGGCGGCGCGGCCGGGTGCCGAGGGCCTCGTCGCGCGCCTCGCCCGCCTCGTCCGGGTCCGACCAGGAGGACTGGGCCGGGTCGCCGACGACGGTCCAGGTGGCGTGCCGGCCGCGGCGGCCGACCATGCGCCACTGCATGGGGGTCAGGTCCTGCGCCTCGTCGACGATGACGTGCGCGTACTCGGTGCGCTCCGCCGCGAGGCGCTCGGCTCGCTCGCGCTGGGACTCCTCGCGCTGCGGCATCAGCTCTTCGAGTCCGGTGAGCAGGTCGAGGGGGTCGAGTTCACGCTTCTTCTTGGGCCGGTGCGGCGTGCCGAGGATCGCCTGCAGCTCGTCGAGGAGCGCCACGTCGTGCACGGACAGGGCGTCGCGCCGCAACGAGCGGGCGACCTTGCGGACCTCGCCCGGGTTGAGGATGCGGCGGGCCCAGCGGCCGAGGCACTTCTCGTCGCTCATCGCGGTGAGCACCCCGCGCGGGGTGAGCTCCGGCCACCAGGCGTCGAGGAAGTGGATGAAGTCGTCCTCGGACGTGATGTCGTCGTCGAAGGAGGAGCGGAGTTCCGCGGCGAGCTCGGGGTCGGTGTGGCGTCCGGCCGCGCCGGACTGCGACCACAGGGCGTCCAGGAGGAGCTTGCGGGCGCGCGGACGCAGCAGGTTGACGGGGGCGGTGCCGCCCAGGGCGTTGCGGCGGATGCGGTTCAGCTGGTCGGCGTCCAGTTCGAGACGGCGGCCGAAGGCGACGACGCGCAGCCGGGTGGGGGTGGCGGCCGCGGCGGCCGACGGCTCCTCGGGCTCGTCCCCGAAGGCCAGCTGTCCGTCCTGCGGGGCCGGGGTCCGCACCGGGGCGGCCACCCCTTCCAGCGCCCCGCGCGCCGCCTTCCGCAGCACCTTCAGCATCCGCGACGAGCCCTTGGCCCGCGCCACCGCCGGGCTGTCGTACTCCGTCGCCTCCACGCCCTCCACCAGCGAGCCGACCGCGCGGATCGCGACCTGCCCCTCCTCGCCGAGGGAGGGCAGCACGCCCTCCGTGTAGGCGACCAGGAGCGGGGTCGGGGAGACGATGAGGATACCGCCCGAGTACCGGCGACGGTCCTGGTAGAGGAGGTACGCGGCCCGGTGCAGCGCCACCGCCGTCTTGCCGGTGCCGGGGCCGCCCTCCACGTACGTCACCGACGCGGCGGGCGCGCGGATCACCAGGTCCTGCTCGGCCTGGATCGACGCCACGATGTCCCGCATCGAGTGGCTGCGGGCCTGGCCGAGCGCCGCCATCAGGGCACCGTCGCCGATGACCGGGAGCACCTCGCCGGCGAGGCGGGCGGTGAGCTCCGGGCGCATCAGGTCGTCCTCTACGCCCAGGACCTTGCGGCCCTTGGAGCGGATGACGCGGCGGCGCACGACACGGCCCGGGTCGACCGGGGTCGAGCGGTAGAACGGCGCGGCGGCGGGCGCCCGCCAGTCGATGACCAGCGGGGAGTAGTCCGCGTCGAGGACGCCGATGCGGCCGATGTGCAGCGTCTCCGCGATCTCCGCGTACTTGCCGCTCTCGTCCTCGCGGACCGCGCCCTCCGCCGGTTCGACCGCCGTGTACGCGCCGTCCGGGCCCTTCTTGCCGTCCTTGCCCAGGAGCAGGTCGATCCGCCCGAAGAGGAAGTCCTCGAACTCGTTGTTGAGCCGGTTCAGATGGACGCCCGCGCGGAAGACCTGCGCGTCGCGCTCGGCGAGCGCGCCCGGCGTACCGACCTGGGAGCGCTTGGCCGCGTCGTTCATCAGGAACTCCGCCTCGTGGATCTTCTCCTCGAGACGTCGGTAGACCTGGTCGAGATGTTCCTGTTCGACGCTGATCTCGCGGTCGCGTGTGCCTGACGGCATTACTGCGTTGACGTCGGCCACCGAGGCCCCTTTCGCACCGTGCTGCTGCCCCTACCGAGCAGCCGTCCACCTTAGGCGAAAGGGGCCCATCCTGTGCACTTGTCGTGCGCTACACGTCGACCTTGACCAGCCGGTCCCCGTCGAACGTGGTCACCTCGAAGTGGTCGATCTCGTTGCGGTCCATGGCGGCGCCCCCGTGGACGTACAGCGGACCGCGCGCCCATTTGTCCGGGCTGTCCTTGATCCCGTACCCCCACGCGGGCACCGACCAGCTGCTGACCGTCTCCTTCTCGCCGTCCTTGCCGACCGCGATCAGCGAGCACTTCAGCGGACCCTTGACGTTCTTCAGCTCCAGGACGGTGTGCGTGCCCCACGGCTTCTTCTCCGTGCCGACCGTGGCGCTGACCTTGGTCGTCGGGTCCGTGGCCCGCGCCTTCTCCTCCATGTGGTGGAAGAACGCGTCCTCGGCGGGGCTGGTGGGGTGCGGGTCGGCCGCCACGTCCTTCGAGCCGCCGTCGCCGGTCACCGCGAGGACCGCGAGCGGACCGCCGACGATCAGCGTGACCGCCGCCGCCACCAGGTACAGACCGCGCCTGCGCCCGCGCTCCCGCTTGACGGACACCTCCGCGACGAGGCGCTCCGCGAGGCGGGGGCTCGGCCGGGCGGCGAGCTGCTCGCCGATCGCGGGGACGCCGCGCGGGCCGGGGAAGTCCGCGAGCGCGGCCAGCATCGGCTCCATGCCGGAGAGCTCGTCCAGCTGCTGCCTGCACGGCCCGCACCCGGCGAGGTGCGCCTCGAACCGCGTGGCCTCCACGTCGTCCAGGATCCCCAGGGCGTAGGCGCCGACGGTCTCGTGGAGGTCGTCGTCCTGCCGCGCCTCGTGGTGGCTGTGGAAATCGGTCATGCTGTCACCCCCCGCTCCTCGAGCGCCAGCTTCATCGAGCGAAGCGCGTAGAAGACCCGTGAACGGACCGTCCCGCTGGGTATGCCCAGCGTCTCGGCCGCCTCATTGACCGTACGCCCTTTGAAGTAGGTCTCTACAAGTACCTCCCGATGCGCGGGAGTCAGGTCCTCCAGTGCGTCCGAAAGCGTCATCAGCCACAGCGCCCTATCGATCTCGTCCTCCGCGGGGATGACCTCCAGCGGCGACGGATCGACCTCCTGCGGCCGGGCCTGCCGGCTGCGGTGACCGTCGATGACGATGCGCCGGGCGACCGTCACCAGCCAGGGGCGTACCGAACCGGTAGCACTGTTGAGCTGACCGGCGTTCTTCCAGGCACGGATGAGCGTCTCCTGCACGACGTCCTCGGCCCGCTGCCGGTCGCCGGCCACCAGCCGGAGCACATAGGCGAGAAGGGGTCCCGCGTGCTCCTGGTAGAGGGCGCGCATCAACTCCTCGTCCGGGCCCGGGGGCCGGCCGAGGCGATGGCGGTGCGGCTGCGGGCGCTCATCGGCCACGGCGGAATCCTTGCGCACGCGTACCTCCGGTGTCCGCACTTTCGGCGGGTCGGGCGGGTCTCACGACGGAGGTACGTAGGCGGGGCGCCGGGCGTTCAACGGTCGCGTACGTTCGTGCGGTTGGGGGCGTGGGGGCGGGGAGGGAGCCGGGCTCGGCTCAGGGGCGGGCGAGCGCCGCCCTCCGGCGGTGCCGGGCCACCCGCTCCCGGTTGCCGCACACCTCGCTGGAGCACCAGCGGCGACGGCGGCCGCGGGACGTGTCGAGGTACACGATCGGGCAGTTGTCGCCCTCGCACTGCCGGAGCAGGGCGCGGGCCGCCGGGTCGGTGAGCAGGTCGACGGCATCCCTGGCGACGGCGGCGACGAGCGCCGCGCAGCCGGGCTCGCCGCGCAGGACGCGGA
>NZ_LIPN01000180.1 GCF_001418325.1 Streptomyces atriruber | reverse complement strand
ACCGGGGCGGGCGCTGAGGGGATGGGGGCCGTGTGTGTGGAGGGCTCCGCTGTGTCCCGTCAGCGGAGCCGCGCCACGAAGTTCAGGCGGACCGTCCCGCCCTCGGGGCGCGGCTCGGCCACGCGGTGCACGCCGCGCAGCCGCAGGCCGCTCCCGGCGAGGGCCGCCCCGACCTCGTCGAGGGTGTACGCGCGCTGCTCGTGGATCTCGTACGGCGTACCGGGACGCCCCACGCCGACGCGCCGGACGCGTCCGCCGTGCGGGCCGTCCACGACGATCATGTCGAAGACCGCGTGGCCGCCCGGCTCCAGGGCGTGCGCGAACGCGCGCAGGGCGGTGCGCAGTTCGGACGGCACCAGCAGATAGTTCAGCGTGTCGGACTGGCAGGTGAGCAGGGCGACCGGGTGCGGGAGCCGCAGGACGCGCAGGTCCTGGAGGAGGAAACGGGCACCGTTCCCGCGGTTCTTGGCGAGCGCCTCGGCCAGCATGTGCGGCGAGCGGTCCACGCCCCACACCGGGTGGACCCCGCGCGAGCGGAGGTGGGCGACGAAGGTTCCGGTGCCGCAGCCCACGTCGGCCGCGGAGCGGAACACCAGGCCGTGGCGGCGCACGAGCCGCTCGAAGGAGCGTCGCAGCCGGGTGAAGGCGCGGTCGCCGAGCAGGGCGTCGTAGCGGTCGGCGAGGATCTCGTAGGGGCCGGCGCCGGGGGGCATGTCACGGGGGCAGGACGCTGTCGATGTTGGCGGGCGTGACGATCGTGACCGCGGTGCCGACGGGGATGCGCTGCCCCGCGCGGTAAGGGTAGCGGTCGCTGACGATCACCCCGCCGTTCCGTTCCAGCCTCGGATACTCGAAGATCTGGTGGCGTCGCAGCGAACCGCCCGACTTCGCTTCGAAGAGCCTGAGTCCGCGGTTCGTCCAGCGGGAACCGATGCAGTCGATGATCACCCGGCTCCCCATGCCGCTGCCCGGCTGTCCCTTGGCCACGAAGGCGCGAACGTGGACGGAACGGGCCGAGTACGGGAACGCGCGCCGGACGCGGTCGCACACCAGGTCCTCGAAGGGCGCGCCGGGCGGCTTGTCGCCGGGCTGGGGCTTCTGCCAGCGCCCGCGGGCGTCCCGGGCCCGCTCGCGCACCACGTCCTCGAACCGGGCCACCTCCCGAAGCCGCTGCTCCAGCTGTCCCCACTCCGGGCGCTGCAGCGCGGCCGCCCGCGCCCGCAGCGTCAGATAGTGCGGGTCGGTACCGGGCGGGAAGGGCGCCATGGACAGCTTCCCCGTCGCCGTGTCGAAGATCAGGGCGGTGCCGATCCCGGATCCGCCGATCAGACCGGCCAGTTGCTGCGCGCCGGTGAGCGCCGCCCCGAGCGCGGCCACCGCCGCTCCGGCCGCGCCGACCGCAAGGGCCCCGTCGAGCACCTGCCGGGCGCGGTGGAGCAGGTCCGTCACCGAGATCCCCGGGCCCGTGGTGCGGCGGAAGTCGAAGATGTCGCGGATGTCGCGCGGAGGCGGGTAGACGGGCAGCCTCGGTGGC
Source organism: Streptomyces atriruber (assembly GCF_001418325.1). Classification (GTDB taxonomy): domain Bacteria; phylum Actinomycetota; class Actinomycetes; order Streptomycetales; family Streptomycetaceae; genus Streptomyces; species Streptomyces atriruber. Next base: position 6,437 of record NZ_LIPN01000180.1, on the reverse strand, counting down.
ACCGGGCGGCCGGGGCTGGCAGGTGGGACGGGAGGCGGTACCCCCGGTATCCAGGGCCCAGGCCCGAGTCCCGGTCCCGGCCACGGGGCCGGTACGCGTGTCGGCGGCAGGGGCGGCGGCACCGCGGCGGGTTCCGGGGGACGGACGAGGAGGGCCCGCAGCTCCGCCCTGAGGGGCGTCGACAGTTCGCAGTCGAAGAACCGCGCGAGGTCGTCGGTCATGTCGTCGAGGCGCCCGGCGAGACGGCGGGCCGTCGGCCCGTCAAGTCGCCCGAAGAGACGGCGCAGTGCGTTCGCACGGCGCGCCTGCAGGGCCGTCTGCTCGCTGGTGATCGGCAACCTGAGCTGCGCGATCAGCTCCGCCGACGCGGCATCGTGCGCGGCGGCGGACCGGGCCGGGCCCGCGCAGCCGGGCCCCGGCGGCCGCACCGGGCCCTGCCCCAGACCGAGCCCAAGTCCCCTGCCGTACCCGGGCGTTCGCACATACACCATGCTCTTCGTCTCCTCACAGACGGCCCGGCGCGCCGCCGAACCGGGTGTCGTACCAGTGCCGCCCCAGGATCCGTCCGCCGACTTCGGTCAGTTCGTCGGCGCGCGACGCGCCCGTGTTCCGGACGGTGAACTCGATGACGGCGCCCTCGGCGAGCCGGATGTCGAGCGGAACCCCGGACAGGCCCCACGGGTTGATGATGTGGCCGAAGGAGAGGTACGGGTCCAGGGGCTGGACGTCGCTGCGGATCTGCCACCGGTAGCCCGGCGTCGCCGCCCGCCCCGGGTCACGCGCGAAGCGGTCGGTGAACTGGGCGAAGTACTCCAGGACGCCGCAGTGCGTCGAGGGCAGCGCGAACCGCGCGAGCACGGTCTCCTCCCCCGGCCCCGGCGCGGCCACGACGCTGGAGCTGTCGAAGACCCGGGCGTCCAGGGGGCGCCCGCAGACCTCGCACTGGCCCACTCCGGACCGGCCGCAGACCGTTGAGGCAGGCGTCATGGCAGGTATCCGAGCATCTTGTAACCGTGCAGCACGAAGAACAGCTGCGCGTCCTGGAAGAGGGGGCCTTCGGACACCTCGTCGACGACGATGCGGATCGTGGAGCGGGGCAGGAAGAGCATCGGCTTCGCCATGGGCCTGAACGGCCGCACCCCGTCGGAACTGCCGAGGCCCGCGATGTTGTGGATCGCCCGGTTCTGCAGCTCGCGCCCGGTGCCGCTGTCGATGATGCTGTACGTGAAGTCGATGCCGCAGAAGCGCGAGAAGAGGCAACGGGCGGCGTCCGCTGGGTCGTTGAACGCGGCCCCCACCAAGGCGTCGAAGGGCGGCGGCAACGTGATGGCCTGCCCATTGATGATGCCGCCCGTGGGTGGTGCCGGGATGAAGCTGTAGCCGATCGACGTGGCGACGAAGGCCCCGTCGACGCTGATGTTGATCGTGTCCTCGACCCGGTTGCCCGCCCGGCCGCGCAGCCTGAGGACCGCCACGTGATCGTAGGGGATCTCTTTGGGCGAGGGCCGGGCCCACGGCCCGCGCCCGTTGCCGGGATCGGGCCGGTGCACCGGCACCTGACCGTACTGCTGGTCGTCCTGCATGATGACCTCCGGATCACCAGATGGGGCGCCAGAGCTCCGGGGCCTGCGCCGGGCGGCGGAACTTCCTCGTCCTGGTGCTCCGTTCGTGGACGTAGCCCTCCACGCCGCCCGTTCCGCCGCGGTCACCGCAGTCGCCGTACCGGCCCATGCCGGGCTCTTCGTCGGCGGCGAGCGGCTCGTCGCCCTCGCCGTAGCCGCGCAGTTCCTCGTCCTCGTCGGCCGGTGGCTGCGCGGGCACGGCCGACGGGATAGGCATCGGGAGGCCGTAGGGCACCGGCGCCGGGACGCCGCGCGGCACCATCCGCCGACGGCCGCCGACGGCGCGCAGCACCTGGGGCAGATAGCGGGCGGCCAGCGGCAGGGCCGCCTTGGCGATGGCGGGCAGCACGGACCAGAACCCCACCGGGGAGCCGAGGCCGTCGTAGCCCTCCACCCACTGGTACAGGCGCCCGTCACGGCCCTGGCGCACCTCGCCGGGCACGCACCGGGCGGTGCGGGGGGCGTGCGGCAGGTAGGCGTGGCCGAGTTCTTCGGGTTGGCCGATGTCGTCGTACTGTGACAGGTCCTCGTACTGGCCGAGGTCGTCGTAGGCGCCGTATCCCTCGTACCCGTCGTACCCCGCGTACCCGTCGTATCCCTCGTACCCGTCGAGACCTTGGACGGTCATCAACTCCTCGTCGCCCAGGCCGTCGTAGCCCTCGTATCCGTCATGCAACATGTGTCGTGCCTCCCTACTGGACGTCGCGCTCCAGGTAGCCGTCGAGGACCACCCAGAGGTGCCGGGGGCCCGTCTCGTCCGCGACGGAGACGGGCAGCCCGCGCGGGAAGAGCATCTCCACGCGGAAGTTCTGCTGCGGTTCGATGAACACCGGCTCGGCGAACCGGAAGGTGGCCATCGGGTCGGGCACCCCGTGGCTGAGCGGGGACGAACCGTTGCCCGACACCACCCCGGCGCCGGAGGGGAACATGTACGTCGGCGCCGTGATCGCTTCCTTCTCGCCGACGAGCAGCGTCACCACGGAGCTGAACACCAGATCCGCGATGAAGGGATCCGGATGGTCATGGGCCGGCGCGGTGTCGCTCACCACCACGCGCATCGCCCGTGCCTCGAAGGTGTTCAGACTGGGCAGCACGCCGGACGCCTGCATGTTCGTCTCCAGGCGCGTCTTGTCCTGCACGTCGACGAAGAAGCGGATGACGCGCGGGTCGGTCATCCTGTCCTCGAAACGGTCCTGCGCGTCACGGAGGAAGAAGGCGTCGTAGAGAGGGCTGTGCAGCTTCTCCTTGACGCCGGTCACCCGAGCCATCGGGGTCTCCTTTCAGATCTCGGCTTCGGATTTCAGCGGTACCGGACCGGGCTCGGACCGCGCACGTAAGGGACGGGCGGCCGGTACACGGGAGGCCGGTACGCGGGAGGCCACGGACGCTGTCCGTACGGCGGCCGGTACGGCGGTCGGTATCCGGGGCGCCACGGCCGGTACGCGTACGGGTACCGGTATCCGTGCGGATAGCGGGGGCCGACGACCGCCGTGCTCCACGGGCCGGGGTACTCCGTCGTCACCGCGGCCGGAGCGCCCACGTACCGCAGCGCCGCCTCCAGCCGATCCGCCGTGCGCGGCCGGTTCCCCTGCGGCAGGCCCGTCCGCCAGATCCTGCGGAGCACCTGGCTGACCCACGGGTCGCTGCCGAGCAGGCCCCGCGCCCGCAGCAGGGCCCAGACGGCCCGTACGCGCGGATCGCGCGCGGGCAGTCCGTCCTGGCGCACGGCCGCGACCAGTTCCGCCGCCGGTCCTGCCGGCAGCTGACCGAGGGTGCCCTCCAACGCCGCTGCGTCCATGGCACTTCCCTTTCTCGTCGGGGTCTCCGCTCCGGTCGGGACACGCCTGCGCCCGCGCAGCGGAACGACCTTCTTCACCGGGCTGTCGGGCGCCCAGCCCATGGGGTGCGGCATCGTGGCGTCCAGGGCGATCCAGCGGCCCCGGTACTCGGCCTCGGGATACACGTGGGTGAACAGACCGGGGCGCGCCTCGTCGGGGCCGACGAGGACGATGCGGACCTGGTGCCCGACGGACTGCAGCAGCGCGCCGAGCAGAATGGTCATGTCGTCGCAGTCGCCCGCGCGCAGCTGGAGCATCCGGCGTGCGGAGTGCAGGAGTTCCACCCGGTACGGGTCACGGGTGTAGCGGACGGACCGCCGCACCCACTCGAACAGCGCCCTGATCTCCCCGAGATAGTCCTTGGCCCGCACGCCCCGCGCCCTGAGCAGGCGCACCGCCCGGCGGCGTACGACCATGTCCTTGCCGCCCAGGAGGATCAGGGACCTCATGTGTCCGACGGTCCGTGCGGTGCCCGCAGGCCCCGACGGAACGCGGTACGTGGTGATCCGCATGCTCACCCCCGCACGCCGTCGATGAGGGCCCGCGCGCTCAGCGGCCGCGTGTAGCAGCCGCCCGACGCCGGGTACACCCGCATGTCGGTGTGGTGCGCCGAGCAGAGCACCACGGTCGTGCCCGGCGCCTCGGCCGCCAGCCGCGCCGCACGGGCGCCGCCGCCGCGCGGTCCCGCCTCCAGGACCACGACGTCGGGGCGGATCCCGGCCACCACCGCGGTCACGGCTTCGGTCCCGCACTCCATGAGGAGGATTCCGGGGTTGCGCAGGATGGACCTGATCCCCCGCCTCGCGATGTCACCGAAGCCGACCACCAGTACCCGCAGCACATGTCGCCTCCCCTGGAGGGCCGTTCACCGTTCTGCCGTGCCTCGACGCTAGGCCGCCCCGGGGCCCGGATCGAGATGCGGTCGGGCAGTCAACGGGGCGGTCGAACGGGCAGCCGGAGGGGCATACGAAGGGAAGCGGAGGGGGCAGGGGGCGGTTGTTCAGAGGCCGCCTTGGCGCACCACGATCGCCACCGCGTGGGCCCGGGTGCGGCAGTTCAGCTTGGCCAGGGTGTCGTGCACGATGTTCTTGACGGTGCGTTCCGAGTAGCAGAGCGCACCGGCGATCTCCCGGGTGCTGCTGCCCTCCGCGAGCAGCCTGAGGACGTCGAGTTCGCGCCGGGCCAGCAGCTTGGCGGCCGCCGCCCGCAGCGCCGTGTGCTCGCCGCCGGTGCCCGCGAGCAGCCCGGTGAGGACGGCGGGCGGCAGTGACCCCGCGCCCGACGCCACGGCGTCGACCGCGGCGACCAGGGAGTCCGGGGTCATCTCCGCGCGGACGAGCAGCCCCGTGAAGCCGTGTTCCAGTGCGGGGCGCACGAGTTCGGGGAGGGCCGATTCGAGCAAGCCGAGCAGCGGGACCGGCCGCGCGGCGACGAGGCGGGCGACACCGTCGAGTCCCGCACCGGCGCCGTCCGCCGCGGTCAGCAGGAGCGCGGCCGCGCCGAGCTCGGGCTCCGGCGGCAGGCGCGCGCTCTCCCCGACGACCGTGAACCCTGCCCCGGTGAGGCAATCGGCCATGCCCCGCCGGAAGATGACGTTCGACTCGTCCAGCCACAGCGGGACGTCTGCGCGCTTCATCCGGCAAGCACAGCAGCCCACGCCGTCCGGGGAGAAGCGGCCACAAGGGCCGACCTCCGGGTACGGCGCGGGCGGCCGCTGCCCCGAAGGGGCCGCCGGATGCCCGGAGAGGCAGCCCGGTTCCCGTACGGGCGGCGTCGGTTCACACGGCCGGGTCCGTCTCAGATGATTCCGCGCCGGATGCCCTCCGCCACCGCCTGGGCACGGTTGCGGGCGCCGAGCCTGCACTGCGTCTGGCGCACCACGCTCTTGACGGTGCGTTCCGAATAGCCGATCCGCTCGGCGATCTCCCGCGTCGCGCAGCCGTCGGCGAGCAGGCGGAGCACGTCCCGCATACGTTCGGACATGCGCTCGGGCAGTGGGCCGCCGCCGACCGCTTCCGTGGTCCGCTTCGCCGGCTGCGTCCGCCCCGGCCCCACCAGCAGACCGCACGCGGCGGCGCGGACGGCGGCCAGCACCTGTTCCTCGGTCAGTCCGGTGCGCGAGAGCACCGTGTCGGCCGGTCCCTGTGGCGCGTGCCCGTCGAGACGGCCGGGCTCGCCGCAGATCAGCTTCGGCGGTCCGGGGCCCGCGAGGCCCGTGGCGGCACGGGCCGACGCCAGCACGACGTCGACCGCTTCCGGGACGGGCCCGTCCCGTGCGTCGTACACGACGAGGAACAGCTCGTCGGTCTCCAGGCAGGCCACGAGCCCGCGGCGGAAAATGTCGTTCTCGTCCACCACCGCGACCCGGATCACCTTGCGGTGCCCGTCCCCGGCAATGTCCCGCGCCACCACCACCCGACCACCCCCCGACCACCCCCCGAGGGCGTCAGAGCCGCTGTGCTTCGATTATTCGCGCATCCGAGCGGGCGGCACCAGCCCCGGAGGGCTATCGCAGCGGCCGCGGGTAGGTGAGCTCCTTGAATCGGCGCACGTAGGGCGCCGATTCGACGTGCCGCACCCCGTCGAGGGCGCCGAGCCCGCCGCTCAGATAGGCGTAGAGCTCCGCGGTGTCGCGGGTCAGGACGCTCGCCATCAGGTTGGCGGAGCCGGTGATCGCGGAGACGTGGGCGATCTCCGGATGCTCGCCCATGGCCCGGCCCACCGCGTCGAGCGCGCCCGGGGCGACCGTGACCCAGAGCATCGCGGCGGTGGTGAAGCCGAAGCACGCGGTGTCGTACTCGGTGTCGATGTAGAGCGCGCCCGAGCCGAGCAGTGCGGCGACGCGGCGCTTGACCGAGGACTCCGAGCGGCCCGTCAGCCGCTGCAGTTCGGGGTAGGTGACGCGGCCGTCGGCCTTGAGGGCGGCGACCAGGGGCTCGTCCTCGGGGGCGATGCGGGCCGGGGCGGAGTCGGCGGG
>NZ_LIPN01000018.1 GCF_001418325.1 Streptomyces atriruber | reverse complement strand
CGCGCTGGCGCCGGTGTGGGAGGAGGCCGTGCTCACCATGGGCGGCGGCCGCCTGCGGGTGCTGTTCTCGGTGGTGCTGCCCGGCGCGCTGCCCGGCATCTTCGGCGGGCTTTCCGTGGGCATCGGCGTCGGGTGGATCTGTGTGATCTCCGCGGAGATGATCTCCGGCGAGTACGGGGTCGGCTACCGCACCTGGCAGGACTACACGGTCGTCGACTATCCCGGTGTCTTCGTCGGCATGGTCACCATCGGCGCCCTGGGCCGGCACCCGCTCGGGCGGGCGGGGCAGCCAGGCGGTGGCGCGACGGCCGAGGAACTCCACCGCCGCGGAGGTGAGCCGGCCCAGGGCGCCGATGGTGACCATGCCGACGAAGACACCGGGATAGTCGACGACCGTGTAGTCCTGCCAGGTGCGGTAGCCGACCCCGTACTCGCCGGAGATCATCTCCGCGGAGATCACACAGATCCACCCGACGCCGATGCCCACGGAAAGCCCGCCGAAGATGCCGGGCAGCGCGCCGGGCAGCACCACCGAGAACAGCACCCGCAGGCGGCCGCCGCCCATGGTGAGCACGGCCTCCTCCCACACCGGCGCCAGCGCGCGCACCGCGTGCCGCGTCGACACCAGGACCGGGAAGAACGCCGCGGTGAAGGTGATGAAGACGATGCCCTGTTCATTGGTGGGCAGGAGCATGATCGCGACCGGGACCAGGGCGATCGCCGGGACCGGCCGGGCCACCTCCACGAGCGGACCGAGCAGGTCGGCCGCCCACCGCGACCGGGCGACCGCCGTGCCCGCCGCCACTCCCAGGACCGCCGCGAGCAGGAAGCCGATCACGATGCGGCGCAGGCTGTGGACGAGGTCCTGCCAGTACGGGGCGGTGCCGAGCCGGTCGCCGAAGGCGGCCGCCACTTCGCCGACCGTCGGGAACTGGCCGAAGCGCAGCCACAGTTCGACGTCCAGGGTGGTCAGGAGCTGCCAGAGACCGAGGGCCGCGGCGAGCGAGGCCACCCGGACCAGACGGCGGGTGACGCTCATGACGCCAGCTCCACGGCGTCCGTGTAGTCGACGACACGGGCGCCCGCGTGCTGTCCCACGTACGTCTTCGCATGGCTCGCGGTGACGAAGGCCCGCAGGTCGGAGCCGTCGGCGACCCACACCGCCCGGTCGGCGAACCAGAGGGTGCCGGTCAGCGCGTCCGGTACGTACGCGGCCCGCACCTGGGAGCTCTTGGCGGCCTCGGCGGCTTTGAGGAGGGCCTTCGGGGTGTCGAAGGTACGCGTGGTGTCGCGGCCCTTGAGCCACAGCTCGGACTTGGCGGCGCCCGCCTGCGGATGGCCGTCCGCCTTCGGACGGGCGTCCACCTTCGGATAGGAGGGCGCCTGCGCGGCACGCTTCAGCGGCGCCCGGTCGACGAAGGCGTCCACGTCGACGTCGCCCACCAGGCCGGCCGCCTCGAGGATCGGCACGTCCTTCTTCAGCGCGGCGATCAACTCCGGGCGCAGCGCCGGGTCGAAGGTGGCGATGCCGTGGGCGCCGTTGTAGAGGTAGACCGCCTCGGCGGGCAGCCCGGTCTCCTCGGCCACCGACTCGGCGGCGGCGACCGGCCGCTCGCGCAGATGGTGGGTGGCGCGGCGCTGCGCCGCGAGGAAGTCGTCGAGAACCCCGGCGCGCTCTTCGGCGAACTCCTCCCGGACGGTGACGCCGTGGAAGGTGGGCAGGTTCAGGTCGGCGCCGTCGTAGAGCGCCTTCGCCTTGCCCTCGAACGCCAACTGGCCCGGCCAGGCGACGAACTGGGACAGTGCGTCGATGCTGCCCGCGGTCAGCGCGGACGCTCCCACGCTGGGTTGCTGGTTGAGCTTGCGCACGCCCTGCTTCGGGTCGATGCCCGCCTTCTCCAGGGCGCGGATCAGGGTGCCGTCGGCGGCCGATCCGATGCTGGTGGACACCTTCTTGCCCCGCAGGTCGGCCAGCGACCGCAGGTCCGAATCGGGCCTGGTGACCACGGTGTTGAGGCCGCCGCGAAGGTTGTAGCCGGTGATCGAGACGAGCCGGGTCGGCTGCCGCAGCTGCTTGCCGCGGGCCGCGTTGATCAGCAGCGGGAAGTCGCCCATCGACCCGATGTCGATCTTCCCCGTGGTCATCTGGGCGGTGATCGGCGCGCCCGTTGCGTAGTCCTGCCACTTCACCTTGTAGGTCTTGCCGTCTTTCTTGCCGCGGGCCGCGAGCTCCTCCTCGAAGTAGCCGAGGGAGCGCAGCAGCGTGCCCGCGGTGACGGTGTTGATCGTCTTCGACTGGTATCCGACGGTCACCGTCACGGTCCTGGAGTCCTCGGCCCCGGCCGCGCCGCCGCAGGCGGTGACCAGGGGCACCAGCAGGGCGAGCGGCAGGAGCCGGGCGAGCGGGACGAGGGGTTTGCCTGTCATGGGAGCCGGGCCTTTCACCTGAGCAGGTAGGGCATGTTGACGGTGACCGCGCCGGTGGGGCACCGGGCCGCGCAGGGGCCGCAGTACCAGCACTCGTCGACGTGCATGTACGCCTTGCCGTTGTCCTCGCGGATCGCGAGCGAGTCGAGCGGGCACATGTCGACGCAGAGGGTGCAGCCGTCGATACAGCGGGACTCGTCGATGGTCACGGGCACGTCGGCGCGCTGCGGGACAACAGGCATGGCTGTCTCCAGGGAGGGCGGTGGGGGAAGGGGAAGAAGCAGGGCGAGCAGAAG
>NZ_LIPN01000179.1 GCF_001418325.1 Streptomyces atriruber | reverse complement strand
TGCGGAGGACGGCGTAGGCCGGGTCACAGCGGGGGGTGGGGGCGGGGCGGGCGGTTTGCCGTGCCCCGGCGGCGGAGGAATCAGGAGCGCGATCGCGCTCAGGGACGGGGGAGCCCCCGTCCGGGCCATCCCCACGACCGCCTCCGCTCTCCCCTTGTCCCTGTCCCTGTTTGTCCCCCTGGGAACCGGACCGCCCCCACTCCTCCTCAAGGGCCTCGACCTTCTTCTCGGCGGCGGCGCGGGCCTGCCGATTGGTCCACCACAGCTGATGGGCGACGAGCAGAAGCAGGACGAGCCCGAGGGTGACGGCGACTTCGGCCCCGTTCCAGAGGAGGCGCGCGGCGAGGGGCCGGGGAGGGCGGCGGCGCCCTTGCTGGACGACGACGGGTACACGACCCGGTGCACGCCCCGTTACACGCCCCATTACGCGACCCATTACGCGACCCCGCACAACGCCTCCTCCCCTCCTCCTCCGCACGACGGCCGCGCTCTCGGGCGTACTCCCTGGCGCGTTCCCGGCGCGTTCCCGGCCGCCCGGAGGATAGGCGCCCCACCCCCAACAATCCATGCCCGAACCGGGGCAGGGCCAGAGCGGGGCCAGGGCAGGACCAGGGCGGGGCCAGGGCAGGACCAGGGCAGGACCAGGATGGGCCTCCACCGACCCCCTCCTACAGGAGGCCCCCTCCGCAGTACCGTGTCCCGTATGCGCCCCGAGAAGCCTGCTGCCGCCGACCACGTCGACGTCGACCACATCGCCGAAGCCGCGCGTCTGGAACGCACGGCCGACCTGTACCCGGAGGACGCCGAACAGCTCCTCCTCCAGGCCGCGGCCCACCTGGAACTGGCGGGCGCCCGCGACCGCGCGACGACGCTCTACGACAACCTCCTGTCGCCCTCGGCCCCGCACCCCCCGTCGTCCCCCCTGCTGATCCGCGCCCTGAAGGCGTCGAACCTCTGGGAGTACGGCCACGAGGCGGAGGCGAGGGCGATCATCGACGGCGTCCGCGCGGCGTCTCCGCGGGACCCGGCGCCGTGGGTGATCGTGGCGGAGTCCCTGGAATCCCACGACGAGCTGGAACAGGCGCACGCCACGTTCACGGAGGCGGTGACCCTGCTGCTCCCCGCCCCGGCCGCGGAGCCCCCGTACGCCACGCACCCCCTCCTCTTCGGCCGCCACCGCGTACGCCGCCTCCTGGGCGCGGAGCACGACGACTGGGACGCGATGGCGGACCGCGTCTCCACGGCTTCGGTCCCCCTGGACGAACTCCACGACCCGAAGCGGATCTGGTCCCTGGGCTCGGAGAACCCCGCGGAGCTGCGCGCGGAAATCGCCCGTATCCAGGCGGAGTTGGGCTCCTACCGCGAGGCCCTGTCCCGCCCGTTCCCGGTGGCGGTCCTGCACTGGCCGTCGACGGAACTGACGGAACTCCTGACGGCGTACCCGTCCCTGACCTCGGAATACCCGTCCCACGAGGCACACCTGTCGACCATAGAGTCCTCACTGAGGGAACTCTCGGCCTCGGGCACCCCGAACCTGGGCATCGTCACGGGCACGGTCCCGTCCTACGAGGCCTTCGCCGCGTCAGAGGCATCCTCCCCAGAGGACTCGACACTCCTGCCGCAGTACGCGACGACGCTGGCGGCGCGGGGGCGGGCGGTCTCTTGGCCGCCGGAGGGGGATGGGGTGTGCTGGTGTGGGTCCGGGCAGGCTTACGCGGAGTGCCACGGGGCCACGGCGGATCCGGTTTAACGGAGCGCGCGTTCCGGGGAATTGACCCAAACCCTAGAACATTTCACGAATGAACTGGCCATCTTCCCGGTATGCCAGCGAGATCCCCACTACGGCAAGGAGATCCCTGAGGTCGCTACTAGGGGCCTCAGGGAGCAAGACAGCAAGTTTCGCGTCGCTCTCTTCTATGTGCCGACGATAGTCAAACAGCTGGCCAATTGCTTCCCTTATTGCCTTGCGCGTCGCTGACCCCTTTGCCTCGTACAGGACGTTCTCAGTACTGTCATAGAGGTCCGTCCAGAAGGTGGCAGAGTACCCTTCAATCCGTATCCGGTGCCGAAAAACACTGTGGTCCTGAGCGATGAGGAACGACTCGTAGGCTGTACGGAGATCAGATTCCCGACGCACCGCCACTCCGGCCGGGGAGGCGGCACGCTCGCCCTTCGCGCTCTCATGCTTCTCCGTCGCCGCGAGGGAACTCTCCGTCTGTGAGGCGCCGAAGCGGTGCACGTCCGTCTTGGGGGAAGGACCTATTCGGTCTTCTTTCCTCCGCTCGTGCTCTCCGAGTGGGCGCAGCCGGAAGACAACCACTTCCCTCATTTCACCCTTCGCGTCCTTCGCCCTACGAAAGGTGAAGGGCTCGACCTCATCGAGGGCGAACTCTCCTACATACCGCTGCCAAACGGCATCGCTGCCTGCCCTCTTCCCATCGGCAACAAAGAGATGCAACCTCTTACCCTTGCCAACATGGTTGGCCACGGTGCCGTTGTTTCCGCCGAGAGTCTGGTCCCCCAGCCGCCCTTGACCCGTGTACTCGAAGATCGCTCCCCGCTCGTCTTCTTCCGCCAGCCATCCATCCCGGTAGCCGTTCTCTGCCGCCTTGCTGTCATCAGAGAACAGACGGACGTGTTCATTGTCCAGAGAGGAGAGGATTCCTCCCTGAATGCCCCCGCCGTACCGCACCTTGAGGTCAGCACGACTCACAACATCGCCAGGATTGATCGTCCATTCGGTCATGTTCGGACGATACAAGTCACCGCTGACAACAGATCACCCCTCCCCGTGCCAGCCAGCACTCATGGAAGACCCTGTTATGACTTGTGCTGAGCGCACCGTTTCCCGTCTGAGACCAGAGGAGTCGCCGTGGCGGAGCCGCAACACAACGAGCAACCAGCAGGGGTGTACGAGAAGGTTGTGACTCTGGGCCTTCGAAGCGACCTCGATCGTCTAGAAGCCGCTGGCTGGAAGGCCATCGACACCGAGGTCAGCGAAGAGTCCTCGCCCCACGTACTCGCTCGCTATCTCAGTACGGCCATCGAGCACCGACTCGGTCAACTTCCCCACGGCAAGCGAGTTGCCGCGGCTAATCAGCTCATAGAGACCTTGGCATCGGTCGCACCAGACGTGGACACCACGTCGGCGACGGGCCTCATCGCCGATGGCCCGCGCCAGCTCCTCGCCCTCGCCGAGCAGGAGGCCGCAGGCGTCTACAGCATTCGCCCGCTGACTCCACTCTCTGAGACGGCACTCATCACCAACTCGCCTGAAGACCCGAGCCTCGGGGCAGAGCTTCGAGCCGAGTTGGCAACCGCTGATCGCATTGACCTGCTCTGCGCGTTCGTGAAGTGGTACGGCATCCGTGTCCTTGAAGACTCCTTGCGGGCCGCAGCTGAGCGTGGCGTTCCGATCCGCGTGATCACGACGACGTACATCGGTGCCACCGACCGCACTGCGCTCGACCGTCTTGTCCGGGACTTCGGCGCCGAAGTGAAGGTCAATTATGAGATCCGCTCGACACGTCTCCACGCTAAGGCCTGGCTCTTCCGGCGCAACACCGGCTTCGACACGGCGTACGTAGGCAGCTCAAACCTCTCCAAGGCCGCGCTACTAGATGGGCTGGAGTGGAATGTCCGCCTATCAGCGATCGCCACGCCGGCCGTCCTGAACAAGTTCGAGGCGACGTTCGATGCGTACTGGAACGACATCGCCTTCGAAACCTACGTCCCCGACCGCGACGGCGCGCGACTCGATATCGCCCTGCGCCAGGCAGGTGGAACCGGACGCGGCGAGGACATGCAGATCAACCTGTCTGGCCTTGAAGTGCGTCCATATCCACACCAGCAGGACATGCTTGAACGCCTTGAAATCGAGCGAGAGTTGAGAGGCAGACACGAGAATCTGCTCGTAGCTGCTACCGGCACTGGCAAGACGGTCATGGCCGCCATCGACTACCGAAATCTACGCAATAAGTCGGACGGTAAGCTCCCTCGCCTCCTGTTCCTCGCGCACCGCCAGGAGATCCTGCGACAGTCACTGCGCACCTATCGCGAGGTGCTGGACGACGCTTCCTTCGGTGAACTCCTCTTCAGCGGCGAGCAGCCCAGCGACTGGCAGCATGTCTTCGCGAGCGTTCAATCACTCAAGGCCGACCGTCTGGAGAAGCTCGATCCTGAGCAATTCGACGTAATCGTCATTGATGAGTTCCACCACGCGGCAGCAGACACGTACGAACGAATCATCAAGCACTTCAAGCCGGGACAGCTACTCGGCCTTACCGCGACGCCCGAGAGGGCGGACGGCCGCAATGTGCAAGACCTCTATTTCGATGGACGCATTGCCGCCGAGATGCGCCTATGGGAAGCACTAGAGAATGATCTACTGTGCCCCTTCCACTACTTCGGAGTGCCAGATGGCACCGACCTAACCCAGCTCAACTGGTCGTCTGGTACCTACGACGTGAATCAACTCGGTAATCTCTACACCGGAGATAACGCCCGAGCCCGCATCGTCATCAAGCAGGTGCAAGACAAGGTATCCGACCCGTCCTCGATGCGCGCCCTCGGCTTCTGCGTCAACAAGAAGCACGCACATTTCATGGCGCGGATCTTCTGTGAGGCGGGATTCCAGGCTATCGCCCTCGATAGCGAGTCACGCGCCGAGGAACGCAAATCTGCGCTTGACCAGCTCCGCAAGGGCGAGATTCAAGTAATCTTCTCAGTGGATCTGTTCAATGAGGGACTGGATATCCCTGATGTAGATACGCTGCTCCTGCTGCGCCCCACCAATAGCGCCACCGTGTTCCTCCAACAGCTGGGGCGCGGACTGCGCCGCACGGAAACGAAGCCTGTTCTCACCGTTCTCGACTTCATTGGCCAACACCGCAAGGAGTTCCGGTTCGAGGAGCAGTTCCGCGCTCTAACCAACCTCTCCCGTAATCGCCTTCTGGAGCATGCAGAACACGACTTCCCTCAGCTACCTTCCGGCTGCCAGATCATTTTGGAGGGGAAGTCGAAGGACCTTGTGATCGAAAACATTCGCACTCAGATCAAGGCGAACATTCAGATCCTCGCCAGAGAGGCCAGGGACTATGCAGCACCGGAGTTGAAGAAGTACCTGAAGGAGAGTCGCCGCGAGATCAAGGAGCTGTACAAGAACAGTAATTCGTGGTCGACAGTGCTCCGCCGTGCTGGCCTCCTCGACGAAGCCCCGCAGCCCGGAGAGGAAGATCTACTCAAGCGTGTTCACTCCTTCCTGCATGTAGACGACCCGGAGCGCGCGCAGACGTACCTTCGACTGCTCGCCGACAATGCCCCGCACTACGCCGAGTTGAGCCCTCGTGAACAAGGCTACGCACGGATGTTGTTTTTCAACCTGTGGGACAAGGCCGGTGGCTTCTCCAGCTACAGTGACGGGCTCAATTCCTTGCGCAGCCAAAGCGCTTTCCGCAGTGAACTCAGCCAGGTCATCGAGTACGTGATCGGCACGTCCGACCACTTTCCGATCAGCCCAGAGGGTCCGCACGCAGATCTGCCGCTGAAGATCCACAGTGCCTACAATCGATCCGAGGTGCTTGCAGCCCTCGGCATCGCGAAGTTCGGCGGGCAGATGCCCGGTGCCTTCGCTCAGGGGGTGGTCTGGGCGCCTGAGTACGAGTCGGACACGCTGCTGATCACGCTGGAGAAGAACGAGAAGGACTTTTCCCCGACGGTCCGCTACAAGGACTACGCGCTGAGCCCGAAGATCTTCCACTGGGAGTCACAGAGCACCACGTCTGAGCACTCACCCACCGGGCTTCGCTACCAGCGCCATGCAGAGCGTGGCAGCCACGTCCTTCTGTTCATGCGCCGCTACAAGGACACCGACATCGGCAAGTCACAGCCCTGGATGTTCCTGGGTCCTGCGAAGTACCGGACCCACAAGGGCAGTAAGCCGATGGCCATCGAGTGGGAGCTCCAATACGAGCTCCCAGCCGATGTCTTCACCTACTCTAAGGTGGCGCCCTCGTAGGGCTCAATGAAGCCGGAGCCCCCTGCCCTCACTGCCAGTCACGCGACCTCGATCTCGGCCTCAAAGCGGGTCTGCGCGCAGTCGAGGGCGTCATCCGGATCATGCCCGTGGGCGTGCAGCCAATGGAGGATGTCGGCGATCACTTCGATCGCCGGCATCCGGCCTGCCAAGGCCGACAACAGCTGTGCCTCTTCAACTCGTTCGGGATGCTTCCTCGCCGCCCATCCGTACAGACCGAGGATGGCCTCGGCGCGCGTCACGCGCGTTCCACCAGTGTGTCCGTGCGGCGAGCTCAGATTTGTCCTCAGTTCACACCAGGTCACTTTTCCGTCTGCCCGTAGTTGGACACCCCACCGATCCGCCACCGCATCTACCAAGGTCAGCCCGCGTCCTGCCTCCGCCTCTCTGAGCTGCGGCATCCTCTGCGTGCCCGAAAGGAGGGTTGGCAGGGCCTTAGCGTCCGGGTCATGGACCTCGATGCGCAGATAGGCGTCGTTCATGGCCACTGCCAGACGGGTCGGTGTACCGATGCCCACGTGTGTGACCACGTTGGTCACCAACTCGGTCACGCACAGCTGCGCTGCATCCACCAGCTCGTGTAGTCCCCAAACTCCCAGATGCAGGCGGAGCAGCCGACGCAACGCCGCCACTTCTTCAGGCTCTGCGAGGAAGGCGAGCTCCCACGGCTTGCGCTGCATGCAATTCTCCTGGATCACGTACATCTCCTCTCCGTCGAGGATCACGCGCTCACAGCGTCGCAACTACCCTCGCCACCTGGCTGGTTGCACGATCAGTAGCGCTTCTGCGTGCCTCACAGAGTGGCTTGCACACATCCCGAGATGCAATGTGCACGGCGAGAATCACGCGATGGAGTGATTGGCAAGCATGCCTCTCGCCATGAAGACTGTGGCGGGCTACCGAGGAGGTGCCGGAATGGCAGGGTCACCAACCGCGCGGCGTCGCCGACTATCGATCGAGTTGAAGAAACTGCGCGAGTCAAATGGGGTGACATGCGCGCAAGTTGGGGCCGCCCTCGATTGGAGCGGATCCAAGGTGAACCGGATGGAGACCGGTCACGGCCGCGTCCAGACGTCCGATGTTGACGCTCTATGCCGGTTCTACGAAACCAGTGACGAGATAAGGGAGTTCCTCAAGTCACTCGCCAAGCAGGCTCGAACGAAGGGCTGGTGGCAGCAGCACGCCGGAGGAATCCCCGAGTGGTTCAACATCTACATCGGCCTCGAACAGGAAGCCTCCTCCTTCCGCCAGTACCAGGTTGAAATGATCCCGGGCCTTCTACAGATCCCTGAATACGTCCGCGAGATGTACACCTACAGTCACGGGATCTCGGAGGAGAACGTCGCGCGGGCGGTTCAGGTGCGCCTGGAGCGCCAGAGCCTCCTGAGGAACGCTGACGCACCCGACGCCTGGTTCGTCATCCATGAGGCAGCACTGCGGAACATCATTGGCGAACGTTCCTTGATGCGCATGCAGTTGGATCATCTGGTCGACGACATGAGGTTGCCCTCGATCACCGTGCAAGTCCTTCCCTTCGGCTCCGGCATCTACCCGATGACCGGCCCCTTCACCATGCTGGGCTTCCCAGATCCAGCGGATCCAGACATCGTCTACCGCGATGGCATCACGGATGCGGTTTATCTGGAGGGGGAGCATCATGTGCGGCAGTACACCCGCGCCTTCGACGACCTGCGCGCGGTCGCTTTGAGCCCCCTGCAGTCGTCCCAGCTGATCAATTCGATCCTGAAGGAATACACACGATGAGCACCGGCGTCACCAGTCCGCACCTCCCAGCCGAACTCGTCTGGTTCACGTCCTCATACAGCAATAACGCAGGCGGTGAGTGCATAGAGTGCGCCCGTACCCTTGAGACCGTGTACGTCCGGGACTCCAAGCGAGGGCCCGGTGGTCCTACGCTCGCCGTGCGCCGCGATACCTGGTCCCGCTTCGTCGCGTCCGCCATCGCCGAAAGGTGACACTGCTGGACCCCACCATGAAGTGCCGCAAGGCCACTCGCTTCTTGGTCAGTGTCGCTCAGGGTTGGGCGCGTGCCGCCTCGCCGGGTGCGCCCGGTTTCGTCAGGCGGCTATCGACCGGTGCAAGCCGTGCACAGGCGCGATGACTGTCCCGTTATGCCCATCCAGTACCACTCTGACCGCTCCTGAGACCGGCAGCGTAATCTCGGCTACGGATCCGCAGGCACAGCTGTGGATGACTCATCGCCTACGTCGGGAGGCCTCATGGCCCGCATCTCCACCGCCCCCATAGCCGCCGTCGGGATCATCGGTGGATACGCCACCGCCCGCTTCACGAAGAAGCGGCCCCTCGGTGGGGTCGTGCTCGGGGCCGCCGGGGTCGTGGCCGCTCGGCAGTGGCGGGAGGCCGCCGGGGCCAAGACCGCGGCCGCGCTCAGCGCGGCTTACGTCGCCGGGTTCGCCGGGTCGCATCCGCTGGCCAAGAAGGTCGGCGCCTGGCCCGCCGTGTTCGGTGTCGCCGGGGGCGTCGGGCTCGCCTCCTGGGCGCTGGCCGACCGACGCGGGTAGGTAGGGAGAGAAGGGCAGCAACTGCCGGGGCGGGCGCGGTCACTTCGTGGCTCGCGCCAGCCTCCTCGCCGCCACCGCCACCACCAGCGCACCCGCCCCGAAGAGCAGCGTGAAGGCCGCCCATGCGAGCGGCCACGCCTGCGCGTCCTGCGTGGGATGCGTGTTGAACGAGATGTACATGAGCGTCGCGGGCGGGGCCGCCACCACCAGCAGCGTCCATACCGGGCGGTCCCTGATGCCGAAGTAGGCCGCCAGGGCCACCAGTGAGACGGCCAAGAGCGTGACGCCCGTCGGCGTCACCGGTGTCGTCTCGTGGAGAGAGCCCGCCGTTTCGGGGCGGTTGCGCAGGTCCCAGGGGAGGCAGGCCACGTACGCCCCCGCCGCGAGGGCCGCGCCCAGCAGGCGGGTCGCGTACCTGGGCAGCCGTGCCGTCTTCGGCAGCGGGCGCAGGGTCAGCAAGGTGAGCAGGGTCGGCAGAGTCGGCGAGGTCGGCAGCGTCGGCGAGGTCGGCAGAGGGCGCGTCATCCTGTTCATGCGTTCGACCGTGCCGTGTGAGGCAGGGGCGCGACAGAGTACGCGTACTCATTCGACGGACGGGTGGGTGTGCGGGACGTGCCCCAGGGAGGGGCATGTCACCCCGGGGCGCGCGTCCCCGCGTCACGTACCCCCCGGAACGTTCTTCTGTACGCCCCATGCGACACC
>NZ_LIPN01000178.1 GCF_001418325.1 Streptomyces atriruber | reverse complement strand
GGCCCGCGCGCGGGCCAGGCTGCACACCAGCTGGCCGGTGCGGTTGCGGTCGTCGAGCGCGGCGGGGTCGAGGACGAGGTCGGGGGTCCGTACCGTGATCCGGTTGCCCTTCCCCGTGACGTCGAACCGGCCGCTGTCGATCAGCGTGGTGAGTCCCGCCTGCTGTTCCGCCTTCGAGGGGCCCGACATCAACAGCTTGATGACGTCGCCCGGTGCGCGGACCGGAAGGGCCCGGGTCACTCCTTCGAGCCGCCCCGTCTCGGAGACGAAGTAGATCCGCAGGCCCTTGGTGAGCCCGCCCGCCGCCTGGCCCGCGTCCACCACACCGGTGGGCCGCACCCCGCAGCCCGCGAGGCCCAGCGCCGTCACGGCCAGTGCGATCGCCGCACGTCTTCCGCGTAGTCGTACGGGAGTCATCGCTCGGCCCCTTCGCCGTGCCGCCACGGCAGCCGCAGCGTGAACACCGCGCCGCCGTCCGGCCTGTTGGCCACTTCGATCGTGCCCCCGTGCAGCCGCGCGTTCTCCAGCGCGATGGCCGTGCCGAGGCCGCTGCCCTCCGACCGCGTCCGCGCGCTGTCCGCCTTGTAGAAGCGGTCGAAGACGTGGGGGAGGACGTCGGGGGCCAGGCCGGGCCCGCGGTCGGCGACCTCGACGGTCACCCAGTCGCGCTCCCGCACGCCCTCCGCACCCGCAGCCAGCGTCACCGTCACCGGCTCGGCCCCGTGCCGCAGCGCGTTGCCCACGAGGTTGGCGACGGCCACGTCCACGCGGCGCGGGTCGACCACCGCACGTACGCCGTCCGGGAGTTCGGCTCGTACCCGCGCCGTCCAGCCGCGCAGCGCCAGCGTGTTCCGCACGGTCTCGGCGAGGTCGACCTCGCCGAGGTTGAGGCGCGCCGCGCCGGAGTCGAAGCGGGACATCTCCATCAGGTCGTCGACGAGCCGCGAGAGCCGGGCCGTCTCCGCGCTGACCGTGCGGGCCGCGTGCGCCGCGTCGGGCGGCAGCTGCCCGGCGTCCTCGTCGAGGACGGTGGCGACCATCGTCATCGCGGCGAGCGGCGTACGCAGCTCGTGCGAGACGTCGGCGACGAACCGCCGCGCCTTCGCCTCCTGCTCCCGCAGCTCGGCGACGGACGTTTCGAGCGCCTCCGCCGTCCGGTTGAAGTCCCGTGCGAGGTCCGCCAGTTCGTCCCGCCCCCGCGGCACCACGACCCGTGAGGCGAGGTCACCTGCGGCGTGCCGACGCGTCGCGCGACCCAGCTCCCGCACGGGCCGCAGCACCGTGCGGGCGGCGAGCAGCGCGAGGGCGACGGTGAGCAGCAGGACCGGCAGCAGGCCGTCCCGCACGGCGTCGAGGATCCCCGCCGTGTCGTCCTGCTCGGCGCGCAGCGAGCTGATGGCGTAGACGTCGAGCCCGGACGGCGAACCGGAGTCGAAGGTGACGGGCGTGCCGACCACCAGGTAGGGGCTGTCGTGCCGGTCGACGCGCTGGAGACTCATGCGGTTCCGGGTGCGTACGGCGTCGCGCAGCGAACCGGAGATCCGCGTCCGGTCGGCCGACGCGTCGGAGGACGCCGTCAGCGTGCGGTACTCGGCGACGACCACCGTGTCGCCGAGCCCGTCGGCGACCCCGACCGCGAAGCGGGTGAGGGAGACCTCGTCGGGTGGCATGGCGAGGTCGGCGGCGGCCTGGTCGACACGGTTCTTGAAGTCGGTGCGCACCGCGTCCTGCTTGCGTTCGAGGACGGCGTTGCGGGACTCGCGGTAGGCGAGCCCGGTGGCGGTCACCGCGCTGACGACCGCGACCAGCACGAACGCGACGACGAGCCGCCCCCGCAGCCCGCCCCACGCCTTCCACTTCGCCGTCATACCGGCCCGAACCGATACCCGAAGCCCCGCACCGTCTGCACGAACACCGGCTTGGCGGGCAGGTCCTCGATCTTGGACCGCAGCCGCCCGACCGCCGCGTCCACGAGCCGCGAGTCTCCGAGGAAGTCGTGCTCCCACACCGAACGCAGCAGTTGCTCGCGGCTGAACACCTGCCCCGGCGAGGCGGAGAGCTCCAGCAGGACCCGCAGTTCGGTCGGCGGCAGGGCGATGGGCGTGCCGCGCTTGGTGACGGTGAGCCCGGCACGGTCGATGACGAGTCCGGCGTACGTGTCCTCGCCGGGCCGCACCCGCACCGGCTCCGCCCGCCGCAGCGCCGCCCGGATCCGCGCCTCCAGGACGGGGGCGGTCACGGGTTTGACCACGTAGTCGTCGGCGCCCGCCTCCAGGCCCCGCACGATGTCGCTGTCGTCGCCGCGGGCGGTGAGCATGACGACGGGGATCGTCGACCCGGCGGCGCGGATCCGTCGGCAGACCTCGAAGCCGTCCATGCCGGGCAGCATCAGGTCGAGCACGGCGAGCTCGACGTCGTGGCCCGCGGGCCTGGCGAGCAGCGCGAGGGCGTCCTCACCGGTGGCGGCGGTGTCGACGGCGTACCCGTGACGGCGCAGCACGAGCTCCATTCCGTCGCGTACGGACGCGTCGTCCTCGATCAGCAACACATGGGGGACTCGGGGCATGCCGACGATTATGGGCGAGGGTTTGCCCAGTTCAGGACGGGTTGGGGCGGAGATCTCGGCGCCGCGGGGCATTGTTACGTGCTCATCATGTGGCGTTACGCGTCCATCATGCGCTCGTGGAAAGACCACCATGTGGCGGCGGCACATTGCCGCCATGACCATGCGCACACGTACACGCACCACAGCCCGCCTCCGCCTCGCAGGCCTCGTCGCACTTCCCGTCCTGGCGTTCTCCGCGGCCTGCGGGGGAGGCGGCGACGGCGGGGCGCAGGACGCCGGTGTCGCCTCGGTCCCGGACGGCTCCGGCGCGGAGAACAAGGGCGGGGGAGAGGCCAAGGGGAAGGGCGAGGCCAAGGGGGAAGGAGAGGACAGCGGCAAGGGCCAGGGCAGGAGCGCCTTTTACGACGCCCAGCTGAAGTACGTCCAGTGCATGCGCGCCAAGGCCGGTGTGAAGGACTTCCCGGACCCCAAGCTGAGCGGCTACCTCGACTGGCCGAAGATCGACGGGCTCGTCGACCCGAACGGGAAGGGCGAGGAGTACAAGGGCGGCAAGAACGGCGTCTGCGTACCGGAGTTGCGGGTCGCCATGAACCTGGAGCCCGAGCGCGACGACCAGAAGGACTACGAGTCGATGCTCGCGCACGCCAAGTGCATGCGGGAGAACGGCATGTCGAAGTTCGCCAACCCCACGATGTCCGGCGGCAACGTCATGCCCGGCGGCGAGGCGAACCCGACCGACCCGACGATGGACCGCGACTCGCCCGCGTACAAGGCGGCCCGCGAGGCCTGCAAGGGCAAGCTGCTCGAGGGCCTGGACGGCATGCAGTGATGCGACGCCGTACGGGATTCCTGGCCGGCGCGGCGGTGCTGGCCGCCGCCGCGGTCGGGGCGGGCGTCCTCGCCGTCGCGGGGGAGGGGCCGGGCGCCGGGAAAGGGAAGCCTGGACTGCCGTCCGCCACCGCGAAGGTGACCCGCACCGACCTCGTGCGGTCCGAGACCGTCGACGGGAAGATCGACTTCGCGGGGCGGCGGGCCGTGAAGTCGCCGGTCGAGGGGACGGTCACGGTCGCCGCGCGGGAGGGCGCGACGGTCGCGCGCGGTCAGGCCCTCTACGAACGGGACGACAAACCGGTGACGCTTCTGTACGGGCCGATCCCGGCGTTCCGCGAGATGAAGGCGGGGGACCGGGGCAGTGACGTACTCCAGCTGGAGCGCAATCTGGTGGCCCTCGGCCTCGGCGCGGGCCTGTACGTGGACCCGCGCTTCGACGAGGCGACCGAGGCCGCGGTGAAGCGGTGGCAGAAGTCCCTCAACCGCACGCCGACGGGCCGGGTCGGCAAGGGGGACGTGGTCTTCCAGCCCGAGCAGGTCAAGGTGGTCTCGGCGGACGCGGCGCTCGCGGATCCCGTCGGTCCCGACGCGCCGGTCCTCACCGTCGCCTCGACGCGGCCCGTCGTCCGGGCCGTGCTCGACGAGTCCGACGCGTCGCTGACCGCACGGGGCACGAAGGTCGAGGTGACGCTGCCCAGCGGCAGGACGGAACCGGGCCGGGTCACGGGCACGGCGAGGCCGGACGAGCAGGAGGAGGCCGAGGGCGGCGGGTCCGCCGAGGGCATCACGGTCGAGGTGACGCTGGACGGCGGCCGGTCGGTGGCGGCGGGTGAGGACGCCAGGGCCACGGCGAACGTGAAGTTCGTGAGCGAGTCCCGCGAGGACGTGCTCACGGTTCCGGTCGAGGCGGTGGTGGCCCTGCGCGGCGCGCACGGCGGCTACGGCCTCCAGACGGTCGGGGACGGCACGTCGCGCATGGTGCGGGTGCGGACGGGCATGACCGCCGACGGCAGGATCGAGGTCAGCGGTTCCGGCATCGCGGAGGGCACGGAGGTCGGTGTGGCGAAGCCGTGACGGAGAACCCGGCCACCAGGCCAACGACCGCCGCCCCCCTCGTCCCCCTCGTCGAACTCCGGGACGTCACCAAGTCGTACGCGGGCGACGTGCACGCCCTGCGCGGGGTGAGCCTCACCGTCCTCGCGGGCGAGCTCCTCGCGATCGTCGGGCCGTCGGGCTCCGGCAAGTCGACGATGCTGAACGTCATCGGCACGCTCGACAGGCCCACGTCCGGCGCCGTCCGCGTCGCGGGTCACGACGTGAGCGCGCTCACCGACGCCCGGCTGTCGGCCCTGCGCGCACGCCACATCGGCTTCGTCTTCCAGCACTTCCACCTCGAATCCGGCCGCGACGCGGTCGACAACGTGGCGGACGGACTGCTGTACGCGGGCGTGGCCCTGAAGGAACGGCGCGCCCGCGCCCGCGCCGCGCTCGAACGCGTCCGCCTCGGTCACCGCCTCGGCCACCGGCCCGGCGAACTGTCCGGCGGCGAGAAGCAGCGGGTGGCGATCGCCCGCGCGCTCGTGGGCGAGCCGTCCCTCCTCCTCGCGGATGAGCCGACGGGCGCCCTGGACACCGCATCCGGCGCGGTCGTCATGGAGCTGCTCCACGAGCTCAACGCCACCGGCACGACGGTCTGCGTGATCACGCACGACCACGACATCGCCGCCGCCCTTCCGCGCCGGGTCCGCTTCCGGGACGGCGAGATCGTCACGGATACGGATACGGACGGGGATGTGGACGCGGATGTGGGCGCGGCTGTGGATGCGGCTTCCCAAGTAGGGGAGACGGCCCGATGACAAAGAAGTACGCCCCCCACGCCCCTCACCCCTTGAAGCCCACCCGCCTCTCGCCCGCGGACATCCTGCGCGTCGGCGCGGCAGGCCTGCGCGCCCGCCGCACGCGGGTCGTCCTCTCCGCGCTGGGCATTGCCATCGGCATCGCCACGATGGTCGCGGTCGTCGGCCTCTCCCAGTCCAGCAAGTCGGACCTGATGGCGCGGCTCGACCGGCTCGGCACGAACCTGCTCACCGCGGAGGCGGGCAAGGACGCCGTGGGCAACGAAGTGCCGCTCCCCAAGTCGGCGGTGGCGATGGTGGAGCGCATCGGCCCGGTCCGGCACGCCACGGCGACCGGGAACGTCGACGCCCGCATCCGCCGCAGCGACGTGGTGCCCGAGGAGCGGACGGCGGGCGTGACGACGCAGGCGGCCCGCACCGACCTCCTGACGGCGCTCAACGCGCGCGTGGGAAGGGGCAGCTGGCTGGACGGCGCCTCCGAGAGGCTCCCCGTCACCGTTCTCGGCTCGGTGGCGGCGGACCGCCTGGGCATCGCGGCCCCCGGCGAGAAGATCATGATGGGTGACGAGTACGTGGTCGTCATCGGCATCCTGGAGCCCGTCGAGCTGGTCCCGACCCTGGACCGGGTCGCGATGGTCGGCTTCCCCGCGGCCGAGCGGTACTTCGGCTTCGACGGCCATCCGTCCATGGTCTTCGAGCGGTCGCCGGATCACACGGTCGAGGACGTACGGGAGGTCCTGGCCCGCACGGTCAGCCCCGGTGACGAGGGTTCGGTGAAGGTCTCCCGCCCCTCGGACGCGCTGGCCGCGAAGGCGGCCACGGACGAGGGCCTGACGACGCTCATGCTGGGGCTGGGCGCGGTGGCGCTGCTGGTCGGCGGCGTCGGGGTCGCCAACACGATGGTGATCTCGGTCCTGGAGCGCCGCGCGGAGATCGGTCTGCGCCGGGCGCTCGGCGCCACGAAGGGAGCGATACGTCTCCAGTTCCTGACGGAGTCCCTGCTGCTGTCGGCGGTGGGCGGCGCGACGGGCGCGCTGCTGGGTGCGGCGGCGACGTACGCCTTCGCCCTCGGTCGGCACTGGACCCCGGTGGTCCCGCCCTGGTCCCTGACGGCGGGCTTCGCGGCGACGCTGGTCATCGGCATGGTGGCGGGTCTGTACCCCGCGGTCAGGGCGGCGCGTCTCCACCCGACGGTGGCACTGAACGTGACATGACCCCGACCGGCAGCGACCCGGCCCGGCT
>NZ_LIPN01000177.1:5822-6181 GCF_001418325.1 Streptomyces atriruber | reverse complement strand
AGGCGGCGCAGGTGGCGGCCTTCTCGTCCGTGTGGATCTCGCTGTAGGCGAGGCGGGTGTGGTCGTCGACGGCGGAGTGGACGTAGTCGAAGCCCATGCTGCTGCGCCGGGCGCGGCCGGCCTGGCGGCCCAGGACTTTGTGGCCGCCGCCGTCGGGGATGCGGCCGAGTTTCTTGACGTCGACGTGGATGAGTTCGCCGGGCCGCTCGCGCTCACAGCGGCGGATCACTTGGCCGGTGGGCCGGTCCAGGAAGGCCAGGCGGTTCAGGCCGTGCCGGGCCAGGATGCGGTGCACGGTGGAGGCGGGCAGGCCCAGGATCGGGCCGATGCGGGCCGGGCCCAGCTTGCGGTCCGTGCGC
>NZ_LIPN01000177.1:0-5725 GCF_001418325.1 Streptomyces atriruber | reverse complement strand
ACAACGCTCGTGATCAATACACCTAGACCGCGCGGGGATCCACCAGCTGGAGCGAGAGCGTCGCCGACGGCTCGGCGAGGCCGGGACCGCCCGCCTCCGCCCAGGCCACTATCCCGTCGAGCGACTCGTCGTCCGTGACGAAGCCGACCCAGGCCGCCCGGCCGCCCCGCCTGCGCCCCTCGTGCGAAGGCTGGACCACGACCAGGTTGGCCTGGCCGCACGGCCCGAGGCAGTCGCTCGTGCGCACCGTGAACCGCCCGCGCGAGGCCGCCGCCGCGGACCGCAGCCGCTCCAGCTGCCACGCGTGGTCGATGCCGGGGTTCTTGCGTGCGTCGCCGCAGCAGCAGCCCCGGCACACGACGAGCGTGCAGGGGCGGCGGGCGGCGGCACCGATGGAGACGACGGGACTCATGTCGTGATCATCTCAGGTGCCCGGCAGCCGCCCTCACCTCAGGTAGGCGAGCCCGGGATGCACCTCCCGGTAGCCGTCCACGAGGCGCCGCGCCACGGCCACCGAGTCGACCAGCGGGTGCAGGGCGAACGCCTTGACGGCGGTGGCCGACGATCCGCTGTCCGCCGCCGCGAGCACCTCGCGCTCGACCGCCTTGACCGCGCACACCAGGCCGGTGGCGTCGCCCGGCAGCGGGGACACCGCCATGGGGTGGGCGCCGTTGGCGTCGACGGAGCACGGCACCTCGATGACGGCCTCCGCGTCCAGCGCGGAGAGGGTCGTGCCGTTGCGGACGTTGAGGATCAGGGTCGCCCGTTCGTCCCGCGCGACGGCCCGCATCAGGGCGAGGGCGACCTGTTCGTAGCCGCCGGACTCAAGGTCCTGTTCGGCCCGCTCCCCCGCGCCCGCCACCTCCCTGTTCTCCGCCATGTACGTCGCCTCGCGCTCGGCGCGGGTGGCGTCCCAGGTCTTGAGCGCGGGCGCGTCCGTACGCCGCATCTCCGCGTAGAACCGGGCCTGTTGGTCGCGGAGGAAGGCGCCGCGGGTCTGCTCGGCCTCCTGGTAGGCGCGTACGGCCTCGCGGTTGAAGTAGTAGTAGTGCAGGTATTCGTTGGGGATCGAGCCGAGCGACTGCAGCCAGTCCGTGCCGAACAGCCTGCCCTCCTCGAAGGAGCCGAGGAGCGCCGGGTCGGCGAGCAGGCGCGGCAGCTCGTCGCGCCCGCCGATGCGCAGACCGCGCAGCCAGCCGAGGTGGTTGAGGCCGACGTAGTCGATGAACGCCTCGTCCGGGTTGCCGCCGAGCACGCGGGCCACCCTGCGGCCGAGGCCCACCGGCGAGTCGCAGATGCCGATGACACGGTTCCCGAGGTGGCGGGACATGGCCTCGGTGACCAGGCCCGCGGGGTTGGTGAAGTTGATGACCCAGGCGTCGGGGGCGAGCCGGGCGACGCGGCGGGCGATGTCGACGGCGACGGGCACCGTGCGCAGGCCGTAGGCGATGCCGCCCGCGCCGACCGTCTCCTGTCCGAGGACGCCCTCGGCGAGGGCGACCCGCTCGTCGGCGGCGCGTCCCTCCAGGCCGCCGACCCGGATCGCGGAGAAGACGAAGTCGGCGCCGCGCAGCGCCTCGTCGAGGTCGGTGGTGGCGGTGACGGCGGGCGCGTCCGGGACCCCGGCGGCCTGTTCGGCGAGGACGCGGGTGACGGCGTCGAGCCGTGCCGCGTCGAGGTCGTGCAGGACGACGTCGGTGACGCGGCCCTCGGCGCGGTCGCCGAGGAGGGCCCCGTACACGAGCGGCACGCGGAACCCACCGCCGCCGAGAATTGCCAGCTTCACGTCTGAACCGCCTTCTGTCGGGCTTCTTTCGGCTTCTTTCGGACTGGTACCGCCGGTGTTCACGTTACGTACCTCGTCGGGCTCCGCGTTGTGTACATCGCCGGGGCGCAGGTTACGTACGATGACGCCGCAGCGTCCCGACCCCCCACGGAGGTAGCGCCCGATGACCGTCTGGAAGGCATCAACCGCCCTGTTCGGCGCCGTCACTCTGGCGGTGATGACGGGCGGCGGCGCGGCTGCCGCGCCCGCGGCGCCCGGTGGCTGGCAGGAGTCCGGCACCTCGCGCGTCAACTCCCTCACGGGCAGTCAGGGCCTGGCGAGCCGCGCCGACGGCAGCCTCCTCTACCGGGGCCTCGGCTCGATACCCCTGGACCTGCGCATGAAGGGCTGGGGTCACATAGGCGACCCCGACATCGCAAACGGCCACACCTTCGACGCCTATCAAGGCGGCGACGACGCGAAGTCGAAGATGTTCGCCGTCACCACCCCGGACGGCAAGCGCCACCTCTACGAGCACGAGCTCGACGCGGGCGAGAAGCTCAACAACTCCTTCGCGGCCGTCTCCCCCGACGACAAGTGGCTGGTGTCCGGCGAGTGGGGCGACCAGAACCGCCTCCAGGTCTTCCCCGCGCCGCTCCTCAACCCCTCGACCCCGCCCACCGGCGGCGCCCTCCCCCAGGCCGGGCAGATCACGCTCGACAAGCCGGTGCGCGACATCCAGGGCTGCGACTTCGTCTCCGACACCCGTCTGGTGTGCGCCTCGAACGACGCGTCCAAGGAACTGTTCCCCGAGGACCGCCCGGTCCTCCAGGTCGACCTGGAGCGGCCGCTCGACGGGAAGCCGGTGACCGGCCGCGTCGCGAGCCTCTTCGCCGCGCCGCAGCGCAGCATCTGCTCCGGCTCGTTCGAGACCGAGGGCATCGACTACGACTCCGCGCGCCGCACCCTGCGCGTCGAGGTGGTGCCGCCCGCGCCGTGTCTGGTGACGACGGCGGTGTACGCGTACAAGCCCACGACCGGCTGAGCAGACGCCCCGTCCGCCTGACGGACAGCACGTGTGGGGCGCCGCGAGGCAGGGGAAGGTCGTGATCATGACACAGCACGACCAGGTGACCGCCGCCGTCCCCGGCCATGAGCGGCGCCCGATACGACAGTTGCTCGCGGCGTCGGTCGGCAACGCCGTCGAGTGGTACGACTGGTACGCGTACACGTTCCTCGCCACGTACATCGCCGACCAGGTCTTCCCCAAGGGCTCCGGCAATTCGCTCGTCCCGCTGCTCGCCACCTTCGCGGTCTTCGCGGTGGGCTTCTTCATGCGGCCCGTCGGCGGCCTGCTCATGGGTGCGGTCGCCGACCGGCGCGGCCGCCGTGCCGCGCTGACCGTCACGATCCTGCTCATGGGCGGCAGCAGTCTGCTGGTCGGTCTGACCCCGACGTACGCGGCCGTCGGCGTGCTCGCCCCCGTCGTCCTGGTGCTCGCCCGGCTGCTGCAGGGTCTCTCCGTGGGCGGTGAGTTCGCCGCGTCGACGACGTTCCTCGTCGAGTCGGCGGGCCCCGGACGGCGCGGCCTCTTCTCCAGTTTCCAGTACGTCTCCACGAGCGCGGGTCAGCTCGCCGCGTCCGGCGTCGCGGCCCTCCTCGTCGCCACGCTCTCCGGCGGGCAGATGGACGGCTGGGGCTGGCGGCTGCCCTTCCTGATCGGGGCGGCGCTGAGCCTGGTCGGCTTCTGGATCAGGCAGGGGGCGCACGAGACGCACCGGGCGCCCGCGGAGCCGGACGACCGGCCCGGCCTGTTCGACGCGCTGCGGCACCATCCGCGCCAGTCCCTGCTGATCTGCGGCATCACCGCGGGCGGCACCATCGCCTACTACACCTGGACGTCGTACCTGCCGACGTACGCCGAGCTGAACACGGACATCAGCAAGAGCCAGGCGCTCCTCGCGGGCACGGTCTCGCTCGCGTTCTTCGCGGTGCTCCAGCCGCTCGGCGGGCTGCTCTCCGACCGGGTCGGGCGCAGGCCGCTGCTGCTCTTCTTCGGCATCGGCTTCGCCGTCCTGAGCGTGCCGCTGCTGAAGTCCCTCACCGGGTCGTTCACTTCGCTGCTGCTCGTGCAGTGCGCGGGCATGGTGCTGCTCACCGGCTTCACGTCGATCTCGGCGGCGGTGAACGCGGAGGTGTTCCCGGCGCGGGTGCGGGCCGCCGGGATCGGCTTCCCGTACTCGCTCACCGTAGCCCTGTTCGGCGGCACGGCCCCGTACATGGGCACGCTGTTCAAGGAGATCGGGTCTCCTGGACTCTTTCCCGTGTACGTGGCCGTGCTCTGTGTCGTCTCTTCGGTCGTCTATCTGCGGCTCCCGGAGACGGCACGAGAGCCGTTGCCGCGGTGAGGCTCGTTCCCGACCGCGGGTTCGTCGCGGCTTGTCGCGCGGTTCCCCGCGCCCCTAAGCAACCCGGGGTACCTCGGCGATGGAGCGCCCCGCCCACTCGGGAGCCTGCTCGGTCAGCCCTGTCAGCCGTTCGCGGATCTCCGCTGGGAACGGTGCCGCGCGGCCCGCGTTCTGGTCGACGTGGAGCGCGAGCAGCTCGGTCGTGGCCACGGGGGCGGCGTCCGGGGCCGGTTCGTCGCCCTCGTCCTCCACGACGTACATCTCGTGCGTGAAGCGGGCCTTCTTCGCGTCCGCGCCCAGCAGGCGGGTGCGGACGGCGAGGTGGGCTCCTTCGGAGACGTCGTTCAGGTACCGCACGTGCGCCTCGACCGTGTAGAGGGAGCAGCCGGTGGACTCGCGGTAGCCGGCGTGCAGGCCCGTCTCGATCATCATGGCGTCGGTGGCGTAGCCGAAGACGAGGACGTAGAAGGCCTCACTCATGTGGCCGTTGTAGTCGATCCACTCGGGGCGGACACGGTGCCGGGCCAGGGGCAGGGACTCGCTCACTTCCGGCCTCCGTTCAGGCGGCCCGTGGCGCGCAGGACGTCGATGACGCCCTGGTCGCGCTCGGCGACGAGGTCCGCGATGGTGCGGCCGTCCGCCGCGTCGTCGCATCCGGCGACCACGGCGTCGTACAGCTTCTTGTCGAGCTCGGGGGCTTCGAGCCGCGTCCAGGGGGACTTCAGGGACGGGCCGAAGTGGTCGAGCATGTGGGCCATGCCGCCCTCGCCGCCCGCGAGCGCGAAGGTGAGCATCGGGCCCATGAACGCCCAGCGCAGACCCGGGCCCTCGGTGATGGAGTCGTCGATCTCCCGCACGGTGGCCTCGCCGCCCGCGACCATGTGCAGGGCCTCGCGCCACAGGGCTTCCTGGAGGCGGTTGGCGATGAAGCCGGGAACCTCGCTCTTCATGGTGATCACGGACTTGCCCGCGACCTCGTAGAAGCGGGACGCCCACGCCACGGCGTCGGCGTCGGTCCGCTCGCCGCCGACGACCTCGACGAGGGGTATCAGATACGGCGGGTTGAAGGGGTGCCCGACGACGAGGCGGCCCGGGGTCGCCGCCTCGGTCTGCATGTCGGTCATCGGATAGCCGGAGGTGGAGGAGGCGATGACGACCCCGGCGGGGGCGGCGGCGTCGAGGCGGGCGAGCAGGTCGCGCTTGAGGTCCAGCTTCTCGGGGGCGCTCTCCTGCACGAACTGGGCGTCGGCGACGGCCTCTTCGAGGGTCGCGGTCACGGTGAGGCGGTCCTGCGAGGCGCCCTCGGCGAGTCCGAGCTGGGTCAGCGCGGGCCAGGCGGCCTCGACGAGGCGGCGCAGCTTCTGTTCGGCGTCGGGGGCGGGGTCCCAGGCGGTGACGTCGTAGCCGCGGGCCAGGAAGTGGGCGACCCAGCCGCCGCCGATGACACCGGCGCCCACGCAGGCGACGCGGCGGACTTCTTCGGGGGTGGTGGTGCTGCTCATGGTGGTGTCCTCTGTGGGGGTACGAGCGTGGGGGGGGCGTCGGCGTCAGG
>NZ_LIPN01000176.1 GCF_001418325.1 Streptomyces atriruber | reverse complement strand
CAGAGCGCGGTGCACGGCGGCGAGACCCTCGTGGAGCTGTCGGTACAGGGGCGCAGCGAAACGGCCGTCGTGCTGGAGGCGCTGCGCGTGCGGGTGGTCGGCCGTGCGGCGCCGGTCAAGGGCAACGCCTATGCCATGGGCCCGGGCTGCGGCGGCGCGGTCACTCCCCGGTACTTCAGCGTGGACCTGGACAAGGACCGCCCCATCGCCCGCTCGGTCCGCGGGAACGACACCGGCACGCCGATCCCGGCCGTCCGCATGCCCTNNACGGCCGGGACCAGCTCGTGCGACTGCCGCTGGTACCTGGAGCTGGACTGGTCCTCCCAGGGCCGCACGGGCACGGTGCGCATCGACGACGACGGCCGCCCGTTCCGCACCAGCGCCCTCAAGGGCCTGCCCCGGTACCTGTACGACACCTCACAACGCCGGTGGGGGACCTACAGCTGACCTACAACTGGCCTACGCCTGAGGACGGCGCACGCGGAAGCGCAGCATGGCGACCCCGCCCGACCGGGCGTCGCCGAGCGGCTCCAGGTCGATCCGGTCGAGGCCCGGCGGCGCGAAGCGGACACCGTCGCCGAGCAGCACCGGCAGCACGTACNNGGCCGTGGCCACGGCCTCCTCGATGTCGCAGGTGAGGAAGGTGACGTGGGGGTCCGGCTCGTCGGGCGGGCGATGGGTGAGGACGAACTGCGCCCCGCCGTCGTAGGCGGTGTTCTCGTCGGACATGCGCTTGCCGACCTCGTACGTGCCCCGGCCGATGAGCATGGCGCCCGTGGCCGCCATGACCTCAGGGAACGTCGCCGCCGTCATGTGCTCGAAGATCCAGTCCATGCTGTGGCCGGGACCGGCGATGAACCCGTCCAGGGACATCACCCTGTTCACGACCACGTTGCCGGTGCTCGCTTCCGTCATGCGTCTTCTCCAAGCAGATGGAGGGCGTCGGACCCCGCGAGCCGCACGGCAGGGTGGTTCTGGGTCCACCCCGGCAGGGGGTGCTGGACCACTGGTGGGGCGAACGGGCCGTTCATAGCGTCGAGTTCATGATGGATGACACGAACGGAGAACGAAAAGGCGCCACTCGGCGGACGGCGCTGCGCGGACTGGGACTCGCGGTGGGGGGCGCGGCGCTGGCCACCGGGCTCGGACCGTCGCCGGCCGCGGCGGACCCGCGTCGCGGGCCCGGAACCTACGTGCTGGTGCACGGTACCCACAGCGCGGGCGCGTTCTGGACGCCGATCGCGCGGGAACTGGCGCTGCGCGGCCACCGCGTCGTCATGGTGGACCAGCCGGGGCACGGCGCGGAGGCTTTCGTGGCGGAGTCGTACCAGCGGCAGGACCTCACGGCGATGGCGGTCGAGCCCTCCCCGCTGAAGGGCCTCGGGCTGGACGACTACGAGGCGCGCGTCACGGGCATCGTGCGGCGGGCCGCACGGAACGGCCCGGTGGTGCTGGTCGGGCACAGCCTGGGCGGCGTGTCGGTCAGCCGGGTCGGCGATGCCGTCCCGCACCTGCTTCACCACATCTGCTACATGGCGGCCTTCTGTCCCAGCCGCGTCCTGCCCACGGCGGACGCCTGCACGGCGGCACCCGAGAACGCGGACGCCGTCAGCCGGGAGCTGACGGTGGGTGACCCGGACCGGCTCGGGGTACTGCGACTGAACTTCCGTACGGGTGTCAGCGGTGAGTTGGCCCTCCTGAAGGAGATGATCTGCGCGGACCACCCCGACGCCGACTTCCGCCGGATGCTGGCCGGGATGCAGACCGACGAGCCCGTCGCCGCCTATGCGGGCCGAGCGGTCGGCCGGGCCGGAAGGTGGGGGCGCATTCCCCGCACGTACCTGCGTTTCGGCAGGGACCGTACGATCGCCACCGCGCTCCAGGACAGGATGATCGCGGAAGCCGACGCGCCCACACCCGGCAACCGCTTCCGCGTCCACGACTTCCCCGGGGCGTCGCACGTCGGCCCTCTGGACCCCACCCCGATCGCGGACGTCCTGGACACGCTCGCGGGGCAATACAGCTAGGCCGTGTGTCGAAAGTAGATCTTGGGCTGTGAATGATCACGGTTCATGGGTCGGGGAGATCTCACGGACGAGCAGTGGGCGGTGCTGGAGCCGTTGTTGCCGAAGGGCACGAAAGCGGGGCGGCCGCCCGTCTGGTCCCGTCGGCGGTTGATCGACGGCATACTGTTTCGGGTCCGGACCGGTGTTCCGTGGCGGGATGTGCCCGTGGAGTACGGGCCGTGGGGCCGGGTCTACGACCTGTTCCGTCGGTGGCAGCGTAACGGCACCTGGCATCGGATCCTGACCCGGCTGCAGTCCCTGGCCGACACGAAGGGGGCCATCACGTGGGACCTGAGCGTCGACTCCACGGTGTGCCGCGTCCATCAGCACGCGGCCGGGGCCCGCAAGCAGGGTGACCTGCAGAAGGAACCGCCGGGCGGTGTGTTCACCGAGCCCGATGACCACGGACTGGGACGCTCACGCGGCGGGTTCACCACCAAGCTGCACCTGGCCGTCGAACAGGGCCAGAAGCCCATGGTGATCGTGATCACGGCCGGGCAGCGCGGCGACTCGCCGCAGTTCGGACCGGTGCTGGAAAAAGTCCGCGTGCCCCGCATCGGGCCGGGCCGGCCACGCGTTCGCCCTAACCGTGTGCGGGCCGACAGAGCCCACGCCTCCCGCAAGAACCGTGCCTACCTGCGGCGCCGAGGAATCCGATGCACCATCCCCGACAAGGCTGACCAGGCACGCAACCGGCAGAAGCTCGGCTCGCGCGGCGGTCGGCCTCCGCGTTTCGACCCGGCCGACTACTGCGAGCGCCATGCGATCGAGTGCGGGATCAACCGTCTCAAGCGACATCGCGCGGTCGCCACGAGATACGACAAGCTTGCCGTCCGCTATGAGGCCATCGTGCTGGTCGCGGCCATCGGAAAGTGGCTGCGACCAGCACCCTGGCGCCCCTTGCCCACACAGGCTGGCCGACTCAGACGAGGTGCTTGCTGAAGAACTCGACCAGCTTGGCGACGGCAGGAGTCACGTACTCGTCGCGGTCGTACAGGTCGACGTGGGTGGCGCCCTCGACGAGGAACAGTTCGGCGTTGCCGGGGCTGTCGGCAACGGCCTTCTCGGAGAACCCGCGGGTCACCGCGTCGGTACCGGCGATCATGAGTAGCGGGCGAGGCGCGATCTTGGCGACGTCGGCGAAGGAGTCGAACTGGTCGAGGAGCTCCGCGCTGCGCACGACCATGTCGCCGGTGGAGCGCGGGTGCCTGCCACGAGGCGTCTTGTAGTAGTCGACGAACTCGGCCGTCGGGGCAGGGGTGTCGGCGTCAGCCGTCTCCGGCAGCACGGCGAACGTCGCCGCGGGCTCGCCGGCGGCCTCGGCGCTGCGGAGGTTTCCGGAGTTCGCCACCATCCGCTGCCAGCCCTCGGGGTCGGCGCCGCGGAAGAAGCTGGGAACATCCGTCCCGGACACACCGGCCACAGCCTTCATCCGGTGGTCGGTCTGAGCGGCGTAGGGCACGTAGGCGCCGGAGCCGCACACGCCCATCACACCGATGCGGTCGGGATCGATCTCGGGGCGGGTGGTGAGGTAGGAGACCGCCGCACGGAAGTCCTCGGCACGCTGGAAGGGGTCCTCCAGAGCGCGGGGCATGCCCTGGGACTCGCCCTGAAAGGCGGCGTCGAAGGTCAGGACGGCAAATCCCTCGTTGACCAGGCGTGTCGCGTACGCCGCCGGCGCCTGCTCCTTGACACCGGTCGTGGGGTGGCCGACGACGATGGCGGCGAGCGGTCCGTCGACCCCGTCGGGGAGGTACAGGTGGCCGGCGAGCTGCAGGCCGTTGGTCGGGAAGCGGACGTCAGTCCTCATGTTCTGCTCCTGCGGGATGTGGGTGGCCGGCGATCTGCGGGCCTTGCCCACTGTCCGGCCGATGGCCCGGCGCGGGAAGGTCGCGTTGCTTCCTAGGAAGGATCTTTCCCAGGCAGGGCCTTCTCCCCGGTGCCATGCTGAGGGAATGACTGGTTCCGCCCACCTTCGTGAGCTCGGTGAGTTCCTCAAACACCGCCGTGGCCAACTCACACCCGCGCAGGTGGGGCTCCCTGAGCGCGCGCACACTCAGCGCCGAGTGCAAGGGCTGCGCCGCGAGGAGGTGGCCGAGCTCGCCGCGATCAGCACCGACTACTACGTACGCATCGAACAGGGCCGACTCGCACCGTCACCGCCGGTGCTCGACTCCCTCGCGCGGGAGCTGCGGCTCAACGGTGACCAGAGGACGTACGTGGAAGGACTGGTCGCCCAGGCCGCACGGGCCGGGCACCGCAAGACGCCGCGTCGGTCCGCCCGCCCCAAAGCACACCAGCACCTGACCCGGCTGCTCACCCAGCTCACCGGCACACCCGCCATCGTCTTCGGCCCGCGACTCGACATCCTCGCGTGGAACCCGCTGGCGGCGGAGCTGCTGTGCGACTTCGCAGCCGTGCCCGAGCCCGAGCGCAACTACGTCCGCATGGTCTTCACCGACCCGGTGATGCGCGACATCTACCCGGATTGGGAGGACGTGGCCCGCACCTGCGTCGAGGTCCTGCGCATGGAGGCCGGAACGAACCCGACCGACCCGGCCCTCACCGCCCTCGTGGGCGAGCTGGCCGTCGCCGACCAGCACTTCCGGGCCTGGTGGGCCGAGCACCGCGTCGCACACCAGGACTTCGGCAGCAAACGCATCTCGCACCCCACCGTCGGCGAACTCACCCTCGACTGGGACACTTTCCGCTACGCGGGTGCCCCGGAACAGCAGCTCGTGCTCTGGTCGGCCGAACCGGGCACCTCGGACGCGCAACGACTGGCCGCTCTGACCCGCAGCACGGCCCAGAGCCCGTGACCTTCCTGAGCATCACTGCAACTGAAACGTTCGAGGAGCGATGGGCCAGCGCCACTTACGAAACAGGCCCTAGGTGTATTGGCCCGCAGGGTTGTTGACGCGGGTGATGGGTGGTTGGCCGTCGAGTGCGGTGTGGCAGCGGTGGTGGTTGTAGGTGTGCAGGAAGTCTGCCAGGGCCGCTGTCCGCTCGTCGTTTGAGGTGTAGGGCCTCAGGTAGGCCCATTCGTCGAGCAGGGTGCGGTTGAAGCGTTCGACCTTGCCGTTGGTCTGGGGCCGGTAGGCGCGGGTCAGCTTGCCCCTCGCGTCGAGGTCGGCCAGGGCCTGCTGCCAGGCGAGGCTCTTGCGGTAGGGCCAGGCGTTGTCGGTCAGGACCCGCTCGATGCGGTCGATGCCGTGTGCGGTGAAGAAGGCTGCGGCCCGGCGCAGGAAGGCGGCGCAGGTGGCGGCCTTCTCGTCCGTGTGGATCTCGCTGTAGGCGAGGCGGGTGTGGTCGTCGACGGCGGAGTGGACGTAGTCGAAGCCCATGCTGCTGCGCCGGGCGCGGCCGGCCTGGCGGCCCAGGACTTTGTGGCCGCCGCCGTCGGGGATGCGGCCGAGTTTCTTGACGTCGACGTGGATGAGTTCGCCGGGCCGCTCGCGCTCAAAGCGGCGGATCACTTGGCCGGTGGGCCGGTCCAGGAAGGCCAGGCGGTTCAGGCCGTGCCGGGCAAGGATGCGGTGCACGGTGGAGGCGGGCAGGCCCAGGATCGGGCCGATGCGGGCCGGTCCCAGCTTGCGGTCCGTGCGCAGTCGGCAGACCCGCGCCTCGGTGGCGGCTGCGGTCCGGTGCGGTGTCCTGCCCGGGCTGCTGGAACGGTCGAGGAGTCCGCTTTCGCCCTCCAACCGCCAGCGCCGGATCCATTTGTGGGCCGTGGGGCGGGAGATGCCCATCTCCGCGGCGACATGCGCGACGGGACGGCCGGCGCGAACCCGTTCGACCAGCAGCCGCCTGCCGTGAACGGTCAGCCGGGCATTACGGTGGGACATGAAGGCCTCCGTGCGGTGAAGATTC
>NZ_LIPN01000175.1 GCF_001418325.1 Streptomyces atriruber | reverse complement strand
CCCACAGCCACCCCGGCCTAGGATGCCTCCTTCCCCGCCTCCCCCGTGGAGCGCCGCCGCCCGGACGGAAACCGGCCGGCTCCTCGCCTGAGCCGAGCAGTACCAGAGCAGAGGCCCGCACACGACACCGCTGAACCGCCGGAGGCACCCCGTGCACGCGCACGCCCAGTCCGAGTCCGAGTCCGAGTCCGTCGGCTCCCAAGACCCCCTCGCCCGGGAGCGCGGCCATCTCGCCGCGTCCCGTTCCGCCCTGCGCGCCATGCGGGAGGACGCCGAGGCCCTCGACATCCGCGACGTCACCGCGAACTGGGTGAACGCCGCCGTCCTGGAGCGGCAGCTCGACGACCGCATCAAGTCCCTCGCCGACCTGGCGCACACCCCGCTGTTCTTCGGGCGCCTCGACTATCTGCACGCGCCCGGCGCCGAGCAGGCGGAGGGCGCGGCGGGCGAGCAGTTCTACATCGGGCGGCGGCACGTGCACGACGCCGACGGGGACCCGATGGTCATCGACTGGCGTGCGCCGGTCTCCCAGCCGTTCTACCGGGCCTCGAAGAAGGACCCGATGGACATCGCGCTGCGCCGCCGCTTCGGCTACACGGCCGGTGACCTCACCGCGTACGAGGACGAGCACCTCAGCGACGCCACGGAGGCCGTGCGGACCAGCAAGCTCCTCCAGCAGGAGATCGAGCGGCCGCGTGTGGGGCCGATGCGGGAC
Source organism: Streptomyces atriruber (assembly GCF_001418325.1). Classification (GTDB taxonomy): domain Bacteria; phylum Actinomycetota; class Actinomycetes; order Streptomycetales; family Streptomycetaceae; genus Streptomyces; species Streptomyces atriruber. The sequence continues at coordinate 9,868 of NZ_LIPN01000175.1, read as the reverse complement.
ATCGTCGCCACCATCCAGCCCGAGCAGGACGAGATCGTCCGCAGCGGGCTCGGCGGCAGCGTGTGCGTGCAGGGCGGGCCAGGGACCGGCAAGACCGCCGTCGGCCTGCACCGGGTCGCCTATCTGCTGTACGCCCACCGCGAGCGGCTCGCCAGGACCGGCACCCTCGTCATCGGGCCGAACGCCTCCTTCCTGCACTACATCGAGCAAGTGCTTCCCGCGCTGGGCGAGTTGGAGGTCAAGCAGGCCACCGTCGACGACCTCGTCGCGCATGTGGAGGTGCGCGGCACGGACGACTCCGCGGCCGCCCTCGTGAAGGGCGACGCCCGCATGGCCGAGGTGCTGCGCAACGCCGTGCGGTCGCACGTCACCCTGCCCACCGAGCCGCTCGTGGTCGTGCGCGGCTCGCGCAGGTGGCGCGTCCCGGCGTACGAACTGGAGGAGATCGTCCGGGAGTTGCTCGCGCGGGACATCCGGTACGGCGCCGCGCGGGACGCCCTGCCGCAGCGCATCGCGCATGCCGTGCTGGTCCGCATGGAGCAGTCGGGCGAGGCGCCGGACGACCGGGTGCAGGACGCGGTGGCCCGCAACGCCGCGGTGAAGGCGGCGGTGAAGGCCGTCTGGCCGCCCGTCGAACCCGCGAAGCTCGTGCTGCGGCTGCTGTCCGACGCCGACTTCCTCGCCGAGCACGCCGAGGGGATCCTGGACGAGGACGAGCGGAAGGCCGTGCTGTGGGCGAAGCCCGCCCGGAGCGTGCAGAGCGCCAAGTGGTCGACCGCGGACGCCGTCCTCATCGACGAGGCCACCGACCTGGTCACGCGCACGCACTCCCTCGGCCATGTGGTGCTCGACGAGGCGCAGGACCTGTCACCGATGCAGTACCGCGCGGTGGGCCGCCGCTGCACGACCGGCTCGGCGACCGTGCTGGGGGATCTCGCGCAGGGCACGACGCCCTGGGCGACGCGGAGTTGGGACGAGGCCCTCGGGCACCTCGGCAAGGGCGATGCGGTGGTGGAGGAGCTGACGGCCGGTTTCCGTGTGCCGCGCGAGGTCATCGCGTACGCCTCGCGGCTGCTGCCGGACATCGCGCCGGGTCTCACGGCGGTCGACTCGGTGCGTGAGTCGCCGGGTTCGCTCGCGGTCCGGCACGTGGCGTCGGCCGGGGGCGCCGAGGGCGGCGCGGCCCTGGACGCGGCCTGCCTGGAGGCGTGTGCGGAGTCGCTGCGGCAGGAGGGTTCCGTCGGTCTGATCGCGGCGGACGCCCGGATTCCCGCGCTGGCCGCGGCGCTGACGGCGGCCGGGGTCACGTATCTCGGTCCCGGCGAGGAGACGACGCCCGACACCCGGCTCACGCTCGTGCCCGCGTCCCTCGCGAAGGGCCTGGAGTACGACTACGTGGTGCTCGACGAGCCCTCCGCGGTGGTGGCCGGCGAGCCCGACGAACGGACGGGTCTGCGCCGCCTGTACGTGGCGCTGACCCGTGCCGTGTCGGGCCTGATCGTCGTGCACGCGACCGGCCTGCCGGGGCAACTGGCTTAGGGTCTGCCCTCCTTGAGACCGTCCTTGCGGTCGTCCTCCAAGCCGTCCTTCAAGCCGTCCTTGAGGCCGTCCGCCGCGTCGTCACCGGCGGACGGGGCGCGGCCGGGCTGCGAGGCGGCGGGCAGATGCGTGGCGATGAGCACGATGCCCGCGAACGTCACCATGCGGATGGCCGCGTCCAGGCCGTTCCAGGCCTCCGACTGCCACATGGCGAACCATTCGCCGCCGATCCCGATGAAGCCCACTCCGAAGAGGAGGAGGATCATCATCAGGCCTATGCTGCCGGTCAGTTGGGCCCGGCGCAGCCCCTGGGGCCGTCGCAGGGCGCGGGCCCACAGGACCGTCGACGTGCCGAGGATCAGTGCGGCCACGGTCTCCCAGGCGATGATGGCGACGTACGCCGTGTCCTGCAGCGCGGTGGAGTCCACCGCCCGCCACCGCAGGCCGTTGTCCTTGAAGGTGGTGTCCATCGCCAGGACATGGCGTACGAACTGCTGGTTGGTCTCGAAGTCGGTGATGTTCCCGAACGCGACGAGTGCGATGTAGAGCGCGATCGTTCCCGTGAGCAACGTCGCGGCCACGGGCAGCGTTCCGGCCGCGAGCATGCGCTCCGCGGGACGCGTTTTCTCTGGTGTCGGCATGAAGTCCCCTCAGTGTCGAACCAGTTCTATCGCGTCCCGCGGAGAAACGATCACGCGGTGAAACGACGAGGTGGCTCAGCCGTCGAGCGCGGCCCGCCACTGGGCGACCGCCGCGGCGGAGACGGGCGCCGACCAGCCGTCGGGGCGGGCCGCCCCGCCGATGTGGAACGCGTCGACACCGGCCGCCCGCAGCCGGGGCAGGTGGTCGAGGCGCAGGCCGCCGCCGATGAGGAGCTGCGGTTCGTAGCCGGGCTCGCCCCGCCGGGCCGCCTCGGCGAGCAGGGTCGGCAGGCCGTCGTCGACGCCGTCCGCGGAGCCCGCGGTGAGGTAGGTGTCCAGGCCGGGCAGGTCGGCGAGCTGCTTGCGCAGGGCATCGCGGTCGGCGGCGCGGTCGATCGCCCGGTGGAAGGTCCAGCGGCAGCCGTCGAGGGCGCCCACCAGGGCCTCCACGGCGGGCAGGTCGGCGCCGCCCGCCTCGTCGAGGAAGCCGAGCACGAACTCGTCGGCGCCCTCGCTCCTGAGTTCACGGGTGCGGCGTACCAGTTCATCGATGTCGCCCACGGCGAATCCGTCGGCCAGCCTGAGCATGACGCGCAGCGAGATGTCGACGGAGGAGCGGATGGCGGCGAAGGTCTCGCGGGACGGGGTGAGGCCGTCCGCGGCCATGTCGGTCACCAGCTCCAGGCGGTCCGCTCCGCCGGCCTGGGCGGCGACCGCGTCCTCGGCGTCGAGGGCGATCACCTCCAGGACTGCACGCTTGCTCATGGATGTCTCTTCCTTCTGCTCGCTGCTCGCGATCCCGGGCACATAGGTCTAGTCCAATTACCAGCCTACGCGCAGAACACCCCGGCGCGAGGCGAGTCGCTCGCACCGGGGTGAGGGAAACATGCGGAGAATCCACGGGAAACCCCGTCAGGACAGCGGCTTGAATCCCCGCAGCCTCAAGCTGTTCCCGACCACGAAGACCGACGAGAACGCCATGGCCGCGCCCGCGATCATCGGGTTGAGCAGACCGGCGGCGGCCAGCGGCAGGGCGCCTACGTTGTAGGCGAAGGCCCAGAACAGGTTCGACCTGATGGTGCCGAGGGTGCGGCGCGAGAGCCTGATCGCGTCGGCCGCCACCCGCAGGTCGCCCCGTACGAGCGTCAGGTCACCGGCCTCGATCGCGGCGTCCGTGCCCGTGCCCATCGCGAGCCCCAGGTCGGCCTGGGCCAGGGCCGCCGCGTCGTTGACGCCGTCGCCGACCATGGCCACGCTGCGCCCCTCGGCCTGCAGCCGCTTCACCACGTCGACCTTGTCCTGCGGCATGACCTCGGCGATCACGTCGCCCGGGGCGATGCCGACCTCCGCGGCGACCGACGCGGCGACCGCCTTGTTGTCGCCGGTCAGCAGCATCGGCGTCAGACCGAGCGCGCGCAGCCGCTCGATGGCCTCGGCACTGGTGTCCTTGACCGCGTCGGCGACCTCCAGGACCGCCCGCGCCTCGCCGTCCCAGGCGACCGCGACGGCGGTACGTCCCGCGGCCTCGGCCTCGGCCTTGGCGCGCTCCAGCTCGACGGGCAGCCGGATCTCCCACTCCCCGAGCAGCTGGACCCTGCCGACCAGGACCGCGTGCCCCTCGACGATGCCCTGGGCGCCGAGCCCCGCGACGTTCGCGAAGTCCTCGGGGACGGGCAGCTCACCCACCTCGGCGGCGGCACCCGCGGCGACGGCCCGGGCGATGGGGTGCTCCGAGGAGTGCTCCAGCGCACCGGCCAGACGCAGCACGTCGGAGGCCGGGGTGCCGGGGGCGGTGTGGGTGGCGAGGAGGGTCATCCGGCCGGTCGTGACGGTGCCGGTCTTGTCCAGGACGATGGTGTCGACCTCGCGGGTGGACTCCAGGACCTCCGGGCCCTTGATCAGGATGCCGAGCTGGGCGCCGCGGCCGGTGCCGACCATGAGGGCGGTCGGCGTGGCGAGACCCAGGGCGCACGGGCAGGCGATGATCAGCACGGCGACCGCGGCGGTGAAGGCGGCGGTGAGACCGGCTCCGTTGCCGAGCCAGAAGCCGAGGGTGGCGAGCGCCAGGCCGATGACGACCGGCACGAACACCGCGGAGATCCGGTCGGCCAGGCGCTGGGCGGCGGCCTTGCCGTTCTGCGCGTCCTCGACGAGCCTGGCCATGCGGGCGAGCTGGGTGTCGGCGCCGACGCGGGTGGCCTCGACGACGAGCCGTCCGCCGACGTTCAGGGTGGCTCCGGTGACCGCGTCGCCCGCGCCGACCTCGACGGGCACGGACTCGCCGGTGAGCATGGAGGCGTCCACGGCCGAGGAGCCCTCGACGACCCTGCCGTCCGTGGCGATCTTCTCGCCGGGCCGGACGAGGAAGCGGTCACCGGCCTTCAGCTCGCTCACCGGCACGGTCTCCTCGCGCCCGCCGTCCCGCAGCACGGTGACGTCCTTGGCCCCCAGCTGGAGCAGCGCCTTGAGCGCGGCCCCGGCCTTCCGCTTCGACCGGGCCTCGAAGTACCGCCCGGCGAGGATGAACGCGGTGACGCCCGCCGCGGCCTCCAGGTAGATGTTCCCCGCGCCGTCGCTCCTGGCGATGGTCAGCTCGAAGGGGTGCGTCATGCCCGGCGTGCCCGCGGTGCCGAAGAACAGCGCCCACAGGGACCAGAGGAACGCCGCCGACGTGCCGACGGAGATCAGCGTGTCCATGGTGGCGGCGCCGTGCCGGGCATTGGTGAAGGCCGCCTTGTGGAAGGGCCAGGCCGCGTACGTCACGACGGGCGCCGCCAGCGTGAGCGACAGCCACTGCCAGTACTCGAACTGCAGCGCGGGGACCATCGCCATCGCGATGACCGGCACCGAGAGCAGCACGGCGGTGGTCAGCCGCTGCCGCAGGGGCCGCAGCTCGTCGTCGGCGGCCCGCTCCCCGGCACGGCCGCCGTCGCCGTCGCCGTCGTGCCCGGTGGGCGCGGGGGCGGGCTCCTGTGCGGTGTAGCCGGTGGCCTCGACGGTGGCGATCAGGTCCCGCACGGAGACGTCGTCGCCGCGGTAGGTGACCTTGGCCTTCTCGGTGGCGTAGTTGACGGTCGCCTCGACGCCGTCCATGCGGTTGAGCTTCTTCTCGATCCGGGCGGCGCAGGAGGCGCAGGTCATCCCACCGATGGCGAGTTCGACCTCTGCGGCGGACGCGGCCGCCTCGGCGGCGCCGGGTGCGGTGGGGGCCATGTCTGGGTCTCCTGTACGAGTGGGACGCCGATACCCCGGCCGGGTATCGCTGACGAGATCCATGTATACCCCTGGGGGGTACTCGACGCAAGAGCGGACGATCGCTTGACTTCATACCCTAGGGGGGTATCTTCGAGACACCACTTCGACCCGCGTAGGGAGCCGTCATGAACACCGGCCTGAAGATCACCGCATTCGCCGCGGCCGTCGCCGCCACCTTCGGCACCGCGTACGGCGTGGGCACGGGCATCGACCCCGTCACGGACCGGGAGAAGACGCCGACGGCACGGCACGGAGAACACGACGACCAGCAGAAGAAGAAGGCGGGCGGGCAGGAGCAGCCCCCCGGCGGCCTGCAGGTCTCCGACGGCGGCTACACGCTGAAGCTCGCGGACGCCCGCATCGAGGCGGACAAGAAGCAGCAGCTCCGCTTCACCGTCGTCGAGGACGCGACGGGCCGGAACGTCACCGCGTACGCCGAGGAACACGACAAGGAGCTGCACCTCATCGTCGCCTCACGCGACCTGACGACCTACCGCCACCTGCACCCGACGCGCGCGGCGGACGGCACCTGGTCGACCCCGGTCCGGCTGCCCGAGGCGGGCGGCTACCGCGTCCTCGCCGACTTCCGCCCCGAGAGCGCGAAGGAGGGCCTGACGCTGGGCGCGGACCTCGGCGTGGCGGGAGCGTACGAGCCGCGGGAACTGCCCGCGCACAGCACCACCACGGAGGTCGACGGCTACGACGTCACGCTGAAGGGCGAGCCGAAGACGGGCGCGGGCGGCGACCTCACGCTGAGCGTGGCGAAGAACGGCAGGCCGGTGACCGACCTGCAGCCCTATCTGGGGGCGTACGGGCACCTGGTGGCCCTGCGGTCGGGCGACCTCGCCTACCTCCACGTCCACCCGAACGGCACGCCCGGCGACGGGAGGACGAAGGCGGGCCCCGGTGTCTCGTTCGGCACGGCGGCGCCGAGCAAGGGCGCGTACCGCCTGTTCCTGGACTTCAAGCACGGGGGCAAGGTCCGCACGGCGGCGTTCACGGTGCACGCGGGCGGCGCGGCGGAGAAGGGCGGCGGACACGCGGCGCCCCGGGAGGACGAGGGCGGCGGTCACCAGCACTGATGACCGCCGCCCCGCCCGAAGGAAGACGCCGCCCCGGACTACGCGACTACGCGCCGGGCGCCACGGCCGCCAGCTCGTCGACACTGCCCGACATGACGGCCCGGATGTGCTCGGTCAGATGCTCGACGGGCCAGTCCCACCAGGCGAGTTCGAGCAGCCGGGCGATGTCCTCGTCGCCGAAGCGGCGCCGGATCAGCTTGGCCGGGTTGCCGCCGACGATGCCGTAGTCGGGCACGTCGTCGACGACCACGGCGCCCGACGCGATGACGGCGCCGTGCCCGATCCGGACGCCGGGCATGACGGTCGACCGGTAGCCGAACCAGACGTCGTTGCCGACGACCGTGTCACCCCGCCCCGGCAACCCGCTGATCAGGTCGAAGTGCTCGCTCCACGACCCGCCCATGATCGGGAACGGGAAGGTCGAGGGCCCGTCCATCCGGTGGTTGGCGCCGTTCATGATGAACCGCACGCCCTCCCCCAGCGCACAGAACTTTCCGATGACCAGCCGCTCGGGACCGTAGTGGTAGAGCACGTTGCGGGTCTCGAAGGCGGTCGGGTCGTCGGGGTCGTCGTAGTACGAGAAGTCCCCGACCTCGATGAGCGGCGAGGTCACGAGCGGCTTGAGCAGCACCACGCGGGGCTGCTCCGGCATCGGATGCACCACGGTCGGGTCGGCCGGCACGGAAGGACCAGTGGGCATCGCGCGGGCACTCCTCAACGGACTCGTCGGACGGACGTCCCATGATCCTCCTCAGTCGAACAGGGGCAACTCCTTTTCCGTGACGCCCGCCAGCTCGTACCGCGTGCCGGTCAGCGGCCGACCGGTGCACAGCCGGATCAGCGTCGGGGCGTCCCCGATGTAGCGGGCGGGCGGCCGCTTGCCGTCGGCGACGCCGAGGACCAGCGGCTCGTCCCGGCCGTCGATGTCCGCGTGCAGCGGCACGGGCGAGGCGGCATGCGCCGACCTGCTGAACTGCTCCAGCAGGGCCAGCGCGTCGACGAGGCCGTCACCGCCGTACGCGCCCGGCTTCCCCCAGGCCTCGCGCACGTCACCGGCGTGCACCCACTCGCCCAGCGCGACGCCGTCGAGGTACCCCTTGGCCGCGGCGATGACGGGCCCGGCCTCCGTCATGGCGTGCTCCAGCTCGTCCACGACGCGCGCGTGGGACCAGTCGGCGCGCTCGGCGATGTCGCGGTCGTTGCACTCGGGCGAGTACACGCCCTCCTCGAAGCGGCCCTCCACCACCCGCATCAGCGCGGAGCCGCAGTGCGCGAGCACGTGGCGCACGGTCCAGCCCGGACAGCAGGTGCGGATCTCGTACGCATCGTCGGGAGCGGCCCGCAACAGCGGTATGAGGGCGTCGCGTTCGGCACGCAGGAGGCGTCCGGCCCGCTCGGATTCGTATGTCTTCTCGTCGATGGCGGTCATGGCGGCAGCCAACCGCGTCCGGCCGCGCATGGCAACGGCCGCCCCGTGCGCTCGGGGCGGCGGGCTAGGGTCGACGCCATGGCCGACGACCAAGACCTCCACGCCCGCTGGGCCGCGACTCTGCTCCGCGCGAGCGGAGGCACGTCCGGCACACCCGGCACGCCGAGCGCTTCCGGCATCGACCCCGCCCCGTACGCGGAGCGGCTCCTCGCCCGCTGGGCCGAGCCGCAGCGCCGCTACCACACCACCGATCACCTGGCGGCGGTCCTCGACCACATCGACGTACTGGAAGAGCACGCCGAGGACCCCGAACTCGTCCGCCTCGCCGCGTGGTTCCACGACGCGGTGTACGCACCCGACCGCTCCGAGAACGAGGAGCGCTCCGCCCGTCTCGCCGAACGGGCGCTGCCCGAGGCGGGCCTGACGGAGGAGCAGACCGCGGAGGTCGCACGCCTGGTCCGGCTCACCGTCACGCACGACCCCGCCGAGGGCGACACCAACGGCGAGGCGCTGTGCGACGCCGACCTGGCGATCCTCGCGGCGCCCCCGGACGCGTACGCGGCGTACGCGGCGGCGGTCCGCGAGGAGTACGCGTTCGTGCCGGACGAGGCGTTCCGGCAGGGCAGGGCGGAGGTCCTGCGCCAGCTCATGGCGCTGCCCCGCCTCTTCCGCACCCCGTACGGGACGTCGCACTGGGAGACCCCGGCGCGCGAGAACCTGGCGACGGAACTAAAACTCCTGTCCCCCTGAGCCGGTCCTCCGTACGCTCACCCCCATGTTGCACATGGGTGGGGACCGGATCGACGAGGCAGTCGCGTACGCGGCCGGGGTGCTGCGCGCGGCGGCGGACCGCGACTGGGGCGTGAAGGCGGGCGGGCTCGACTGGAGCTGCCTGGACACGGCCGAACACGTCGCGGGTGTCTTCACCGCGTACGCGGGCCAGCTGACGGGCCGCGCCACCGACGGATGGGTCCCCTTCGAGGCCGTGTTCGACGAGGGCACGGGCCCCGAGGGAGCGATCCGCTCGATCGAGGCGACCGGCGGCATCCTGTCCGCGGTGGTCCGCACGACGCCGCGCGGCGTCCGCGCCTACCACCCCTACCCGTCGGGCGCCGCCGACGCGTCGGGGTTCGCGGCGATGGGCGTCACGGAGGCCCTGCTCCACACCCACGACATCGCCCGCGCGCTCGGCGTCGACGCGGAGCCGCCCGCGACGCTCTGCGAGGCGGTCCTCGCCCACCTCTTCCCGCACGTCCCGCCGACGCCCGCGGGCGGCACGCCCTGGACGACCCTGCTCTGGGCCACGGGCCGCGGCGACCTGCCGGGCCGCGCCCGCCTCCCGCACTGGCGCTGGCACAACTCCCATGCCCTGCCCGCGGGCGACCTCTCCCTGCGCGAGATCACCCCCGCCGCCGCGGCGGACCTCGCCGAGGGCGGCACGGGCGGACTCACCTGGCTCGGCGGCGCGCCCTTCGGCGGGACGCGGGCGGCCGCGGGCAGCCTGTTCAACAAGTACGTCGCCGGGGTGCACCGGCCCGGCTGGGGCGTGTACGCACTGGTCCGCACCGCGGACGAGCTGGCCGTCGGCGGCATGGGCTTCCACGGGCCGCCGGACGACAACGGGTGCGTGGAGGTCGGCTACGACCTGGTGGAGCCGGCCCGCGGCAACGGCTACGCGACGACGACCCTCCGTGCCCTCTCCGCCTGGGCCCTCACCCACCCCGAGGTCCAGTCCCTCCTCGCCCTCACCACCCCCGAGAACACGGCGTCCCAGAAGGTGGCCACGGAGGCGGGGTTCTCCCGCCTGCCGGACCGCACCCCGCATCGTGCCTACGGGCTGCACCGGGCCTGAGCGGACTTCTCCCTGCGACGCGCTGCCGGGTAGGAGCACCGAGCCCGCCGCTTCGCGGCGGATGCTTCCC
>NZ_LIPN01000174.1 GCF_001418325.1 Streptomyces atriruber | reverse complement strand
GCCCGGGAGGGGCCCTGGGCGGTCGGGTCGGGATCGGTGAGGGACCGCGCGTGGCCGCCCCTCGTCACTGCTCGGCCGTCACTGCTCAGCCATCACTGCTCGGCCGTCATTGATCGCCGCCCGCCCCCACCCGCTTGGTGAACTCGTCGTGGCCCGGCCAGGAGAGCACCAGCGTGTCGTTCTCCAGGCGGGCCTTGGCCAGCACCGGCGTCATGTCCTGGGACGGGGCCGCGGCGAGGGCCGCGCGGGGCGACGGGTGGGCGCTCAGGGCCCGCAGGGTCGCGATGGTGGGCGGCATCATCAGGAGTTCGCCGTCGTCGTAGCGGGCGGCCGCCTCCGAAGGGCGGATCCAGACCGTGCGGTCGGCCTCCGTGGAGGCGTTGCGCGTGCGCTGGCCCTCGGGCAGCGCGGCCACGAAGAAGAACGTGTCGTAGCGCCTGGGCTCAAACTCCGGGGTGATCCAGCGCGCCCACGCGGCCAGCAGATCGCTGCGCAGGCAGAGGTTCCTGCGGTTCAGGAAGTCGGCGAAGGAGAGGTCGCGGGCCACCAGGGCCTCCCGGTCCGTCTCCCAGTCGTCGCCGGTGGTGTCGCCGACGACCGTCTCCGGTCCCGGCCCGGCGAGCAGGACGCCCGCTTCCTCGTACGTCTCGCGGACCGCGGCACAGACGATCGCCTGGGCGGCGGCCTCGTCGTCGACGCCGAGCCGGGCCGCCCAGGACGCGCGCGTGGGGCCCGCCCAGCGCACCAGGTGATCGTCGTCGCGCGGGTCGACGCCGCCGCCGGGATACGCGTACGCGCCCCCGGCGAAGGCCATGGAGGCGCGTCTGCGCAGCATGTGTACTTCCGGCGCGCCGTTCCCCGCCTCGTCCCGCCCGTCCCTGAGCAGCATGACGGTCGCGGCACGGCGCGGAGTCGCGGGCGTCAGCTCACCGCTCGCGAGGGCACGAATGCGGTCGGGCCACTCCGGGGGGTACCACTGCCCATTTGCCATGGGCGGAGGCTATCCCCTAGTGAGCTGATGTTCGAGAGGCAACTACGGCTGCCTACAGGGGCCCCGGTAAGCAGCACCGGCACCCCCGAACGGCCGAAAACCGCTGACGGAACCGCCGACGAAACCGCCGACGAAACCGCTCACGCCTCCGTCAGTTCCACCTGGAACTCGACCTCGACAGGAGCGTCCAGGGGCAGCACGGCGACGCCGACGGCGCTGCGGGCGTGCACGCCCTTGTCCCCGAGGACCTCGCCGAGGAGCTCGCTCGCGCCGTTGATCACGCCGGGCTGGCCGGTGAAGTCCGGTGCGGACGCGACGAAGCCGACGACCTTCACGACGTGCGCGATGCGGTCCAGGTCACCGGCGACCGACTTGATCGCGGCCAGTCCGTTCAGCGCGCAGGTGCGGGCCAGGTCCTTGGCCTCCTCCGGCGTCACCTCGGCGCCGACCTTGCCGGTCACGGCGAGTTTGCCGTCCACCATCGGGAGCTGGCCCGCGGTGTAGACGTACACGCCGGACCGGACGGCCGGCTGGTAGGACGCCAGCGGCGGCACGACCTCCGGCAGCGTCAGTCCGAGCTCGGCGAGGCGGGCCTCGACTGCGCCGCTCATGCCTGCTTCTCCCGCTTCAGGTAGGCCACGAGCTGCTCGGGGTTGTTCGGCCCGGGCACGACCTGGACCAGCTCCCAGCCGTCCTCGCCCCAGGTGTCAAGAATCTGCTTCGTGGCGTGGACGAGCAGAGGCACGGTTGCGTATTCCCACTTGGTCATATGGCCGACTGTAGTCGCTGTGGGGAGCTGCTCAGGGTGGGCTCCTGCGTGGTCCGGGCGGCGACTGGTTAGGCTCGGAAGGGTGAGCAGGCTCCAGGTCGTCAGTGGCAAGGGCGGTACCGGCAAGACCACGGTGGCCGCGGCCCTCGCGCTCGCCCTCGCGACGGAGGGCAAACGCACCCTCCTCGTGGAGGTCGAGGGCAGGCAGGGCATCGCGCAGCTCTTCGAAACCGAAGCGCTGCCCTATGAGGAGCGGAAGATCGCCGTCGCTCCCGGGGGCGGGGAGGTGTACGCCCTCGCCATCGATCCCGAGCTCGCGCTGCTCGACTACCTCCAGATGTTCTACAAACTGGGAGGTGCGGGACGCGCCCTGAAGAAGCTCGGGGCCATCGACTTCGCGACCACCATCGCGCCGGGACTCCGGGACGTGCTGCTGACCGGCAAGGCCTGTGAGGCCGTGCGCCGCAAGGACAAGCGCGGGCGGTACACGTACGACTGCGTCGTGATGGACGCCCCGCCGACCGGTCGCATCACGCGCTTCCTGAACGTGAACGACGAGGTCGCAGGGCTCGCGAAGATCGGGCCGATACACAATCAGGCGCAGGCCGTCATGCGGGTCCTGAAGTCGCCCGAGACGGCCGTGCACCTGGTGACCCTGCTCGAAGAGATGCCGGTCCAGGAGACCGCGGACGGGATCGCCGAGCTGCGGGCCGCAGAGCTGCCCGTGGGGCGGGTCATCGTCAACATGGTGCGCCCCGCCCTGCTGGGCGACGCCTCCCTGGAACTGGGCCTCGACCGCACGCCCCGTACGGCCATCGCCAAGACGCTGTCCGCAGCCGGGCTCGGCGGCGCGCGGCGCGGCGGGGGCGCGGAGCGGCTGGTCGATCCGCTCCTGGAGCAGGCCGCGGAGTACGCCGAGCGGTACGCCCTGGAGCGCGACCAGCGCGCCCAGCTGACCGACTTCGGCCAGCCCCTGCACGAACTCCCGCTGCTCGTGGGCGGGATGGACCTCGCGGGTCTCTACGAGCTCGCCACGGCACTGCGGAAGCAAGGGATCGCATGACCAGGGAGCGCACGACCGGCGACCGCACGTCCCAGGAACCGGCACGGTCCCTGGACCCCGACCGCACGCTGGACGTGGACGCCCTGATCGACGATCCGAAGACCCGGATCGTGGTGTGCTGCGGCTCCGGAGGCGTCGGCAAGACGACCACGGCGGCGGCCATCGGGCTGCGCGCGGCGGAGCGGGGCCGCAAGGTCGTCGTGCTCACCATCGACCCGGCGCGCCGGCTCGCGCAGTCGATGGGCATCGACTCGCTCGACAACGTTCCGCGGCGGGTGAAGTCCATCGAGCCGGTCGACGGGGCGGCGGGCTCCGGCGAACTGCACGCCATGATGCTCGACATGAAGCGCACCTTCGACGAGATCGTGGAGGCGCACACGGACAAGGAGCGCGCCAAGGCGATCCTGAACAACCCCTTCTACCAGTCGCTCTCCGCGGGCTTCGCGGGCACGCAGGAGTACATGGCGATGGAGAAGCTGGGGCAGCTGCGGTCCCGGGACGAGTGGGATCTGATCGTCGTGGACACGCCGCCCTCGCGCTCGGCGCTGGACTTCCTCGACGCTCCCAAGCGCCTCGGGTCCTTCCTGGACGGGAAGCTGATCCGGCTTCTGATGGCCCCGGCGAAGGTGGGCGGCCGGGCCGGGATGAAGTTCCTGAACGCCGGCATGTCGATGATGACCGGGGCTCTGGGCAAGCTGCTCGGCGGTCAGCTGCTGCGTGACGTACAGATGTTCGTGACGGCCATGGACAGCATGTTCGGCGGCTTCCGGACGCGGGCCGATGCCACGTACCGACTGCTGCAGGCGCCCGGCACGGCGTTCCTGGTGGTCGCCTCGCCGGAGCGGGACGCGCTGCGGGAGGCCGCGTACTTCGTGGAGCGCCTCGCCGCGGACGACATGCCGTTGGCGGGTCTCGTGCTGAACCGAGTGCACGGCAGCGGCGCCGCTCAGCTGTCGGCCGAGCGGGCGCTGGCCGCCGCGGAAAATCTTGAGGAGAGCCGCATTGTGGATCAGGAGGACGGGAAGGTAGGAGTTCGTAACTCCCCCGAGAATTCCGCGACTTCAGAGAATCCTGCGCCTTCCGATCCAGAGGATCCCGCACCCTCCGAGGCCCCCACGGACCCCGAGCCTTCCGAGGATCCCGACCCTTCCGAATCTTCCGAGGACCCGTCCGTCGAGCAGTTGACCGCGGGTCTGTTGCGTCTGCACGCGGAGCGCATGCAGCTGCTCGCCCGTGAGCAGCGCACGCGTGACCGCTTCACCGCGCTCCACCCCGAGGTGGCAGTGGCCGAAGTGGCCGCGCTGCCCGGCGATGTACATGACCTTGCTGGGCTCCGGGCCGTAGGGGACCGGCTGGCAGGCTGACGGAACGTGGGGTTCATCGGCCCGGATGCCCGGTCGCGGGGCTCAGGGCCCCGCCCGTGTGTTCGCCTTGCCCCGACGGCCTACCCGACCGCCGCGTAGCTCTCGTACGTCTCCTCGTCCTCCAAGTCCACGGGCAGCAGGCCCGCGCCACGCTCGTACTCGGAGCGCGCTGTCTCCAGGAGCCTGCGCCATGAGGTGACGGTGGGACGCCTGCGCAACAGTGCGCGGCGCTCTCGCTCCGTCATGCCACCCCACACGCCGAACTCGACGCGATTGTCCAGCGCGTCGGCCAGGCACTCGGTCCGCACCGGACATCCGGTGCACACCGCCTTGGCCCTGTTCTGCGCTGCTCCTTGAACGAACAGTTCATCCGGATCGGTAGTGCGGCAGGCCGCCTGCGCACTCCAGTCGGTTACCCAGCCCATACCGGCGCCGTCCTCTCCCGAATCGAGGCTCCCCCACGGCGGCAGCGGCATATGCACCGCCGCCAGTTGAGGACGTTACGGAAGGTGGGCACAGCGCAACACCCCCTTCGGGCCCAATCTTGGATGGCCCGAACGGACTATGCGTAAGCGGCAGATCACCCGACGGAGTGAGCGGGCGACATGCGTGAGGAACCCGGCATTCCGGGACAGTTCAGTTGAGTCACAACGGACGCCGAGCACCACATAAGGCGAATTCGGACATGATTCCGTCGGATTCGGGAGCGAAGAGGGCTTGTTGCCGAACCACACTGCTGTGACAGTTGGGAGCAGCTTAGGCCAAGGCATTAAGGCCTGTCCGGCGAATCAGAACGTAGGCTGCCCTCATGGGAAAGAAGCGCTCGGGCGGTGGTCTGTCACCAACTCAGCAGGCCGCGAAGTTCCTCGGAGTCAGCGTCCTGGCGGGTGCGGTGCTGGCCGGGATCGCCCTGCCCGCGGCCGGGGCGCTGGGCCTCGCGGCCAAGGGCTCGGTCGAGGGGTTCGACGAGATCCCCGCCAACTTGAAGCAGCCGCCGCTCAGCCAGCGCACCACGATCCTGGACAACAAGGGCGGGCAGATCGCCACGGTCTACTCGCGCGACCGCACGGTGGTCCCCCTCAAGGACATCTCGCCGTACATGCAGAAGGCGATCGTCGCGATCGAGGACGCCCGCTTCTACGAGCACGGCGCGGTCGACCTCAAGGGCATCCTGCGCGCCCTCAACCAGAACGCGCAGAGCGGCGGCGTCTCGCAGGGCGCGTCGACGCTCACGCAGCAGTACGTGAAGAACGTCTTCGTGGAGGAGGCCGGTGACGACCCGACGAAGGTCGCCGAGGCCACGCAGCAGACGATCGGCCGCAAGGTCCGCGAGCTGAAGTACGCGATTCAGGTCGAGGACAAGCTGGGCAAGAAGCGCATCCTCAAGAACTACCTGAACATCACCTACTTCGGGCAGCAGGCGTACGGCATCGAGGCCGCGGCCCAGCGGTACTTCTCCAAGCACGCCAAGGACCTGAAGGTCCAGGAGGCGGCGCTCCTCGCCGGAATCGTGCAGTCCCCTAGCCGGTACGACCCGGTGAACGACGCGGCCGAGGCCACCAAGCGGCGCAACGTGGTGCTGCAGCGGATGGCCGACACGCACGACATCTCGCAGGGGCAGGCCGACGAGGCCAAGAAGACCGAGCTCGGGCTGAACGTGAGCCGCCCCAAGAACGGCTGCATCACCTCGGTGAGCGGCGCGGGCTTCTTCTGTGACTACGTGCGCGAGGTGTTCCTCAACGATCCGGTCTTCGGCAAGACCAAGGAGGACCGGGCCAAGGTCTGGAACCGGGGCGGTCTGAAGGTCCGCACGACGCTGGATCCGCAGGCCCAGGACTCGGTGCAGGCGTCGATCAAGAACCATGTGAACAAGACCGACGACGTGGCGACCGCCGCCACCATCGTCGAGCCGGGCACGGGCAAGATCCTAGGCATGGGCCAGTCCCGTCCCTACGGCTTCAAGAAGGACGAGACCACGATCAACCTCTCCGTGGACGACTCCATGGGCGGCGGCGCGGGCTACCAGCCCGGCTCGACGTTCAAGCCGATCGTCGCGGCGGCCGCCCTGGAGGGCGGCAAGTCGGCCGGGCAGAGCTACTCGTCGCCGTACGAGATGCCCTATCCGCAGCGCGTGGCCGCGTGCGACGGCAAGGACTGGGTGAACTCGGGCGGCGCGAAGCTGACCAACGAGAACGAGACCGAGGTCGGTCCGTACGGCATGCGGGAAGCGACCGCGAAGTCGGTCAACACCTACTACGTGCAGCTCATCGGCGACATCGGCATCTGCCCGGTGACGAAGCTCGCCGCCAAGATGGGCGTCGAGCGCGCCGACGGCAAGGAAATGATCCAGGCGCCGTCGATCGCCCTCGGCACGCAGGAGATGTCGCCGCTGACGATGGCGGGCGCGTACGCGACGTTCGCCTCGCGCGGCACGTACTGCACGCCGATCGCCATCGAGTCGATCGCGACGCTCGGCGGCAAGTCGCTGCCGGTGCCGAAGTCGACGTGCTCGCGTGCGATGTCGGAGCGGACCGCCGACACCATCAACACGCTCCTGAAGGGCGTGGTCGAGGACGGTACGGGCAAGCAGGCCGGTCTCGGCTCCCGCTCCAGCGCGGGCAAGACGGGTACGACCGACTTCCGCTACGCCGCCTGGTTCGTGGGCTACACCCCGAACATGTCGGGCGCGGTCTGGGTCGGCGACCCGATGCACAAGCGGCAGATGGTCGACATCACCATCGGCGGAGTGCCGTACGGCAAGGTCTTCGGTGGCGAGGTGCCGGGTCCGATCTGGCGCGACGCGATGAGCGGTGCCCTCGCGGGCAAGCCGGCGCCGAACTTCAACACCGTCCACATCCCCGGCGGGGACAAGGGCAAGGGCCGGGACCGGGACCGGGACGACGGCGACGGCGACGGCGGCCACGACGACGGCAGGCCGGGCGGCGACGGCGGCGGCAACGACGGGGGCGGCGGCAACGACGACAGCCCGTGGCCCGACATCACGATCCCGCCGGACGTCCTCGGCGGGAACGGGAACGGCGGGAACGGCGGAAACGGGAACGGCGGCGGGATCGGCGGCGGCTGGCCGCGGTAGCGGTTCCGGTTCCAGTTCCTCCGGCACGTGAGTACGTGGATACGTGGATGAGGGCGCCCCCTGCTTCAGGGGGCGCCCTCATCCACGTACGTACTGGAGAAACCGGCGTACTCGCCGCGGATCCTCAGCCCGCGAGGAGCTTCTTGACCGTGGCGGCGACGCGGCCGCCCTCGGCCAGGCCCGCGACCTTCGGGTTCACGATCTTCATGACCTGGCCCATGGCGCGCGGGCCCTCGGCGCCGGCGGCCTTCGCCTCCTGGACGGCCTGGGCGACGATCTCCTGGAGCTCGTCGTCGGAGAGCTGCTTGGGGAGGTACTCGGCGAGGATCTCGCCCTCCGCCTTCTCCTTCGCCGCCTGCTCGGCGCGGCCGCCCTCTGCGAAGGCCTCCGCGGCCTCGCGGCGCTTCTTGGCCTCGCGGGCGATCACCTTCTGCACCTCGTCGTCGGAGAGCTCGCGGGCCGTCTTGCCCGAGACCTCCTCCTTCGTGATCGCGGTGAGGGTCAGCCGGAGCGTCGAGGAGCGCAGCTCGTCGCGCCCCCGGATCGCGGCGGTGAGGTCTTCCTGCAGCTTCGACTTGAGCGTGGTCATGGGTTGATTGTGGCAGGTGCGGACGATTCTCCGCCCATCGATTTCCTTGGGGCGCGGGCAGGTTGCCCGCCGGTTGTCCCCCTATTGCCCGCCGGTCGCCCGCCGGTTGTCCCTGAACCGCCCCTCGGCGCCTGGCGGATTGCGGGTGCCGGAGGTCTGACACGATGGGGGGATGCGCGCGCGATACGCAGTACCCCTCGGCATCACGGCGACGGCCGCGGCAGGCCTCGCCTACTCGGTGGGCATCGAGCCCCGTTCCTTCCGGGTGAGACGGGTCACGGTGCCCGTGCTGCCGCCGGGGATGCGCTCCCTGCGGGTCCTTCAGGTGTCCGACATCCACATGGTGTCCGGGCAGCGCAACAAGCAGCGGTGGCTGCGTTCGCTGGCGGGCCTGCGGCCCGACTTCGTGATCAACACGGGCGACAACCTGTCCGACCCGGAGGGCGTCCCGGAGACGCTGGACGCGCTCGGGCCGCTGATGGAGTTCCCCGGGGCGTACGTCTTCGGATCGAACGACTACTACGGCCCGAAGCCGCGCAACCCCGGCCGCTATCTGATCGAGAGGGTGCAGGGCAAGCACGGCCTGAACGGCAACGCACCCGCCGTCGGCGTCCCCCGCAACCCCTGGGAGGGCCTGCGCGACGGATTCGACGCGGCGGGCTGGCTGAACCTCACGAACACGCGGGGCTCGCTGAAGATCGACGGCTACGAGATCGCGTTCACCGGTCTGGACGACCCGCACATCAAGCGCGACCGGTACGCGGACGTGGCGGGCGGTCCGGAGGCGGGCGCCGACTTCTCGATGGGCATCGTGCACGCCCCGTACCTGCGCTCGCTCGACGCCTTCACGGCCGACGGCTACCCGCTGATCATCGCCGGCCACACGCACGGCGGGCAGATCTGCATCCCCTTCTACGGCGCCCTGGTCACCAACTGCGACCTGGACACGGACCGCGTGAAGGGCCTCTCCCGGCACCAGGCCGAGGGGCGGACCTCGTACCTCCACGTGTCGGCCGGGTGCGGGGCGAACCGCTACACGCCGATGCGGTTCGCGTGCCCGCCGGAAGTGACGTTGCTGACGCTGACGGCGCGCGACTGATCAGGGGCGTGCTTACCGTGGAGGCATGATCGCGCCGACTCCTTCTTCCGCGGGTGTTCCCGCGGAGGCGGTCGTGCCTCCCGTGCGCCGCCCCCTCGTGGCCGTCTTCCGCGCACTGCTCGTGCTCGCCGCGGTGACCGGGGTCGTCATCGACCTCGTCACCGGCAGCCCGCCGCGCGTCCTCAGCTACTTCACGGTCCAGAGCAATGTGCTGGTGGCGGTGGTGCTCGGGCTGTCGGCGCGGCGGGCCTGGGAGGGGCGTCCCGCGCTGCCGCCCCGGGTGACGGGCGGCACGCTGCTCTTCATCTCGATCACCGGTCTCGTCTACCACTTCGTGCTGGCCAACGACGCGAGCGGCTTCTCGATGACCGAGGGCACCGACCTCTCGGGCTGGCACTCCCTCTCCAACCAGCTCCTGCACACCGTGACGCCGATCGGTGTGGCCCTCGACTGGCTGCTGCTGACCAGGCCGGGCGGGCTGCGTCCGCGCGATGCGGGGCTGTGGCTGCTCTATCCCCTCGCCTACCTCGGCTTCGCCCTCGCCCGCGGCGCGATCATGACCCCGGGCTCGACGGCCCGCTACCCCTACCCGTTCCTCGACGTCGACCTGCACGGCTACGCCGGGGTCCTCGGCAACGCCGTCATCTTCGGCCTGGCCTTCTACGCGCTGGCCCTCCTGCTCGTCGGCCTCGACCGGATCCGCCCCGACCCGCGGGGCCCCGGGAGCGGTCCCCCGAAAACCGGATTTCGTCTCCGGGCGCCGGTCCGCTAAAGTAATCGATGTCGCCACGACCTGCCCGGCAGGCCAGTGGAGCAACGACATCGGGGTGTAGCGCAGCTTGGCAGCGCGCTTCGTTCGGGACGAAGAGGTCGTGGGTTCAAATCCCGCCACCCCGACAGCTGAAACACCAGGTCAGGCCCGGTCTTCCTTCATGGAAGACCGGGCCTGACTCGTTCTCCGGGACCGCTGGGGAGCAAGGGGGGAGTGGATCAAGGAAATGCACTCCCCGCTCGTCACCCCAGCCGCGCCCTCAGCAAGGCATCGGGCAATCACCGTCGGGACACCGGCACTCACCGGCGAGACCGTCACCAGAGTCTGCGAGCGCGGCCTCGCCCGCCTCATCCATCACCAGGTCGACCACCTCGAACCGACATGTTGCCCTCCCTGAGTCAGCGGCTGCACGACGCTCGCCCAGAAAGAACGTTGAACTCCCGGAGAATCAATTTCTGCGTTCGCGAAGAGAGAGTTTGACGGGCCGCGTGGTAAGAGTTTTTCGCACGACGAACAGAGTGCATTAATTCACCACTCGCAGGCCACCGGGACGTGCTACTGTCGTTTCAGTTGCAGTTGTGGTTCCCAAAACTTCAAGCGCCCCTGATCGAACTTCAGAACGGGAGCGCTTTCGCGTTTACCGGGTAATTTCCGGCGGGGCGATCATCGCGGCGACACGGAATCTGCAGAGCGTGGATCTCGATGCACTGCCCCAAGGGAGATAGACATGGCCAATGGCACTGTGAAGTGGTTCAACGCGGAAAAGGGATTCGGCTTCATCGAGCAGGACGGTGGCGGCGCCGACGTGTTCGCCCACTACTCGAACATTGCCGCCCAGGGCTTCCGTGAGCTCCTCGAGGGCCAGAAGGTGACCTTCGACATCGCGCAGGGCCAGAAGGGCCCGACGGCCGAGAACATCGTTCCGGCCTGATACTGACGCACAGTTTGCAGCTGGGGCCCGCATCCTTCGGGGTGCGGGCCCCAGCTGCATGTTTTTTTCGCAGTGCCTTCATCTGCAGGGTCGAACTTGGCAGGATCCGCAGCCCCAGCGCAGACGGATGATCACGCAGGGACAGAAACTTGCCCCTTCACGGTATAAACCCTGCACCGCAGATCTCGAACCCTCGGCACGCCAGCTGTTTCAGCGCCCGCGCCCCGCGCATTCCATTTGCCGGTCAGCTCCACTGCCGGTTGCCCATCGGTACATTCTTGTAATTCTCTGCGTCGTTCGTTCTGGCGGGAATTCCTTGATATGCGCCGCATCGAGGAAGGTTCTCGTATGAACCGCACACGTACGAACGACCGTTTCAGCCGCAACCGTGGCGGCAGTGGCGATGCCGGAAAGGGCGGACGGCACCTCGGTTCGTCGGCCCCGCGCCGTTCCGCCGGACGGCAAAGTGAGTTTGCGCTCCCCACGACGATCACCCCCGCGTTTGACGCCGCGGAGGACTTCGGCGATCTCGACATGCCCACGCAGTTGCTGGCCGAGCTCGGCAGGCAGGGCGTTACCGTGCCGTTTCCGATCCAGGGTGCGACGCTGCCGAACTCCCTCGCGGGCCGCGACATCCTGGGCCGTGGGCGCACCGGCTCAGGCAAGACCCTCGCCTTCGGGCTCGCCCTGCTCTCCCGCATCGCCGGACAGCGCGCCGAGCCCCGCCAACCGCTGGGACTGATCCTCGTCCCCACCCGCGAGCTCGCCCAGCAGGTGGCCGACGCGCTCACCCCGTACGCGCGCTCCGTCAGGCTCCGCCTGGCCACGGTCGTCGGCGGGGTGTCGATCGGTCGGCAGGCACACGCGCTGCGCGGCGGAGCCGAGATCGTGGTGGCGACCCCGGGCCGCCTCAAGGACCTCATCGACCGTGGTGAGTGCCGGCTGAACCAGGTCGGCATCATCGTGCTGGACGAAGCCGACCAGATGGCGGACATGGGCTTCATGCCCCAGGTCACCGCGCTGCTCGACCAGGTGCGCCCCGAGGGGCAGCGGATGCTGTTCTCCGCCACGCTGGACCGCAACGTCGACCTCCTGGTGCGCCGCTACCTGACCGACCCCGTCGTCCACTCGGTCGACGCGTCGGCCGGCGCGGTCACGACGATGGAACACCACGTTCTGCATGTCCAGGGCGCCGACAAGCACACCACCACCACAGAGATCGCCGCCCGCGACGGCCGCGTGATCATGTTCCTGGACACCAAGCACGCCGTCGACCGGCTGACCCAGGATCTGCTCCGCAGCGGTGTGCGCGCCGCGGCGCTGCACGGCGGGAAGACACAGCCCCAGCGCACCCGCACGCTGGAGCAGTTCAAGACCGGGCACGTCACGGTGCTGGTCGCCACGAACGTCGCCGCCCGCGGCATCCACGTCGACGACCTCGACCTCGTCGTCAACGTCGACCCGCCGACCGACCGCAAGGACTACCTTCACCGCGGCGGCCGCACGGCCCGCGCCGGCGAGTCAGGCAGCGTCGTCACGCTCGTCACGCCGAATCAGCGCCGCGGCATGGTCCGCCTCATGTCGGATGCCGGGATCCGTCCGCAGGTCACCCAGGTCCGCTCCGGCGAGCCGGAACTGCATCGCATCACCGGCGCCCGGTCTCCCTCCGGCATTCCGGTCGTCGTCACCGAGCCGGTGGCGGAACGGCCCAAGCGCGGCGGCTCCGCCCGTGGCCGTCGCCGTGCCGCTTCGGCGAACCGGCGTGCCTCCGTTCAACAGCGCCCTGTCGAGAAGGCGGCCTAGCACCTCCTTGATCAGGAACCTGATCCCTCTCTGTAGGAGACATCTTTTGACGCTCATTCAGTTGCAGCTCCGCCCGACGGACGCCGACGCCCCGCGCACGGCGGTGGTCGATACCGCGAAAGAAGCCGGACCACGGGTCTGGGACGACATGACGGTCGAGGTGGCGCTGTCCGTCATGGCCGGCGCCCGAGTCGGACACCTGCTCGTCTGCGACGAGGACGGCATGCGCACCGGCCTGATCACCCTGGCCCGGCTCACCGCCGTCCGTGACAGTTCCGGATACACGGACCGGATCCGCCTGCGTGACATCAGCGGGGGCAGCGGACACTTTCCCCCGCCGCGGACGACGGCCTGAGCCCGATGCCGGAGCGCTGCGACCGGCCCGGCATTCTGCCCGCGGGTGACGGACGCCGCAGTGCTCTGGCCGCCCTCGGCCCTGCCCGCTGAATCAGCTCCCCACGACCGGTCTCCCTCCCCCGCTCCTTATGAGGTCTCATGCGCTGTGTCATCGCCCGCTTTCCGTTCGACCTGACCAAGGCCGGTGTGCTGGAGACAATGAAGGGCGTCAAGCCCGAGGCGGTCACGAGTGACTCGGTGACCATCGGGCGGCGGCAGTACCCCGTCAAGCAGGTCGGCCAGTTGATCACCCGCCAGGACCGCCGCGACTTCAGTACGGGCGAGGTCGTCCGGGCCATGACCCGACTCGGGTTCACCTGCCGAACGATCCCGATGAGCGCGCCCGTGCCCGATCTCAGCCCGCTCCAGCGGGCCTCCGCCATGCTGGGGACCAGCGTGGCCTGAGCCGCAAGAGCAGGCACGAGACGACACCAGGACAGCAGTGAGGGCCCGACCGGCACGACCGGTCGGGCCCTCACTGCGTGGCGAACCCTGGTCATGTCGCTGCGAGCTTGGTCTCCTCAGCCATCCATGGACGAGCGAAGAGGGTTACCTCATCGACAGGCACCCAAAAATCTATCCCGGCCCAAGTAGACATTGGGCCCTCATGTAGTTATGGTTTCTGTCGTAGCCGAGATCGACCAGGGCCCTGCAGACACGAACTGCCGGGCAGAGGTGCACGCATCACGGTGCGGTGGTGGAGCCTCGAAGCCAGGGCTGTTGCACGACGGCGACGGAGCTGACCACCGGACCGGGTGGCCCGCGGTGATGAGGGGCCGCCGCAGCAAGAGAGTGAATGATCCAGAGGGAAGAACGGAGGAATCGACCGCCATCAGGATCGCCCGGGAGCACCACTGAGCCCGGGTACCGCAGGACATCGACAGGCAGGTGGTCTCCGGTCACGCATCCGCGATCCCCGCGACCCCGTCGGCATTACGGACGGTCATGCGGAAACAGAAGGCCGACACAGCATCAAGGTCGGTAGATGGTGTAGTAGTTCCTTCGGGGCCCTGGTGCCGTACGGCATCAGGGCCCCTCGACGCGTTCCACAGAGAGGTGAAATGACAGCAGACAATTCGCTGGGCCGTCTCGATGACGACGACTATCCCGCCTACACGATGGGCCGGGCCGCCGAGATGATCGGCGCCACTCCCGGCTTCCTGCGCGCCATTGGCGAGGCGCGGTTGATCACGCCCCTGCGCTCCGACGGCGGGCACCGCCGCTACTCCCGCTACCAGCTGCGGATCGCGGCCCGTGCGCGTGAACTCGTCGACCAGGGCACCCCGATCGAGGCCGCCTGCCGGATCGTCATCCTCGAGGACCAGCTCGAAGAGGCTCAACGCATCAACGCCGATTACCGACGCGCCGCCGAATCCTCCGATCCGACGACCACAGCTTGAGGCGAGCGCCGGTCCAGCCCGGTGGAACCGGCCCCGCCCTCCACGAGCAAGCCGGCTGAACTTGCTGTCGACGGTACGACCCAGCCGCCGAAGGCGGCCCCCGCGTCAAGGATCGTGGCACAGACCCGCCGGATCCGACGGTCCCGATCATGATCAGGTCGTGGCGCTCGGGGCCGCGCAGCCGGCGCGTGGCACCCGGCCCGGAGCGAGGAGAAGTCGGGAGCCAGGTGGGAGCCGAATCGCTCCCCGAGCCCTCGCGAGACCGCTCCCCGCCGAACCTCATTCGGGACGAAGAGGTCGTGGGTTCAAATCCCGCCACCCCGACAGAGAAATAGCAGGTCAGGCCCGGTACTGAGAGATCAGTGCCGGGCCTGATCCGCGTTCGGGGGCCAGTTTGGGAGCCGAGCTCTGTCACGCCGGCTTCTGGTGCCCCCGTGAGGGCAGGGCATGGCGCAGTACGCGGCTCCACATGGATGCGTACTGGCGCCACAGCGGTCCGGTGACGTACGGGAGGCCGTAGCGGTCGCAGATGTCCCTCACCTGCGGTGCCAGCCGGGCGTAGCGGTTGCTGGGCAGGTCGGGGAAGAGGTGGTGCTCGATCTGGTGGCTGAGGTTGCCGGTGAGGAGGTGGAGGAGCGGGCCTCCCTCGATGTTCGCCGACCCCTGGATCTGGCGCAGGTACCATTCGCCGCGCGTCTCGCCGTCCAACTGGTCCTCGGTGAAGGTCTGCACGTCGCCGGGGAAGTGGCCGCAGAAGATGACCGTGTGCGCCCAGACGTTGCGGGCGCCGTTGGCCGTGAGGGTGCCCAGGAGGCAGGGCAGCGCGGACGGGCCCGCGAGGAGTGGGAACAGGACGTAGTCCTTGGCTGCCTGGCGCACCGCCTTGCGTGCGACTCCCGATGCGTCGCGGAAGAAGGCACGTACGCTCTTGCGGCCCTGCGCCACGGCGTCGGCCTCCAGGTCGTACAGGGCTATGCCCCACTCGAAGACGGGCGCGAGCAATACCGCGTACAGGGGTTGCAGCAGATGGACCGGGCGCCAGGGCTGGTCCGGGCTCATGCGCAGGATCGTGTAGCCGAGGTCCCGGTCGCGGCCGACGACGTTGGTGTACGTGTGGTGCAGGTGGTTGTGGGTGCGCTTCCAGGCGTCGGCGGGGGCGGCGAAGTCCCACTCCCAGGTGGTGGAGTGGATGGCCGGGTCGCCCAGCCAGTCCCACTGGCCGTGCAGGATGTTGTGGCCCAGCTCCATGTTCTCCAGCGTCTTGGCGAGCGCGAGCAGCGCGGTGCCCGCCGCCCAGGCGGGCGGGAAGAGGGAGACGGCGAGCGCGAGGCGGCCGCCGGCTTCGCAGCCGCGCTGCACGGCGATCACCGTACGGATGTAGCGGGCGTCGTCCGGTCCGCGGGCCGCCACGATCTCGGCGCGGAGCCGGTCAAGCTCCCGGCCCAGCTGTTCGGCGCGGTCGGCGTGCGACGCCACGGGCGGTGGAGTTCCGTCGGCTCCGGCGGCAGCCGCTGCGGGCATCGACATGGGTACGGGACTCTCCTCGCAGAGCTCTGGTTCTCACAGGTCGAGGACGAGCGGCCCTGCGGCACCGTTGACGCAGGTCTGGATCAACTCGCCCGGTTCACCTCGCAGTTCACCGGTCCGCAGATCGCGCACGCGGCCGTCGACGAGCGGGACGAGGCAGCCGAAGCACAGGCCGCGTCGGCACCCGTGGGGCATGGGCACACCCGCCGATTCACCGACCGCGAGGAGGGACGACGCTGCCGTCGCGTCCGCCTCCACGGCGCTGCGGTCGAACCGCACCCGGCCGCCGACGGCATCGGCCCCCGGCGCCCGCACGGGTGCCAGGTGGAAACGCTCCACCCGCAGCCGTTCCCGCACGCCCGCTGCGGCCCACTGCCTCTCGGCCACGTCGAGGAGTCCGGCCGGACCGCACGCCCAGGTCTCGCGACGGCGCCAGTCCGGGCAGAGTTCGCCGATCCGCTCCGCGGTGAGCCGCCCCTCCGTACGCGTATGCGTCAGGCGAACGCCCAACCACGGCAACCGTCGCTCCAGCGCGACCAGTTCGGCGCGGAAGAGGCACTCGGCCGGTGACGGCGCGCTGTGCAGGAGCAGCGTGTCCGGAGCGGCACCGCCGTGCCGTACGAGCGTGCGCAGCATCCCCACGACGGGCGTGATACCACTGCCCGCCGTGACGAAGAGGAGCCGTCCGGGCAGCGGCCGGGGCAGCACGAACTCTCCCTGGGCCGGGCCGAGTCGGAGCACGGCGCCGGGCGGGGTCCGGTGTACCAGGTGCGGGGAGACCCGGCCGTCGGGACGGGCCTTCACGGTGACGGTGATCTCACCGCCGGGTCCGTCCCCGGGTCCGTCGCCGGGCGGCGAAGTGATCGAGTACGTACGCCAGTGCCGTACGCCGTCGATCTCGACTCCGAGCGGCAGGTACTGCCCGGCCCGGTGACCGCCCCAGCCCCTGCCCGGCCGGATCACCAGCGTGGCCGCGCCGGTCGCCTCCCGCCGCACGGCGCTCACCCGGCCCGCGGGATGCCGCGCCGACCACAGCGGATCGAGCAGGCCGAGATAGTCGTCGGGCGAGAGCGGACTGGTCAGCCAGGACGCGGCCGTCAGCGCGGCCCGGGCGCCGGGCCGCAACGCTCCCGGCGACAGCCATGGACGTACGGACATGCGGGTGCCCCTCCCCTTGCGACCCCTTCCCCTCATGACCCTGGACCCGGCACTCATGACCCTGGACCCGGCACCGAGCGAAACACACCGTGCGCCGGACCACACCGCCGCACGGCACGCTTTGCGCCGTCCCTCGCACGGCCTCTGCCAGGTGGGACGCGCCGGTGCCCAGCCTGCGACGCCGCCGACGAGCCCGAGAATGACCCGATGGCGACGGGTCGGCCGCTCACGGACCGGAACCGCGCGTGTCGGCGTCGCGGGCCCGGCCGTTCTCAGGACCGCGCTCGAGGGACCGCCCTGAGGGGTGTCGGCGCCACGACGTTCCTTGCTCCCGTCACGCTCTCCATGATCGGCTTCGCGGCCTCCTCGGTCGTGTCCGGCGGGACGACGAGCAGGTCCCAGCGCCCACGGCCGGGGGCGAGAAGGACGACGGTGTGCGCTGCCGTGGCCGTCAGGCTCATGCGCAGACGGACGACCTGGCCGGCGACGAACATCCGTCCCGGAGCCGACGACCACACCGCACCGTTGAGCATGACGCTGGTGATGTGCCCCCAGGTGCGGGGCAACCCGGCGAGCAGCCCGGGGAGTTCGACGAGCGGATCGTACGAGCGCGGCCACCATGCTCCGTCGATGGCGCGGGGCCCGCCGGCGTGAGGCGCCAGGCACAGGCGGGGCAGAGGTGGGGAGGAAACCAGGGGTTGCGGTGTGAGGGTCATGGGTGCGGCTCCTGCCGACTGCTGTGCTCGGACGGGGTGTTCACGGCGGCGTGACGGGTGGTTCGCGGATGGTTCATGGAGGCCGTCGCATGCGGCCGAGGCGCCGTCAGAGAGGCGGATGAGGGTGACCGACGCGTCGAGCCGACCACGTTCCACACCGTGTCGGGTGCGAGCGCGAGGACGTACCGGCGCTCCCCACCGCCCCGTGAGGCGTCGAACTCCCCGGTGGAATAAGGAAGGTTCCCGTCGTGTGCCCGGGAACGGGGCTGTGTCGTGCGGGGATGAGGGGAGGAACGCGTGGTGGACGTCCGGTACATGCGCGGGCTCCTCGCCTTGGTTGCGGATGGCGCGGCCAAGGTCCAGGGCTGCCACTGAATGGACGGACGGCGAGGGAGGAGTGCTCCAGGTGGTCGGGCACCGGCATGTGAACGCCCTCGCCCCTTTACCGTACTCCTGTCGGACGGAAATCGACCGGGACGTACGCTGGGGACGCCGGACGCTCCTCGTACGCCGACTCCGCTCGGCGTCGCTTCCGGCGCACCACGACAGCGGGCCGCACCGCCACAGGCCCGAAGAGGGGCGTGCGTCATGAACGCACCCATCGTCCATCGCAGTTCAGCCGACCCCGGACGACTCGCCACGTACCCACCCGCCAGGCTCGTCCTGCGCCCGCCGACCTTCCCGCCGGGTCCGGTGTGCGGGGCCTGGTGGCCCCGCACCGATGACCTCGCCGCCGAACTGGCCTCGCTCATCGATGTGTTCGATGCCTCCCACGGCCTCGTGACGCGCATCGCGTCCCACCACGGAAGCTGGCCGCACGAGCCGCACACCCTCCCCGTGACGGGTCACACGGTCACGGCAAGCTGGTACACGTCCGGCATCGACCCACACACGATCCGGCTCTTCTCCTGCGGTGCCCGCCGCTGGGACCTGCTCGTCGTCCCGCCGCGCAGCGAGGCCGGCGCGGCGGCCCGGCTGATGACCGCCGCGGCCGACCCCGCCCGCCACCTCACCGGAACGGCCCTGATGGCGGCCGAGGGCCCGTCCGGGTAATCCGCCGCGCACGACCGGCGGCGACGAGCTCACCGCCGAACCGGACGACGCCGACCGAACGACGCCGGTACGCCGCATCCGCTGCCCGGCGAGCAGCCGGGCAGTCGTGGTCGGGACCGCCGCAGGAGTAGGCTCGGCAGCACCGAGAGGATTTCTCGACCGGCTTCCGTGCCGGTTTCTCGCTCGGTTCCATCGCACCGGGCCGGCACGACAGCCCGGGGACAGGTCGACACCATGACGGTGCTCACCGCACGACCCCCGCCGACCGCACCGACCACACCGACCGCCGAACTCTTCGCCGACACGCCGTTGCGGCTGTCCGTCAAACCTCCGGGCCCGCCCTCCGGTCTGCTCGACGGCGCCTGGTGGCCGCGCTCCCGAGACCTCGCTCGTGAACTTCCCGCCCTGACCGACCTGTTGGATCCCTTGTGGGGTCGCATCACGCGCGTCACGGTCAACCCGACGTACTGGCCCGTCGTACCGCGCAAGATCTCCGTCAACGGACGTGTGGTCAAGGTGGGTTGGTTCCGCGCCGAGCAGGACCCGCACCAACTCATGCTGCTTTCCTACCACGTAGGGCGCTGGGACCTGCTGATCATTCCCCCGGAGACCGGTGCGGAGGCCGCCGGGCGCCTCATGGCCGCCGCCTGCGATCCTCGGATCGTACGCACCGGCAGCGCTCTCATCGCCGACGAGCTGGGCCGTCACCCCGCAGCCCCGGCCGAGGCTGACCCGCCGGGCCGCACGCCGGCAGAGGCGTGGGAGGCGGAGGGCGGCGCCATGGCCACGCCCGTCGGCGCGGCCGACGGCGGGAGGTGAGGGGCCATGGACACCGGCATCACCGTCGCCGTCATGCTCGCGATGATCGCTCTGGGGGCATTCGTGATCCA
Source organism: Streptomyces atriruber (assembly GCF_001418325.1). Taxonomy (GTDB): domain Bacteria; phylum Actinomycetota; class Actinomycetes; order Streptomycetales; family Streptomycetaceae; genus Streptomyces; species Streptomyces atriruber. The sequence goes on along the minus strand of NZ_LIPN01000174.1, from coordinate 5,397 downwards.
CCTCCTCGACGACCAGCACTCCGAACGGATCGCACTGCACCAGTACAGCCGTCGTCTGCCCGGCCGCCGTGGCGACCACAGCCCCACTCGGCCGCAGCCCGACGGCACCGCACCACCCGCCGTCCGCCCCCGCCGCGACCACCGGGACGGTGGGCGCGGGCGCCTTCGTCCGCGGCGCAGGACCAACAGAGCCGCGCAGCGGCGCAGGACATGACCAGACGTACGGCGACGCGGCTCGGCCCGACCGGGCCGAGCCGCCAGGAACAGCCTGCCGACGGTCGCGTCGAGGCCCGCGTCGTCGCCGCCCCCGACACAGCACGGCAGGTCGCACTGCTCCGCAGCCGATCCATCGTCTGCGACGAGCCCCGCGGCTACCCCACGGGCAGCGCAGGAGGCGGCACCCGGCCCCACCTGACCGTGGACACCCTGCCCACCCAAGTGCCCGGCCCGGCGCCCGGAAGCGGAGGCGCCATGTCCTTGCCCCAGCCGAACGTTCACCAGCCGCGATGACAGCCGCCGACTCCGGACAGGGCCGTGAGCGCTCCGCCCTGGACGGGGTGCGCCTGCGCCGCCTGAACCGCCGGCAGGCCCCCTACGCTCCGGCAGGATCCGGCGGACCCCTACGTGGAGTCCTCGGACAGCGCGACCGGCGAGACGTACCGCCGCAGGGAGGACTTCCTGCATCGCCTCGCGGACTCCGTACGGCGCCCGGCTTCTCGATGCTGGTCGCCGGGACGACCACTCCGGCCGGCTGCGCCTTCGGCTTCCCCATGGCGCGCGACGGGTCCCGGTGGCTCGGCTTCGAGGGCGGCCTGCCCAGGCCGGTCGAGCGGCTGACCTCCTCGGGGCACGCCTTCGCCGTCACGGAGATCGTGGTACACCCGCACGAGCACACCTCCGGTCTCGCCCGGCTACTGCAGACACAACTGCCCGCCGATCACCACGCCTCGCTCGGCGCCACCCTGGTGGACCAGGCCGACCACGCGGCCCGAGTAGCCGGAGCGAGGCGGGAAGCGTGGAGTGCCCCCGAAGGGGACCAGGAACGGGAGGCGCGAGGCGGTGCGCCGCGACGGCATTCCCGCTGTGTCGGCGCGGCCCTTCACAGGTGCTCTGGTCAAGGCGCGCGACCGGGACGAAACTGGGTGGCAGCAGGAGTCCGCAGCCCGTGGGAAGGTGTCCCCGGATCTCTCTTGGAGGTGGGGTATGCCTGAGCTGCCGCGTGAGGAGCAGTTGGCGGCCGCGTTCGTCGACCTCGCCGACACCTTGGTACGGGACTTCGACGTCATCGGATTCCTGCACACGCTCGCCGAGCACTGCGTGGCTCTGCTGGATGTCGCGGCAGCCGGAGTCCTGCTCGCCACGCCTGGTGGCCAACTGGTCGACGCCGCAGCCTCTGACGAGCGCACCCGTCGGCTGGAACTGGCCAGCATCGAGTGGGACGAGGGGCCCTGCCGGGACTGCTTCAAGACCAGGGGACAGGTTCCCGACGTTCCGCTGGCGACGCAGGCGGCCGAGATGCGCTGGCCCCGGTTCGCGCCGCGTGCCGTCGAGGTCGGTTTCACCTCGGTCGTGGCGGCACCGCTCCGGTTGCACGACCAGGTGATCGGGGCCCTGAACCTGTTCCGGGACCGGCCAGGACCCCTGGGCGACTCCCAGTTGCGGCTGGGTCAGGCACTGGCCGACACCGCCACCATCGGCGTCCTGCAACAGCGGGCGGTGAGCGAACAGATGACCGTGACCACACAGTTGCAGGCCGCTCTGGACAGCCGCGTCATCATCGAGCAGGCCAAGGGCTATCTGGCGAACCGCCGCGAAACCGACGTCGAGGAGGCGTTCACCCTCATGCGCCGCTACGCACGCGATCACCAGACGCGGCTCACCGACATCGCCCGCCAGGTGTTGCAGGGCACCGCCGACGCGTCCCTCCTCACCCGGCGCGATCGGTGAGGCATCGGCCCATCGGTGCTGACTGGTGGGCCCGCCGGATGATCTGCACTGCGCCCGGAAGGGGGCGAGCCCAGTGGCCCATCCGGTGATGGCCGACTACCTGCGCACCCTCAGCTCCCACACAGGCCCCGGCCTGGCACCGCTGCCCCTCGCGGCCTGCGCGGACATGCTGGGCCTGGACGGCCTCGGCCTGCTCCTTGCCCCGGGAGGCGGCCGGGCCGAACTGGTGCAGTCCTTCGGTGAGCGCACCCTCGCGCTGGAGGACCTGCAACAGGTCCAGGGCCAGGGGCCGAGTCTGGACGCCGCCCGCCACGGCGCACTGATACTGCTGCCCGACGTGGCCGACACCTCCGCCTTCGCCACCGCCCGCTGGCCCGGCCTGCCCGGCGCCATGGAACCTCTGGGCGTACGCGCGGTGTTCTCCTTCCCGCTGCGCATCGGGGTCATCGCGCTCGGCGCCCTCACCGGCCACCGCACCCGGCCGGGACCGATGTCCACCGGCCAACTCACCGACGCCCTCGGCATGGCCGACACCGTCGCCCAGATCACCATCACCACCGCCGCCCAGACGGACCGGCCCCACGCTCCGCTGCTCGACGAGCCCGGCCTCCACTTCGCCGAGGTCCACCAGGCCACCGGCATGCTCGCGGACCAACTGGCCACCGACTGCGACCACGCCCTGATCAGGCTGCGCGGATACGCCTTCAGCCACGACCGACCTCTCCTGGACGTCGCTCGAGATGTGCTGGCCCGCCGAATGCGCCTGGACGACGACGGGGACGTCTCGCCCTGACGTCTCTGTCGGCGATGCTCTGCCGGGATGCACGCCCTCCGGGGCATCCGGCCTCGTCGCCGTGTAGCAGCCCGGCGGGTGCACCAGCAGCTCTTCGGCGAAACCCGCCAGGAGTCGAACACGACACGCCACCCTGGAATGCCGACCCAGACCCGTTGGCGACCGGTCCCCATGGACATCCGCCTTCGAGAGGGTCGTCATGACCTCACCCCCTGCAGCGACCTGTGTCCGGGAAGTCCGCCTTCACGGTGACTGCACCCTGGTGGTCCTGTGCGGCGAAATCGACATCCACACCGCCCCCGCCATCACCGACTGCCTCGACGCACTCACCCACACCGGCGACTCCGACTTGCTGATCGACCTGCGCCCCGTCGACTTCATGGACGGCTCCGGGGTACGGATCCTCCATCGCGCCCGAACCCGGACCAGCGGCCGTCACGGGCGCTTGCGCCTGATCTGCATCCGCCCCGTGACCCTCCACCTGCTCAACCATCCACGACTACGCCTGGACTTCGACATCCTGAACCAGCTGCCCGCACCCGTACCGCCACGGGCAGCGGCCTGACCGGCGCGAAACCACCCTCGCCGCGCCCCCGCGGCGCCACTACGCTCGCCAAGCGGCCCCGGACCCTGGTCGACCGTGCGCCTCCCGCCCGCTGGCGCCGCAGGGCACCCAGCACACCGGTCGAGGCAACCCGGCCTGCCGCCCCATGGGGAGTGCGGCCGCAGGCCGGGCTCACGGCAGTCTTCGCGGTGCCTCCCGGGAGCCGGGTGTGGAAGAGGCCGCCGGGGCGGAGCGGAGCAGGCGTGGGCACGGCCGGTACGGCGGTTTGGGGTCCATGACCACCGCGCCGGTCCGGATCATGGGCCGGATCTGCTTCCGGTAGACCTCCAGAGGCGTCAACTGTCCTGTGAGGCAACGGTGAGGGCGTGGGCAACGCACTCCTCGGGTCTGGTGTTCAGCCCGGTCTTGTAGGCCGCATCGTAGGCCGCGTCGCCAATGGACTCGCGGATCCGTTGTGCGCACGCTTGCCGAGCGGCGATGAGTCCGGGCGTTCCCATCTGGGTCAGGCCGAAGGAGCGCCAGAGGGTGTCGGCGATGCCGAGCAGCCGCGGGGCTGTCTGCGGATCGATGGCGGCGACGGCCTGGGCCAGTGCGTCCAGGGCCAGTGCGGCTCCCAGCATGTCGTGCAGCCGCCACTTGATCTTGAGAGCGGCGCGGGCGTGCCCGACGGCCGTGGCCGGATCGCCCTTGGTCAGCGCGGCTGTGGACAGGAAGTACAGGGCGTAGCCCCGCATCCACTCCTCGTCTCGCGCCCCACTCTCCTGGTGCAGGACGGTGGCTGTCGTCTCGGCCTGGTCGAACTGGCCCAGTTGGAGGTGGGCAAACCACATGGCGCTGCGGATCAGGAACCTGGCGGCAAGGGAGCCGCCACCGCAGTCGGGCGACCGGTTCGCCTCGTCTAGAAGAGCGATCGCGTCGGTCGGCCTGCCGGTCATCACCGGTTGTGCCCCTTCGAGGTAGAGCGCGGCCGCGGCCGCGGCCGGGTCGCCGAGGTGTTCGGCCATGGGCGTGCAGAAGCCGTGCAGCACGGTGACGGCTTCGAAGTCGCCTTGGCCGAGTGCCACCAGCCCGCGGGCCCACAGGGCCCAGAACCGTTCCGGGCCGGGCCCGGTGTCCGGCTTCTTGCCGAGAGCCCGGTCCAGGTAATGCTTCCCTTCGCGCAGGAAGCCGCAGCCGAACCAGAAGAACCACAGGTTGCCCGACATCTCCAGTGCGACCTTCGGGTCCGGATGTGCGAGGCAGCTCTCCAGCGCGACGCGAAGGTTCGCGTGTTCGGCAGTCAGGCGCTCGGACCACACCACCTGGTCGGGGCCGAACCACTCCCGCTCGCCGGTGCGGGCCAGGTAACGGTAGTAATCCCGGTGCCGCCCATGAAGCCTGGTCTGTTCACCGAGCCTTGTCAGCCACTCCTGACCGTACTCACGCACGGTGTCCAGCATCGAATACCGGAGGCCGCGAGTGGTGCCCACCCGCTGGAGAATCGACTTGTCCACCAGAGCGGACAGCACCCCGGCCACCTCCCCGGCGTCCAGTGACCCGCCAGCGCAAACCCACTCCGCCGCCTCCTGTTCGAAGCCGCCGGCGAACACCGACAGACGGGCCCAGGCAAGCCGCTCCGGCGACGTGCACAGCTCATGGCTCCAGCCGATCGTGGTCCGCAGCGTCCGATGCCGCGACGACGCCAGGGGTGACACCATGCCCAAGTCGTCGGCGAGCGCATCGAAGCGTGACCGCAACCGGTACAGCAACCCCGACACGGACAGATCGGTGAGCCGGGCTGCGGCCAGTTCCAAGGCGAGCGGGATGCCGTCCAGCCGACGGCAGATCTCCTCCACATCCGCCCGGTTGTGCTCGGTCAGCGCGAACCCCGGCACAACGGCAGCGGCCCGATCAACGAACAGGGCCACCGCCTCGCACGGCTCTTCCGACCCGCCACACGGCTCTTCCGGTCCGCCGACTGCCGCGTCGACCGGTGGCGGGGGCAGACGCAGCGGGGCCACCCGCAGCAGCCGCTCGCCGCGGGTGGTCAACGGTTGCCGACTGGTGGCCAGGATGCGCACGCCGGGCGCAGCCGCCAGCAGTACCTCCACCG
>NZ_LIPN01000173.1 GCF_001418325.1 Streptomyces atriruber | reverse complement strand
ATCGGGGCGTCCGCGGACGCCTCGGCGAGCGACTCGATGTCGACCAGGCGCACCCCGTCGATGCGGTGCACGGCCGCGTCGATGTCGCGCGGCATGGCGAGGTCGAGGAGTGCGAGCGACGTCGTACGTCCGTCGGAGGCGGCCCCGTCCCGCGCGGCGGCCGGTGCCGGGCCTTCGCCCTGCGCCTTCTCCAGCCACGCCGCGTGCTGTTCGAAGCCGGTGGCGTCGCCCCCGGTGGTACCGGCCGGGTCCGCGGGCGGCGCGAGGGTGTCGCGCACGGGCGGCGGCGGGGTCGTGCGGCCCACGGCGGCGGCGACGGCCTCGGCCGTCAGCACCAGACCGGTCGCGCCGGTGCAGGAGACCACCACGTCGGCACGTGTCAGTTCGTCGGTCACGTCGGCCATGGGGACGGCGCGCGCGGATGCCTCGGTGCCGGAGTCCGCGAGGATCTCCGCGAGGCGCAGGGCCCGCTCCAGCGTGCGGTTGGCGACGACGAGCTCCCGGACGCCGGCGCGCGCGAGCGTCGCCGCGGCCAGCGAGGACATCGAGCCCGCGCCGATCACCAGGGCGCGCTTGCCCTCGGCCCAGGCCTCCACGGACCCGCCCCCGGCGAGCTGTTCGAGACCGAAGGTCACGAGCGACTGCCCGGCCCGGTCGATGCCGGTCTCGGAGTGCGCGCGCTTGCCGACCCTGAGGGCCTGCTGGAAGAGGTCGTTGAGGAGCTTGCCCGCGGTGTGCAGCTCCTGCGAGCGCGCCAGGGCGTCCTTGATCTGCCCGAGGATCTGGCCCTCGCCGACGACCATCGAGTCGAGTCCGCACGCCACCGAGAACAGGTGGTGGACGGCACGGTCCTCGTAGTGGACGTACAGATAAGGAGTGAGCTCCTCCAGGCCGACGCCGCTGTGCTGCGCGAGCAGCGTGGACAGCTCGGCCACGCCCGCGTGGAACTTGTCCACGTCGGCGTAGAGCTCGATGCGGTTGCAGGTGGCGAGCACGGCCGCCTCGGCGGCGGGCTCGGCGGCCAGCGTGTCCTGCAGGAGCTTGGCCTGCGCGTCCACGGACAGCGTGGCGCGCTCCAGGACGCTCACCGGGGCGCTGCGGTGACTCAGCCCCACGACCAGGAGACTCATGCCGGCATCACGGCGGGGACGTCCCCGTCGGGTCCCTTGCGCTGCTGCTTGGCGGAGACGGGCGGGACGGGGCCCTCGGGGGCGGCGTCCTCCCCGGCCTTGCGCTGCTCGTGGAAGGCGAGGATCTGCAGCTCGATGGAGAGGTCGACCTTGCGCACGTCGACGCCCTCGGGCACGGAGAGGACCGTCGGCGCGAAGTTCAGGATGGAGGTCACACCGGCGGCGACGAGCCGCTCGCAGACCTGCTGGGCCGCCCCGGCGGGGGTCGAGATCACGCCGATGGAGACGCCGTTGTCGCTGATGATCTTTTCGAGCTCGTCCGTGTGCTGCACCGGCATCCCCGCGACGGGGGTGCCCGCCATCGCCGGGTCGGCGTCGATCAGCGCGGCGACACGGAACCCGCGCGAGGCGAACCCGCCGTAATTGGCGAGCGCGGCGCCGAGGTTACCGATGCCGACGATGACAACCGGCCAGTCCTGGGTCAGCCCGAGTTCGCGGGAGATCTGGTAGACGAGATACTCGACGTCGTAGCCGACGCCGCGCGTCCCGTAGGAGCCCAGATACGAGAAGTCCTTGCGCAGCTTCGCGGAGTTGACCCCCGCGGCGGCCGCGAGCTCCTCGGAGGAGACCGTGGGTACCGAGCGCTCCGACAGTGCGGTGAGGGCTCGGAGGTACAGCGGAAGCCTGGCGACGGTGGCCTCGGGAATTCCTCGGCTGCGGGTCGCCGGTCGGTGAGTTCGGCCAGTTGCCACGGTGCTCCTGCGGGTAGAGCGGGGCTGCAGGCGGTCACTCGTCCCCAGACCGCCCCGTCGAAAGCAGGCTATGTCTTTGTGAACGCGTGCACAAAGATGGTGTCCGATTTGCCCGGCCAACGTGACCGGGGTCACGCACTCCCGGCGCACGACCGTGGAACCGGCGCGCGGGCGACGTCGTCGCTCATTTGATGGGGGCAAAACCGCACACTCTCCTCACGATCGTCGCCCCCGAGACCAAAACCGCCCCAAAGCGTAATCGACTTTGCGGGCACTTTGGACTGACCGGTCAGTGCCGGACGGCCCTACCCGCCGAGCTCGCGCCGCAGCCGCGTCTCGTCCACGCGCCAGAAGGTGTGCTGCTCCCCGTCCACCAGAACGACCGGGATCTGCTCCCAGTAGGCCCGGTGCAGCTCCTCGTCCTGCGTGATGTCCTTCTTCTCCCAGGGAGTGCCGAGCTCCCCGCAGACCTTCTCGATCACCGACTGTGCGTCATCGCACAGATGACACCCCGGCTTCCCGATCAGGGTGACCAGCCGCTCCTGCGGTTTCCTCTTCGTACGTCGAAAAATCGGGCTCATGCCGCCATTCTCGCCCGGCCCCCGAACCGCCCGGACACGGAGAGTTCACAGGCCCGAATCCTCCCGACTCCGGAACCACCGAACAAACTGGCTATGCTCACGACATGGCCGCTCTCGGATGGCTCACCCCCCGTAGGCGCTCCGCCACGGCGCGGAGCGTGTTGGCAGGCGAGGCCTCGGCTGAGGCAGCGCGCAAGTCCTCCCAGGAACTGGAGGAACTCGACGCCCTCGCCGCGGAGACCGCGCCCGACGAAGGACCACGGGAACCGGAGTTCCCCGTCGTCGGCGACGACAAGGCCGCCGCCTTCTTCGACCTCGACAACACCGTGATGCAGGGCGCCGCGATCTTCCACTTCGGCCGCGGGCTCTACAAGCGGAAGTTCTTCGAGCGCCAGGAGCTGTTCCGATTCGCCTGGCAGCAGGCCTGGTTCAGGCTGGCCGGCGTCGAGGACCCCGAGCACATGCAGGATGCCCGCGACAGCGCCCTGTCCATCGTCAAGGGCCACCGGGTCGCCGAGCTGATGTCCATCGGCGAGGAGATCTACGACGAGTACATGGCCGAGCGCATCTGGCCCGGCACCCGCGCCCTCGCCCAGGCCCACCTCGACGCGGGCCAGAAGGTCTGGCTGGTCACCGCCGCCCCGGTGGAGATCGCCACGGTCATCGCCCGCCGCCTCGGCCTGACCGGCGCCCTCGGCACCGTCGCCGAGTCCATCGGCGGCGTCTACACCGGCAAGCTCGTCGGCGAGCCCCTGCACGGCCCCGCGAAGGCCGAGGCCGTCCGCGCCCTGGCCGCCGGCGAGGGCCTGGACCTGGGCCGCTGCGCCGCGTACAGCGACTCGCACAACGACATCCCGATGCTCTCCCTCGTCGGGCATCCGTACGCGATCAACCCCGACGCCAAACTGCGCAAGCACGCACGCGAGCGGGACTGGCGGCTGCGGGACTACCGCACGGGCCGCAAGGCCGCGAAGGTCGGGATCCCGGCCGCCGCCGGTGTCGGCGCGCTCGCGGGCGGTGCCGCCGCGGCCGTGGCGCTGCACCGCCGCCGCCACTGAAGGCACGTTCCGCTACCGCCGAAGGCACGTTCCGCCGTCACTGGAGGCACGTTCCGGCTCTGCCCGTGCGCCCCGCCCCGAGCATTCCGTCGGTCCTACCCCGCCACGCCTCCCGCCAGTCACGCCGGTAGCACTCGGCCACAACACGCCTCAGGCCGACACGGAATGTGACCCGATTCGATCAACAATTGCTCACTCTCCGGCACTTGAACGGGCGTCAATCGGTAACAGAAGCGACGTAATCGATGATTTGAGCAACTGGGTGTAGCGCTGCCTGTACGAAGCGTTATTCTCCTCAGACGCATTAGGGACCCCGCACGTCGCTACGACGGGTGAACGGTCCCGCACTGCACGTGATGGAAGCTCTGCCTCTGGGAGTCCCGTGTACCCACACGTCGGGGTTGACGCCTCGGGCCTGGCTACGCTGCGCGCAACGGTCATCGACCGCTTGCGCGGCTTCGTCCCCACCGCGTACGCCGTCCCCGCCGTCCCCGCACTCGCCGTCCCCGCACCCGCCGGGCCCTGCTATGCCCTGGCCAACAGCGGGGCGGCTGTCAGCAGACGGGCCCGTTCCGGCTCCGCTGCCGCCACCTCGGCCCCCACCCCCCGCCGCCCCGCGGCGGACAGCGACAGCGCACGCATGATGGACCTGGTCGAACGCGCCCAGGCCGGCGAGTCCGACGCCTTCGGACGCCTCTACGACCAGTACAGCGACACGGTCTACCGCTACATCTACTACCGCGTGGGCGGCAAGGCGACCGCCGAGGACCTCACCAGTGAGACCTTTCTGCGCGCCCTCCGCCGCATCGGCACCTTCACCTGGCAGGGCCGCGACTTCGGCGCCTGGCTGGTCACGATCGCCCGCAACCTGGTCGCCGACCACTTCAAATCAAGCCGATTCCGCCTCGAAGTGACCACCGGCGAGATGCTCGACGCCAACGAAGTCGAGCGCAGCCCCGAGGACTCCGTCCTGGAGTCCCTCTCGAACGCCGCCCTCCTCGAAGCCGTCCGCCGCCTCAACCCCCAGCAGCAGGAGTGCGTGACCCTGCGCTTCCTCCAGGGACTGTCCGTCGCCGAGACCGCGCGGGTCATGGGCAAGAACGAGGGCGCGATCAAGACCCTCCAGTACCGCGCGGTGCGCACGCTCGCGCGCCTCCTGCCCGACGACGTCCGATAGCGCTCCGTGGCGCCCAACTCACCTTCCGTGGCGACCAGATGGGCGCCACGGAATTGTCGCGGTCCGATCATCTTTCGTCCGTAACCCAAGTGCCGCGACGCTCGTTGTGCGGAATGCAGGCTCCCTGTGGTCGCTACCTGGCTGGCTCCGCTCACTCGATCGTGTGGAAATGGTCAGGACATGCAACCCTCAGGACCCCCTGGGGAGTCGACCGTCTTGACGAGAGGAGGTGCCGCCAGTGATCGCGAACGTATCGGCCCACCGGCGGGCGAACGCCTTCGCCCAGGCCCTGGAGGAGCATTCCGACCAGGGTCCGGCGGCCGAGCAGTCCGAGGACTCCGCGCCCGTGCCAGCGGCCGCATCCATGGAGTCCCCCGAAACCACCGGCCGCGCCGAACCGACCGAGCAGAGCCACATGCTGGCCCTGACGGACGGTCTCGACGCGCTGCCCAAGCCCGTCCTGGACCCCGAGGTCAAGGTCGTCCAGCGCGCCCAGCTCGTGGCCGCGATGGAAGCCATGTTCCTCGAGGGCGGCAGCCCCTCCGTGCCCGAGCAACGGTCCCGCAAGGGTGCCCATCGCGCGGGGGCCCTGGGGAAGTTGCGGCCGCGTTCCCGTCTGTCCAAGGGCATCGCCGCGGGCGGCCTCACCGTCGGCGTCGCCGCCGGCGCGTTCGGCGGAGTGGCCGCGGCCAGCTCCGACGCACTCCCCGGCGACTCGTTGTACGGCCTCAAGCGCGGCATGGAGGACTTCAAGCTGGGCCTGGCCGACGACGACACCGATCGTGGCCAGATCTATCTGGACCATGCGTCGACGCGGCTGAACGAGGCCCGCAGGCTCATGGAGCGGGGCCGCTCGGGCGCCCTGGACCACGAGTCCCTGGGCGAGGTCAGGCGAGCCCTCTCCGGCATGCGGCACGACGCCACGGAAGGCCACCGCCTGCTCCTGGAGGCGTACGAACGCGACGGCTCCCTGGGCCCCATCCAGGCACTGTCCGCGTTCTCCCAGTCGCACCGGGAAGCGTGGACCGACCTCCAGGGCCGCCTCCCCGTCCAGCTGGGCGACGTCGGAGAGCAGGTGAACTCCGTCTTCGACGCCATAGACCAAGAGGTCGACCCGCTGCGCTCCCTGCTGCCCCCTGCACCGGAGAAGGGCGGCTCCACCGGCCGGACGTCCCAGAGCCCCAGCGGCTCGGAGGGCTCCGACGGCCGCTCCTCGCACCCCTCGGGCGGCGGCAGTTCGCACGGCAGCGGGACGGGCAGCGACAGCAAGCCGAAGCCCTCCACGTCGGACCGCCAGGACGACGGCCTGCTCGGCGGCACCACCGGCGGCCTCCTCGACCCGCCGGACGAGAAGACCAGCCCGGAGCCCTCGGACGGCAAGAGCAAACCCGGTCAGCACAGCGACCCGGCCAAGCCGGACGTCACGCTGCCCCCGCTCCTGCCCGGCCTGCAGCTCCCGGAGCTCGGCATCGAGGGCGAGGACGCGAACTAGTCCCTGCTCGTACGCAGCCGGGGGCACTCTCCTGATCGAGGAGGGCGCCCCCGGCTGCGTACCCGCGCCTAGAAGAACACCGACCGCCGCTGCACCAACAGCTTGTACAGCGAATGCTGGATCTGCTCCCGCACCTGATCCGTCAGGTTGAACATCAGCATCGGATCCTCCGCCGCCTCCGGCGGATATCCATCCGTCGCAATCGGCTCACCGAACTGAATCGTCCACTTCGTCGGCAACGGCACCGCACCCAGCGGACCCAGCCACGGAAACGTAGGCGTGATCGGAAAGTACGGGAACCCGAGGACCCGCGCCAGGGTCTTGGCGTTGCCGATCATGGGGTAGATCTCCTCCGCCCCGACGATCGAGCACGGCACGATCGGTGAGCCCGTCCGCAGCGCCGTCGACACGAAGCCGCCGCGGCCGAACCGCTGCAGCTTGTAGCGCTCGCTGAACGGCTTCCCGATGCCCTTGAAGCCCTCCGGCATCACACCCACCAGCTCGCCCCGCTCAAGGAGCCGCTCCGCGTCCTCCGCGCAGGCCAGCGTGTGCCCGGCCTTGCGGGCCAGTTCGTTGATCACCGGCAGCATGAAGACGAGGTCGGCGGCGAGCAGCCGCAGATGGCGGCCCTGGGGATGGTTGTCGTGCACCGCGACCTGCATCATCAGGCCGTCCAGCGGCAGCGTCCCGGAGTGGTTGGCGACGATCAGCGCCCCGCCGTCGGCGGGGATGTTCTCGATGCCCTTCACCTCGACGCGGAAGTACTTGTCGTAGAACGGCCTGAGCATCGACATCAGGACCTGGTCGGTGAGCTCCTCGTCGTAGCCGAAGTCGTCGACCTCGTACTCGCCCGTGAGCCGCCGTCGCAGGAAGGAGAGGCCGCCCGCGATGCGCCGGTCCCAGCCGCCACCGCCCCGCGGCTCCGGCACCTTCCCCTGCGGCTCCCCGGGCGCCGCCGGCTGGGGCTCCGGGCGCTGCCGCGCGCCCTGCTGCTGCCCCTCCTGCTGCCCGGGCAGCGCCTTGACCCCGGCCACGGGGTCGCCCTTGCGCCGGGGCGCGGACCTGCGGCGCGAGGTGCGCTGCGCGCTGCCGCGCGACCGGTCGTCGTCGAACGGAATGACCTTGGCGTCCGCCATCGTTGACGCTCTCCTCAGTTGGCGCTCTGGTGGCCACCCGCGAGGGGCAGCGCGGCGATCCGGTCGACTGCCCCCGCGAGGGCACCTGGTGGCAGCAGCCCGGGGCCCCGGCTGCGCACGAAGTCCGCGAAGGTCTCCGCGGTCGTGTACTTCGGCCCGAACCCCAGTGTCTCGCGCATCTGCCGGGTGGCCACGACCCGGCCGTGGGTGAGCAGCCTGATCTGCTCGGGCGAGAAGTCCGTCGCACCGAGCGTGCGCAGCGCGGAGCCGACCCAGGTGACGGCCGGCAGGAACATCGGCACGGTGGGGCGGCCGAGCCGCCGCGAGCACTGGGACAGGAGCAGCTGGCCGTCACCGGCGATGTTGAACGTGCCGCTGTTGAGCGTGCCTCGCTGCGGGTCGTGCGAGGCGAGCCGCAGCACCTCGACCGCGTCGTCCTCGTGGACGAACTGCAGGCGCGGGTCGTAGCCGAACACGGTCGGCAGGACCGGCAGCGAGAAGTACTCGGCGAGCGGGGAGTCCGCGGCGGGCCCGAGGATGTTCGCGAAGCGCAGCACGCACACCGCGACGTCCGGGCGGCGCCGCGCGAAGCCGCGCACATAGCCCTCGACCTCGACGGCGTCCTTGGCGAAACCGCCGCTGGGCAGCGACTTGGGCGGCGTCGTCTCCGTGAAGACCGCGGGATCCTTGGGCGCCGACCCGTACACGCTGGTGCTGGACTTCACCACGAGCCGCTGGACCGTCGGCGACTTCTGGCAGGCGCCGAGCAGCTGCATGGTGCCGATGACGTTGGTCTCCTTGACCGAGCCGCGGCCGCCCCTGCCCCCGCGGCCGCCGAGCGCGGTCGCGGTGACGTCCATGTGCACGACCGTGTCGACACTGTGCTCGGCGAGCACCCTGGCGATCGTGGGCTGCCGGAGGTCGGCCCGGACGAAGTCGGCACCGCCCAGATGGTGCTCGGGTGGGACCGCGTCGACGGCGACCACCCGGTCGACGTCGGGGTCACGCTGGATGCGCCGGACGAACCGGCCGCCCAGCTGTCGGGCCACTCCGGTCACGAGCACGACCTTGCCCAAGATCAGCGCCTGCCTTTCCCCAAACCCCTCGCCGCGCCACCGACGGCTGTGTTCCGGACCACGCTATCTGGTGGACGTTGCGGTGTGATGTCCGTGAGCCCAGAGACGGCCGAAAACACCGAAGCCCTCCCGTCGGATGACGGGAGGGCTTCGGAACACGCTGTTACAGCGGTCGCTTACTTCTTGTTGCGACGCTGAACGCGGGTGCGCTTCAGCAGCTTGCGGTGCTTCTTCTTGGCCATCCGCTTACGCCGCTTCTTGATAACAGAGCCCACGACTACCCTCGCTCACTTCTCTTCACTCGGTGCGGGGCAGCAGACTGGGCCCACACGACCTACGTCGGCCTAGCCTACCCGTCCCCGCGTGAGGGACGTAATCGAGGGGCCATGGCCCCTGCGCGACGGGCCCTGGGGACCCCTCGCTCAACCTGCTTCGACCCCCACATAGGACTCGCGGAGGTACTCGTGAACCGCCTGCTCCGGAACCCGGAAGGACCTTCCGACCCGGATGGCGGGCAGATGACCGCTGTGCACCAGCCGGTACACGGTCATCTTGGACACTCGCATCACCGAGGCGACTTCCGCCACGGTCAGAAACTGAACCTCGTTCAGCGGCCTCTGGTCTGCAGCCATGACACCCCACCTGAACCTTCCGCACATGACGGGCACCGGCTTCCCCTTCCGGTGACTCTTCGTCGCTGCGCGCTCACTCCCCAGACTAGGGGCGGATGATGCGAGTGGGGAAGAGGAGCAGCCATCGGCCGCCTACTGTGACAGACACGCTCGATTGAGTACATAGCGAGTAAGCGGTCGGTAGTAATCAGACCGCACAGCGTCATCAAGCGGAACGACGACGGACACCTGCCCCTCGGCCTCCCCGACGAACAGCGCCGGATCATCCGTATCCGCCAGACCGATCGCCTCAAACCCCAGCTGACCTGCTCCGCAGACCCATCCGTGGTCCCCGATGACCAAGCCGGGAAGCGGTCCGCCGGCCTCCGCCGCGGCATCCAGGGCGGCTCGAACCGGGAGGGGTGAGTGGGTGTGTGCGCCGGTCTCACTCCCGGCGGGACGCGCGCCGGGTTCGCGCACCAGCGCGACTCCTTGTACGTAGTCAAGGTTGTACGTACGTAGGCCAAACCGGGTCGTTATGTCGACACTGCTGCCCTGCGCGGGGGTGAGGACGGTGCATCCGGCCGCCGACAAGGCGTCCGCCAAGGCTGCGTAGAACCCCAGCAGCCGGTGCGGATGACCGGTCCCGAAGAGCACGGGGACCCGCCATCGCGCCGCGACCGCCAGCCGTTCCGCGAACGCGTCGAGCGCCGCCAGCGTCCGCTCCGGGTCGATGACATCGGCTCCCGAGGTGTGGCCCGGATCGGCGGACACTCCGCACTTGTCGGACATCAGGCGCAGCAGGTCCCCGGAGCCCCAGCTCCATTCGGGGTCGAGCCCGAGAAGTATCCGCGGGTCCCGGGCAGCGAAGAGCCGATAGCTCCGCAGGCTCTCTTCCCGTGAGGTGGCCACGGGCCCGGCCAACCGAGCCGCCAACAGATGCGCACGCAGGGCGCCGGTGCTCAACACGCTGCCGATGCTGGCGCATCCGGACGGACCCGAACCACAAAACCCCGGAAACCACGCACAGTTGGGCTAACGCGGGCATAATCCAATCCGATCGGTCGGACCGGGTACCCAAGATCCTGGGTACCCCCTACGCGAGCAGCCCCCGCAGCGGAAACACCGCCCGCCGGGCCGCGAGCACCGCCTGGTCGAGCCGGTCGGCGGGGTCGTATCCCGACTCCCAGCCCTTCCAGTCCACCGGCCACCGCCCGTCCGTCATCCGCCCGGGCGCCAACTGCCGGGTCCGCGCGAAGACTTCCTGCCGCCATGCGTCGGGGATCTGCGCCGTGGGCTCGACGGGCCGCCCCGCGGCGACGGCGACGAGATGCGTCCAGGACCGCGGCACCACGTCCACCACCGCGTATCCCCCACCGCCCAGGGCGACCCATCGCCCGTCGGCGTGCTCATGGGCCAGCTCGTGGCAGGCGACCTGCACCGACCGCTGGGCGTCCAGCGAAACGGCCAGGTGCGCCAGCGGATCCTCGAAGTGCGTGTCCGCGCCGTGCTGCGTCACGAGGACCTGGGGCCGGAACTCGGCGAGCAGCTCGGGCACCACGGCGTGAAAGGCCCGCAGCCACCCGGCGTCCCCGGTGCCCGCGGGCAGCGCGATGTTCGCCGCGGTGCCCTCCGCCGCGCCGTCCGCACCCGTCTCCTCGGGCCAGCCGGTCTGCGGGAACAGCGTCCGCGGATGTTCGTGGAGCGAGATCGTCAGGACCCGCGGGTCCTCCCAGAAGGCGGCCTGCACGCCGTCGCCGTGGTGCACGTCCACGTCCACGTACGCCACGCGCTCCGCGCCCAGCTCAAGGAGGCGGGCGATGGCCAACGCGGCGTCGTTGTAGATGCAGAACCCGGAGGCGGCGCCGGGCATCGCGTGGTGCAGCCCGCCCGCGAAGTTCACCGCGTGCAGCGCGTCCCCGCGCCAGACGGCCTCGGCCGCGCCGACGGACTGGCCGGCGATCAGCGCCGACGCGTCGTGCATCCCGGCGAAGGCCGGGTCGTCCTCCGTGCCGAGTCCGTACTCCCCCCGCGCGGACGCGGGGTCGAGGGACGCGGCCTTCACCGCGTCCACATAGTCCCCGCGGTGCACGAGCCGAAGCGTCGAATCACCGGCACGCTTGGCCGCGACCACCTCAAGCTCCCGGTCGAGCCCGAAGGCGTCGACCAGGCTTCGGGTCAGCCCGAGCCTGACCGGGTCCATCGGGTGACCCGGGCCGAAGTCATAGCCCGTTACTGCCTCGTCCCACATCAGCTGTGCGCGGCCGCTCATGCCCGTCACCGTACCCGTCCGGTCCCGGGGCGAAGGAGCGGGCGTACAACAAGGTCAAGAGCACCAGCACCATGGGAACGAGCATCGCCCCCCGGTAGTTCCAGGCGTCCCCGAGCCCGCCCACCAGCGGCGAACCGATCAGAAAACCCACGTAGTTGAAGATGTTCAGTCGCGCGACGGCCGCATCCGAAGCCCCCGGGAACAATCGTCCCGCCGCGGCGAACGTCTGCGGAACAATCACGCACAATCCCAGTCCGAGCACCGTGAATCCGGCGATGCCCAGCCACGCCCCCGGCGCCACCGCCACGACCGCGAACCCCAGCGCGGCCACCACCGACCCGGCCCGCACCACCGCCACGGCCCCGAACCGCCGCACCCCCAGATCCCCGAGCCCGCGCCCCACCAGCGTCATGACCATGTAGACGTTGTACGGAACGGTCGAGACCTCCTCCGAACTCCCCAGCACGTCCTGCAGGTACTTGGCGCTCCAGTTGGAGACGGTCGAGTCGCCGATGTACGCGAACGTCATCACCAGACAGAGCGGCAGGAGCACCTTGAAGACGACGGCACCACCACCGTCCCCCGCGCCCCCGACCTCGGCCTTCGCCGCGTCGACGTACCACCGGCTCCCGACCAGCGCGACCGGCAACAACACGGCCACGACCGGCAGATAGGAGACGAAGAGCGACAGATCCCAGTGCGCCCCGGCCCAGGCCAGCGACGCCCCCACGATCCCGCCCAAGCTGTACGCGGCGTGAAACCCGAGCATGATGCTGCGCCCGTAGGCCCGTTGGAGACTGACTCCGAGCATGTTCATGGACGCGTCGAGCGCACCCACCGCGAGCCCGAACCCCCCGAGCGCGACGGCGACCTGCCACAGCGCGTCGCCCGCGCCCACC
>NZ_LIPN01000172.1 GCF_001418325.1 Streptomyces atriruber | reverse complement strand
GAGGAGCTGTTGCGGGCCGCGCTCGGGGTTCCGGACCGGGTGCCGTACGCCCGCAGGCGCGGGGTCCGCGGGGCTCTTCTGGTACGGGCGGAGCGGGACCGGGAGCTCGCGGTGCTCTACGGGCGGGCCGTGTCGCTCGACGGGTGGGCCGAGGCGCTGGAGCGGGTGCCGTTCGAGGCCGTCGACCATGCGGGGGCGTTCGGGCTCGGCGCGCACGGTGGTCCGGCGGCGGACGGGGTGGTGCGGGAGCTGGTCGACGGCGGGGCGGTCGCGGGGCGGCTGGTCGCCGCCGCGGGGCCCGACCTGCAGCTGGCGGTCGCGGACGGGAGCGTCCTCGTCGTCGATACGCGCGTGCTCGTGGGGTGGGCGCTGGTGGCGTCCGGCGCGGGGGCGGGCGTGAGCGTGCCGGTGCGGGCCGTGGAGCCCGCGGGCGGCGGCGCCGAGCAGGACGGACTCTTCTGACCGGCTCTTCCGACCGGTTTCTCTGACCGAATGGTCAAGTCCGCTCGACCGTTGGGCAAGAGATCGCCCGGAGGGGTGGACGCCGGTGCGGTGGGAGCCCGAATGTGGCGACATGAGTGATCACGCCACAGGTCCTGTCGGACCCTTCGAACCGCCCTACTACTCCGTCATCTTCACCTCCGTGCGCACCGAGGGGGACAACGGCTACGGAGAGACCTCCGACCGCATGGACGAGCTCGTCGCGGACGTGCCGGGGTTCCTCGGCACCGAGTCGGCCCGCACGCCGGGAGGCATCGGCATCACCGTCTCGTACTTCCGGGACGAGGAGTCCATCAAGGCCTGGCGGAGCAACCTGGAGCACCAGGCGGCCCAGCGCCGCGGACGCGAGGAGTGGTACGAGAAGTACGTCGTGCACGTCGCCAAGGTCGAGAGGGGCTACGGCTTTGTGCGTAAGTAGCGGGGGCAGCGGGAGCAGCGGGACCGCAGAGAGCGGTGCGGTAGCGGAAGCCGTCCGGGTGCGGGGGTTCTGGGAGCGGCTCGGGCTCCCCGGGCTCATCGACGTGCACACGCACTTCATGCCGGAGCGCGTGCTGCGGAAGGTGTGGGCGTACTTCGACTCCTACGGGGCGTCGGGCACGGTGGAGTGGCCCATCACCTACCGGCACGAGGAGGAGCGGCGGGTCGCGCTGCTCGGGGAGTTCGGGGTGCGGGCCTTCACCTCGATGCTCTATCCGCACAAGGCGGGCATGGCCCAGTGGCTGAACGGCTGGTCCGTCGACTTCGCGCGGCGCACGCCCGGATGTCTGCACACCGCGACCTTCTACCCCGAGCCGGGCGCGGACCGTTATGTGCGGGAGGCCGTCGAGGCGGGGGCGCGGGTCTTCAAGTCCCATGTGCAGGTGGGGGCCTACGACCCCAACGACCCGCTGCTCGACGGGGTCTGGGGGCTGCTCGCCGAGGCCGGGGTGCCCGTCGTGATGCACTGCGGGTCCGGTCCCGAGCCCGGCAAGCACACCGGGCCCGAGCCGGTCGGGCGGCTCCTCGCGCGGCATCCGCGGCTGCGGCTCGTGGTGGCGCACATGGGGATGCCCGAGTACGCCGAGTTCTTCGCGCTCGCGGAGCGGTACGACGAGGTGCGCCTGGACACCACCATGGCCTTCACCGACTTCAGCGAGGGGCTCATGCCGTTCCCGGCGGCGGAGCTCGGGCACCTCGCCGACCTGGGGGACCGGGTGCTGCTGGGGAGCGACTTCCCCAACATCCCCTACCCGTACATCCACCAGCTGGAGTCCCTGGAGCGGCTGGGGCTCGGGGACGCGTGGCTGCGCGGGGTGCTGTACGGGAACGCCTCCGGGTTGTTCGGCGTGCGGTAGGCGGACCGGCCGCGGTTTCTCAGGGAATTCACAGGTTCGCGCAAGAGTGCTCTCAGGGGCGCCGCGCAGGGTGTGGGGCATGACCACGACCACGCCCCAGGCGCGTACCGAACTGCTCAGGGCGGACGGGAGCCCCGTCCGCGTGCTCGTCGTCGACGACGAGGTGTCGCTCACCGAGCTGTTGTCCATGGCCCTGCGTTACGAGGGCTGGCAGATCCGCAGCGCGGGCGACGGCGCGGGCGCGGTGCGGGCCGCGCGTGCGTTCCGGCCCGACGCCGTGGTGCTGGACATGATGCTGCCCGACATGGACGGGCTCTCCCTGCTCGGCAGGCTGCGCCGGGAGATGCCGGACGTGCCCGTGCTGTTCCTGACCGCGAAGGACGCGGTCGAGGACCGCATAGCCGGGCTCACCGCGGGCGGCGACGACTACGTCACCAAGCCGTTCAGCCTGGAAGAGGTGGTGGCGCGGCTGCGCGGGCTGATCCGGCGGGCCGGCGCCGCCGACAAGCGCAGCGAGTCGACGCTGGTCGTCGGCGATCTGACCCTCGACGAGGACAGCCACGAGGTGACGCGGGGCGGGGACTCCATCCATCTGACCGCCACCGAGTTCGAGCTGCTGCGCTACCTCATGCGCAATCCGCGGCGCGTGCTCAGCAAGGCGCAGATCCTGGACCGGGTGTGGAACTACGACTTCGGGGGCCAGGCCAACGTCGTCGAGCTCTACATCTCCTACCTGCGCAGGAAGATCGACGTGGGCCGCGAACCGATGATCCACACGCGGCGCGGGGCGGGGTATCTGATCAAGTCCGCGGTGCCCGTACCTTCGTGAGCCCGGCCCTTCAGCGGCGGCTCGCCGGACGGCGGCAGCGGCCGCGCACCCTCCGTACGCGGCTCGTCCTCTCCGCCGTCGCGCTCATCGCCGTGGTGTGCGCGGTCATCGGGGTCGTCACCACCATCGCCCTCAAGTCCCATCTGTACGAGCAGTTGGACGGCGCGGTCGGCGGGGTCGCGCAGCGTGCGGCGGGGCCCGCCGTCGCGCCGGGCGGCGACAAGCTGCCGCCGGGGCCCGGCCAGGGCCCCGGCACCCAGGACGATCCGCTGGACTTCGTCACCCGGGGCCCGCAGGAGATCGGGGCCGTCGGCGCCGAGGTGGGCCGGGACGGCTCGGTCGGGCGCGCGCTCGTCAGCACCGAGGACGACGGCGGCGGCACGGTGCCGGACGCCACGGAGCTGGACGCGGCGCAGCTGGCCGCGCTCGCCGACGTACCGAGGGACGGGCAGGCGCACAACGTCGACATCCCGCGGCTCGGCGAGTACCGCGTGACGTACACGAGCGGGCACAAGGGCGACTTCCTCGTCGGACTGCCGACCGCCAAGGTGCGGAACACCCTCAACACCCTGATCGTCGTCGAGGTCTGCGTCACCGCGGCGGGCCTCGTCGCCGCCTCGCTCGCCGGAGCCGCCATGGTCGGCGTCGCGCTGCGCCCGCTGCGCAGGATCGCGCGCACGGCCACCCGGGTCGCCGAGCTCCCCCTGCACAGCGGCGAGGTGGCCCTGCACGAGCGCGCCCCCGACGCCGACCCGCGCACGGAGGTCGGGCAGGTGGGCGCCGCGCTCAACCGCATGCTCGACCACGTCCACTCCGCCCTGGACGCGCGCCAGCACAGCGAGACACGGGTGCGGCAGTTCGTCGCGGACGCCAGCCACGAGCTGCGGACACCGCTCGCCTCCATCCGCGGATACGCCGAACTGACCCGCCGCGGGCGGGAGCCGACCGGCCCCGACACCCGGCACGCCCTCGGCAGGATCGAGTCCGAGGCCGAGCGGATGACCGGCCTCGTCGAGGATCTGCTGCTGCTCGCGCGGCTCGACGCGGAGCAGCCGCTCTCGTACCGGAGCACCGATCTCGCGCCGCTCGTCGTCGACGCCGTCAGCGACGCGCGGGCCGCCGGGCCCGACCACCACTGGCGCCTCGAACTCCCCGACGAGCCCGCCCTGGTGAGCGCCGACGGCGCACGCCTGCACCAGGTCGTCGTCAACCTCCTCGCCAACGCCCGCACCCACACCCCGCCGGGCACGACCGTCACGGCCCGCGTGCGACGGGACGGGCCCGGCGTCCGCCTGGAGGTGCAGGACGACGGCCCCGGCATTCCGGCCGACCTCCTGCCCGCCGTCTTCGAACGGTTCGCCCGCGGGGACGCCTCCCGGTCGCGGCAGGCCGGTTCGACGGGCCTCGGCCTCGCGCTCGTCCGCGCCATCGTGACCGCGCACGGCGGCACGGTCACCGTCGAGAGCGTGCCGGGGCGCACGGTGTTCGTCGTCGCGCTCCCGGCGGCCGGAAGCGCGCCGCCCGCCGCTTCACACACTCCGCCCGCCGCCTCACACACTCCGCCCGCCACCTCACAGCCGGACCACAGGCTCACCACACAGCCCTGACAGACCACTTGGCGAACGTCGGTCGCATGCGAACCGACTCTCCCTCGGACATCCTGCCGTCTCGGGACCACCTCCCCGCCACCTGGCGCGACGTGCCCGTCCTGGACGTCGTGATCCCGGTCTTCAACGAGGAGAAGGACCTCGGGCCGTGCGTCCTGCGCCTGCACGACCACCTCACCCGCACCTTCCCCTACCCCTTCCGCATCACCGTCGCGGACAACGCTTCCACGGACCGCACCCCGCGGGTCGCCGCCGAACTCGCCGACTCCGTACGGGAGGTCCGGCACGTCAGGATCGACCAGAAGGGGCGCGGCCGGGCGCTGCGCGCCGTCTGGTCCGCCTCCGACGCGCCCGTCCTCGCCTACATGGACGTCGACCTCTCCACCGACCTCAACGCGCTGCTCCCGCTGGTCGCCCCGCTGATCTCCGGCCACTCGGACCTGGCGATCGGCTCGCGGCTCGCACGCAGCTCGCGGGTGGTGCGCGGGCCCAAGCGGGAGTTCATCAGCCGCGCGTACAACCTCATCCTGCGCGGCTCGCTGCACGCCCGCTTCTCCGACGCCCAGTGCGGGTTCAAGGCGATCCGCGGCGATGTGGCCCAGGTGCTGCTGCCGCTGGTCGAGGACACGGGATGGTTCTTCGACACCGAGATGCTCGTCCTCGCCGAGCGCGCCGGGCTGCGCATCCACGAGGTGCCGGTCGACTGGGTCGACGACCCGGACTCCACGGTCCATCTGGTGCGGACGGCCACGGACGACCTCAAGGGCGTGTGGCGGGTGGGCCGCGCGCTCGCCGTGGGCGCGCTGCCGCTCGACCGGCTGGCGCGCCCCTTCGGCGACGATCCGCGCGACCGGCAGCTCACCGGCGTCCCCGGCGGCCTCGCCCGCCAGCTCGTCGGCTTCTGCGTGGTCGGCGCCCTCTCGACCCTCTGCTACCTGCTCCTCTACAGCGGCTTCCGTACGTTCACGGGGTCGCAGGCGGCCAACGCGCTCGCCCTCCTGGTGTCGGCGGTGGCCAACACGGCAGCGAACCGGAGGCTCACCTTCGGCGTGCGCGGCCGGGACCGCGCGGTCCGCCACCAGGCGCAGGGACTCGTCGTCTTCGGCATCGGCCTCGCCCTGACCAGCGGCTCCCTCGCGGCGCTCGGCGCGGCGTCGGGCGACCCCGCGCACTCCACGGAGCTCGCGGTCCTGGTCGCGGCGAACCTCGCGGCGACGGTGCTGCGGTTCCTGCTGCTGCGGGCGTGGGTGTTCGCGGACCGCCGCGAGACCTCTCCGGAAGGAACGGCTCCGGCGCCCGCCCCCACCTACGACATCACGCACGCGCACGACCTCCAGAACCCCGCGTACGGCCTCCAGAACCCCACCTGCGACCTCCAGAACCCCACCCGCGACGTGACCGCACCCCACGACCCGAGGAACGCCCGATGACGACCACCTCCCCCACACCGGCGCCGCTCCGGGCGGCTCCCGACGGGGCCGCGCACCGGCGCCCCGGCGTCCTGGCCGCCCGCCTCTGGCGCGGCCGTCCCGACGACCCCCGCTGGGCGCGCCCCGCGCTGCTCGGCCTGCTGCTCGCCACCGCGGTCCTCTACCTCTGGAACCTCAGCGCGTCCGGCTACGCCAACTCCTTCTACTCCGCGGCCGTCCAGGCCGGCAGCCAGAGCTGGCAGGCCCTCTTCTTCGGCTCGCTCGACGCGGGCAACGCGATCACGGTCGACAAGCCCCCGGCGTCGCTCTGGCCGATGGCGCTCTCCGTACGCCTCTTCGGCCTCAACTCCTGGGCGGTGCTGGTTCCCCAGGTCCTGATGGGGGTCGCCACGACCGGCGTTCTCTACGCGGCGGTGCGGCGCCGGTTCAGCGCGGCCGCGGGACTGATCGCGGGCGCGGTCCTCGCGCTCACGCCCGTCGCCGCGCTGATGTTCCGCTTCAACAACCCGGACGCGCTGCTCGCGCTCCTGATGACGGTCACGGTGTACTGCGTCCTGCGCGCCCTGGAGCACGGCCGCACCAAGTGGCTGGTGTGGGCGGGCGTCGCGGTCGGCCTCGCCTTCCTCACCAAGACGCTGCAGGCGTTCCTGATCCTGCCGCCGCTCGCGGTCCTCTACGCGGTGTGCGCGCCGGTGCGGCCGCGCAGGCGCTTCGGCCAACTCGCCCTGTCGGCGGGCGCGATGCTCGTCGCCGGTGGCTGGTGGGTGGCGATCGTCGAACTATGGCCCGCGTCCTCGCGCCCGTACATCGGCGGCTCGCAGAACAACTCCTTCCTGGAGCTGACCTTCGGCTACAACGGCCTCGGCCGCATCAACGGAGAGGAGACCGGCAGCGTGGGCGGGGGCGGTCCCCGCGGCGGCGGCGGTCAGTGGGGCGAGACCGGCCTCGGCCGGATGTTCGACTCCGAGATCGGCGGCCAGATCTCGTGGCTGCTCCCCGCCGCGCTGATCCTCCTCGTGGCGGGCCTCGTCCTCACCCGCAAGGCACGGCGCACGGACACCGCGCGGGCGGCGTTCGTGGCGTGGGGCGGCTCGCTCCTGATGACCGCGGCGGTCTTCAGCTTCATGGCGGGGATCTTCCACCAGTACTACACGGTGGCCCTGGCCCCCTACATCGCCGCGCTCGTCGGCATGGGCGCCACGGTCCTGTGGGAGGAGCGCGCCTCGCGGTGGGCGGGCGCGGCGCTCGGAGTGACGGTCGCGGGCACGGCGGTCTGGGCGTACGTGCTGCTCGGCAGGGTCTCGGACTACCTGCCCTGGCTGCGCTGGGCAGTGCTCGTCGGAGGTCTGGTCGGGGCGGTGGGCCTGCTGGTGGTGGGCCGCCTCGGCCGCCGTCTGGCGCTGGCCGCGGTCGGTCTGGGCCTCGCGGCGTCACTGGCGGGCCCGGTGGCCTACACCCTGTCGACGGTGGACAGCGCGCACACGGGGTCGATCGTGACGGCGGGTCCGGCTTCGGCGGGCGGCATGGGCGGCATGGGCGGGCCCCGGGGCGGCGGCGGTCCGGGTGGTCCGGGCGGCCAGGGCGGTGACGGCGGCGGGATGCGGCAGCCGGGCGGCGGCACCGCACAGCCTCCGGGCAACGGCAAAGGTCCTGGGAACGGCCCCGGCGGCAACGGCCCCGGCAACGCCCCCGGGCAGCACGGGAAGGGCGGCACCGCCCCACAGGGTGGCGGCAAGCGCGGCGGCGCGGGAGGCGGCATGGGCGGCCTGCTGAACGGCGCGCAGGTCTCCGCCAAGGCCGAGAGGCTCCTGGAGGCGGACGCCGGTGACTACACGTGGGCCGCGGCGGCCATCGGCTCCCAGAACGCGGCCAGCTACCAACTGGCCACCGGCGAACCGGTGATGGCGATCGGCGGCTTCAACGGCAGCGACCCGTCACCGACGCTCGCGCAGTTCAAGAAGTACGTGGCGGACGGCGACATCCACTACTTCATCGCGAGCGGCGCTGGCGGCGCCGGCGGCGGAGGCGGCATGGGCGGCGACGGAACCTCCTCCGCGATCACCTCCTGGGTGGAGTCCACGTACAAGAAGGTCACGGTCGGCAGCGCCACGTTCTACGACCTCACCCAGCCGCGCTAGGAAACTCTCTTGTACGCCGTACGGGAATTGCTCTACGGTGTACGTCGCACTACCGCCTCGTACACCGTAGAAGAGAAACCCGGAAAGGGAGGGCTGCATGACGGCAACGACCGCCGAGACCCCCGCCGCCTCGCAGAGGCACCCGCAGCGCTGGCTGATCCTCGGCGTCATCTGCCTGGCCCAGCTCACCGTGCTGCTCGACAACACCGTCCTGAGCGTCGCGATCCCCTCCCTCACCCGGGAGCTGGACGCGTCGACGTCCGACATCCAGTGGATGATCAACGCGTACTCGCTGGTCCAGTCCGGCCTGCTGCTCACCGCGGGCAGCGCCGCCGACCGCTACGGCCGCAAGAAGCTGCTCGCGGCGGGCCTCGCCCTCTTCGGCATCGGCTCGCTGGCCGCGGGCCTCGCCCAGAGCTCCGCACAGCTCATCGCCGCCCGCGCGGGCATGGGCATCGGCGGCGCGCTCCTCATGACGACCACGCTCGCGGTCGTCGTGCAGATCTTCGACGACGCGGAGCGCGTGAAGGCGATCGGCCTCTGGGCCACCATCAACTCCCTCGGGTTCGCGGCCGGTCCGCTGCTCGGCGGCTTCATGCTCGACCACTTCTGGTGGGGCTCGATCTTCCTGATCAACATCCCCGTGGCGCTGCTCGGTCTCGTCGCGGTCCTGAAGCTGGTCCCGGAGTCCAAGAACCCGCAGGGCGACCGCCCCGACCTGCTCGGCGCGCTGCTCTCGACGATCGGCATGGCCTCGGTGGTCTACGCGATCATCTCCGGCCCCGAGCACGGCTGGACGTCGGGACAGGTCCTCGTCTCCGCGGCGATCGGCGTGCTGGTCCTCGGCGCGTTCGCGCTCTGGGAGCTGCGGATCCCGTACCCGATGCTGGACATGCACTTCTTCCGCAACCAGCGCTTCGTCGGCGCCGTGGCGGGCGCCATCCTGGTCGCCTTCGGCCTGAGCGGATCGCTCTTCCTGCTCACCCAGCACCTGCAGTTCGTGCTCGGGTACGAGCCGTTGGAGGCAGGGCTGCGCACGGCACCGCTCGCGGTGACCATCGTGGCCCTGAACCTGGCGGGCGTCGGCGCGAAGCTGCACGCCAAGATGGGCACGCCCGTCACGATCGCGTCCGGCATGAGCCTGCTCGCGGCGGGCCTCGCGGCCATAGCGCTGCTCGGCGGCGACAACTACAACGGCCTGCTGTTCGGCCTGATCGTGATGGGCGCGGGCATCGCGCTCGCCATGCCTGCGATGGCCAACGCCATCATGAGCGCCATCCCGCCGGAGAAGGCGGGCGTGGGCGCGGGCATCAACGGCACGCTCGCGGAGTTCGGCAACGGTCTCGGCGTCGCCGTCCTCGGCGCGGTCCTCAACTCCCGCTTCGCCTCCCTCGTCGCGGTCTCCGCCGCCTCGTTCCCGGCGGCCATGGCCGCGGCGAAGTCGGCGGGCGAACGCGAACGGATCGCCGACGCGTTCTCCTCCGGCCTGGAGACGAGCCAGCTCGTCGGCGCGGCGGCGGTGTTCGTCGGAGGTGTCCTGGCAGCCGCGTTGCTGCGCAGGGCAGAGAGGGCAGACTCCGTGGGTAAGACAGCGGCATAGCATCAGGGGGAGCCGGATGGCCCGACTCCGGTTGAGTCCGGGCTGCTCGGCCTCCCCACGCCGCCCACCCGGAGACGAGAGAGCCTCTCCAGGCCCGAGGACCAACGAGGAAGGTGCGCCATGGCGAAGGCAGCCGGCCGCACGAAGAACGCGGCGAAGACGAGTGTCTGGCTGCAGGACAAGGCGCCACGCGGCGGCGGCCGCAAGGTCGACCAGCCGAGCGGCCTCGACCGCGACCGCATCACGCAGGCCACGGTCCGGCTCCTGGACGCGGAGGGCCTCGACAAGTTCTCCATGCGCAGGCTCGCCGGTGAACTGAACGTCACGGCGATGTCCGTCTACTGGTACGTGGACACCAAGGACGACCTCCTGGAGCTCGCCCTGGACGCGGTGTGCGGCGAGATGCGGCTCCCCGACACGGAGACGTCCCCAAAGGAGTGGCGCGACCAGCTCCGCGCCCTGGCCGACGAGTACCGCGCGGCGCTCATCCGGCACCCCTGGGTGTCGCCGCTGGTCGGCCGCTTCCTCAACATCGGCCCCAACTGGCTGGCCTTCGCGCTCGCGATCCAGAACGCGGTACGGAACACGGGGCTGCCCGCGTACACGCAGAACGGCGCGATCTCGGCGGTCTTCCAGTTCGTGTACGGCTTCGGGACCATCGAGGGCCACTTTCGCGCGCGGTGCGCGGAGGCGGGGATGTCCCAGGAGGCGTACTACCGAGAGGCGGTCGGCACGGTCCGCGACGAGCTCGCCACGCACGGGCTGCTGGAGAGTGCGGACGAGCTCATGGCGGCGCGGGCGGGGGACACGGTCGAGGAGATGTGGGCCCGCGACTTCACGATCGCTCTGGACCTGATGATCGCGGGCATCGAATCCCTCCTGGCCAAGAACCCCTAGGACGGGCCCTAGGCCTGCGGCAGGACCTCCCCCTGCACGGCCTGGATGTCCAGCGTCACCTTCAGCGTCGTGCCGATCGCCGAGATGCCCGCCTGCACCACCTGGTTGTAGTTCATCGCGAAGTCGTCGCGCCGCAGCTCCGCCGTGGCCCGGAAGGCCGCACGCGTGCCGCCCCACGGGTCGGCCCCGGTCCCCAGGTAGCTCAGGTCCAGGTCCACCGGCCGCACGACCCCGTGCATGCCGAGCTCGCCGTGGACCGTCCACCGGTCCGTCCCGGCGGGCGTCAGCCCGGTGGAGCGGTACGTGATCTCCGGGTACTGCTCGACGTCCAGGAAGTCCGCCGACTTCAGGTGGCCGTCCCGCATGCCGTTGCCCGTGTCGATCGAGGCCGACCGGATGACCGCCTCGACCCGCGACTTCTCGACGTCCTCGGCGATCTCGATCCGCGCGCCGAAGTCGGTGAACCGCCCGTGCACGCTGGTGATCCCGAGGTGCTGGGCGACCGCGCCCACCGTCGAGTGGGCCGGGTCGACGGTCCACGGGCCGGGCGGCGGCAGCTCGGTGCCGCCCTGCCGGGCGAGGACGACGTTGCCGACCTCCGCCCGCCCGCTCGCCGTGACGAGCGCGGTGGACGCCACGGGCGCGTACCCGACGGCGGTGACGATGACGGTGTAGGGCCCGGCCGCGAGGGCCGTCCCGTCCCGTACGACGCCTTCCTCGTCCGCGGCGGCCCGCAGTACCTGCGCCCCGGTCATGTCCGTCACCGTGACGACGGCGTGGGGCACGGCCCATCCGTCGCGCGTCCGGATCCGAGCGTTGAGTGCCATCCCGTTTACTCCTTGCCGGGCTTCCCGCTGCGGAAAGCCCCAAAGTCCAAGCTCAGTTCACGCTGTAACAAGCAGACGGCCCCCGGGCCGGTCGGTGACTGGCCGTCCCCTGCCATGAATGCCACCACCGGCCCGGGGGCCCTTTCCGCGACCGGCCCGTGGCCGCGCCTCCGCTCGGGGCGCGGCCACGGGCCGGGGCCGGTCACTCGCCCGGGTGGGCGAGCTCGATGTCGTGGCCGTCGACGCCGCTGCCGGCCACCGTCAGGCCGGTGGCCACCGGCGGGTATCCGGTCGCGATGACCGTGTAGTCGCCGCTGTCCAGGTCGGTGAAGGCGTACGCCCCGTCCGCCCCGGTGGTCGCGGTGGCGACGACGTTGCCCGCCGCGTCCACGAGGGTGACGCGGGCGTCGTTCAGCGCCGAGCCGCCCGCCCGCACGGTGCCGAGCACCTGCGCGCCGGAGTTGAGCTCGACCTCGACCCGGGTGACCCCGGTGCCGCCGACCTCGACGGGCAGCGCGAGCGGCCGGTGTCCCGTGGCGTTCACCGCGATGGTGACGGTGCCGGGGACCAGCTCGGCGAAGGTGAACTCGCCCTGCTCGCCGGAGAGTCCGGTGGCGAGGACGTCACCGCGCACGTCGGTCACGATGACCATCGCGCCGCTGACGGGCAGCTTGCTGTCGGCGTCCCGCACCAGACCGCTGAGCCCGCTGGTGCCGCTGAGCAGGATGTCGTACGCGAGGGCGTCCTCGCCCACGACGACCGTGGAGGCCTGCGGCTGGAACCCGTCGGCCGACGCGATGAGCACGTACGAACCGGCGGCCGGGGCGTCGACGGCGTAGGAGCCGTCGCCCTGGGCGACCGAGCGGCCGAGCTGTCGTCCCCCGAGGGAGATCAGCGTGACGGCGGCCTGCGGGACGGGCGCGCCCTCGGCGCCGCGGACGAAGCCGCGTACCGGTGTGCCGCCCGTGATCTGCGGGAGCTCACCCGGGCCGGGCTGCGCGGCGGACGCCACCGCGGCGAGCCGCTGTGTGCCCTCGGGGCCGGTCTCGGCCCCCGTGGCGACGGAGGCGAGCACGGGCTGCTCGGCGGTGGCCGTGGCGGCCGTGGGCGCCGTGGCGGCCGCGGCGTCGGCCGGAGCCGGGCCGTCCGTGGTCTCCGCGGCGGCCTGGGCCATGGCGCCCGACGTCCGCAGCGGGACCTCCTTGATGAACAGCGTGATCAGGAAGGCGATCAGCGCCATCGGAGCGGCGATGAGGAAGACATCGGCGATGCCGTGTCCGTATGCGCTCTCCATGACCGAGCGGAACGGCTCCGGGATCTTCTCGAGGTCCGGGATGCCGCCGCCACCGGTGCCGCCGTGGCCGAACTGCGCCGCGGCCTTCGGGCCGAGGTCGGCGATGCCGTCCTTGACGTAGTCGGTGATCCGCGTTGCCATGATCGCGCCGAGCGCCGAGACACCCATCGCACCGCCCAGCGAGCGGAAGAAGGTGACGGTGGAGCTGGCGGCGCCGAGGTCCTCGGGAGCGACCTGGTTCTGCGTGCAGAGCACCAGGTTCTGCATCATCATGCCGATGCCGAGACCCATCAGGGCCATGAAGATCGCGATGTGCCAGTACTCGGTGTCGTACCGGATGGTGCCGAGCAGACCGAGGCCCGCCGTCACCAGCACGCCACCGCAGACCAGCCAGGCCTTCCACTTGCCGGTCTTGGTGATGATCTGACCCGACACGGTGGAGGAGACGAACAGACCACCGATCATCGGGATGGTCATGACGCCGGACATCGTCGGGGACTCGCCCCGCGCCAGCTGGAAGTACTGGCTGAAGAAGACGGTGCCCGCGAACATCGCGACACCCACGAAGAGCGAGGCGAGCGAGGCGAGCGTGATGGTGCGGTTGCGGAAGAGCCGCAGCGGGATGATCGGCTCACTCGCCTTGGACTCGACGAGCACGAAGATCAGACCGAGCAGGACCGAACCGCCGACCATGGCGCCGGTCTGCCACGACATCCAGTCGTACTTGTCACCGGCGAAGGTGACCCAGACGAGCAGCAGGCAGACGGCGGCGCTGATGAAGAAGGCACCGGCCCAGTCGACCTTCACGTCGCGCTTCACGACGGGGAGCTTCAGGGTCTTCTGCAGGACGATCAGCGCGATGATCGCGAAGGGCACGCCGACGTAGAAGCACCAGCGCCAGCCGAGCCACGAGGTGTCGGTGATGACACCGCCGAGCAGCGGTCCGCCGACGGTGGCGACGGCGAAGGTCGCGCCGAGGTAGCCGGAGTACCGCCCGCGCTCGCGCGGGGAGATCATCGCGGCCATGACGATCTGCGCCAGGGCGGAGAGACCGCCCACGCCGATGCCCTGCACGACGCGGCAGGCGATCAGCATCCCGGCGCTCTGCGAGAGACCGGCGACGACCGAGCCGCCGACGTAGATGACCAGGGCTATCTGGACCAGGGCCTTCTTGCTGAAGAGGTCCGAGAGCTTGCCCCACAGGGGCGTCGTCGCGGTCATCGCGAGCAGCGACGCGGTGACGACCCAGGTGTAGGCGGACTGGCCGCCGCCGAGGTCGCCGATGATTTCGGGCAGGGCGTTGGAGACGATCGTCGACGACAGGATCGCCACGAACATGCCGAGCAGCAGCCCGGACAGCGCTTCCATGATCTGCCGGTGCGTCATCGGAGCGTTCTCACCGTTGTGACCGTGGTGAGCTCCGTGCTTGGCATGGCTGCCCCGCACACCGGCTGGTGTGGTTGTTGCCATGGACTTCCTTTTCTTACGCGGGTGTACGGGTGGTCTCCGACGTGGTCTGCACGTCGTGGGGGGAGAGGGGCAGCCGGGCCGAAGCCGCGCGGCAGTCCCCGAAGCTGTCGCGCAGGCGCGCGAGCAGCGTGCTGAGCTGGACGACCTCGTCGTCGGTCCAGTCGTGCAAGTAGTGGGTGAGTGTCCGGATGGAGAGCTCGGAGAGCTCGTCCACCTTGGCCTTGCCCTCGGGCGTGAGCCGCAGGATCCGGGAGCGCTTGTCGGCGGGGTCGGGATCGCGGACGATCCACTCCTTGTCCGCGACATGGGCGACGTGGCGGCTGGTCACCGACGTGTCGACGGCGAGCAGCTCCGCGAGCCTGCTCATCCGCATCGCACCGTGGCGTTCGAGCAGGATGAGTACGGCGGCGGATCCGGCGGGGCAGTCGTGCGGCAGACCCCGTCCGAGACCACGCTTCACGGCACCGATGGCGCTGAGCTGTCGGGCCAGCTCCTCGTACTGACGCTGCGCGGCCACGGCACCTCCAATTTTTTGTTGCTTAGGGCAACGATAGAAGCAGTTGGTTGCCGCAGGCAAACTAAAACCGGGCCAACGGGCTAAAGAGTCGGCAAAGCTCTGGGACCCCGCTTGTAAAGTCCCTGGCCAGAGGGGGTTGGGCCGATGGCGGTGGATTCGCTAGGGTCCTGCTCCATGGCACACAACCCCCAGGGCAACCAGGGCAACCCCGACCCCGCCGGCAGCACGCAGATGTTCCGCGCCTTCGTCGACGAGTCGCCGCAGGGCCGTCAGACGGCGGCGGCTTCCTCTTCCTCCGGCCCGCGGGTGGGCCTGATCCTCGGCGTGATCGTCGCGATCGCCGTCGTGGCGGGCGTGGCGTGGCTGGCGCTGGCGTAAGCGTGGGCGGCTGCGCTTGAGCGGACCCGTTCCGGGTGCGGGTGCGTGGGGGCTGGTCGCGCAGTTCCCCGCGCCCCCAGGTGCTCGCCCCTTCGGCGCTCGGTACGCCGGGTGACCCAAGGGGCGCGGGGAACTGCGCGAGCGGCCACAGCGCGCCCGCAGACGTATACCGGCCCCCTACGGGGCTAGCGCCACTTCACCGCGACGTCCTGCGTCTCCACGTGCATGCCGAGCGGAACCCGCCACGCATCGACGCATACCGGCCAGGTTTTCTCCTTCTTCTGCCCGGGGCCGATCGGTACCGGCAGCTTCACGGTCGACTCGACCGTGGCCCAGTCGACGCCGAGCGCGCCGATGATGTGCGTCTCGAAGGTGACCGTGCCCGAACGCACGGGTGAGCCGCCGGTGTTGCGGAAGGCGACGGTCACCTTCTCGCACCAGCGCTTGTCCGCGGGCTTCCGCTCGGGATCGCCGACGGAGAGCGCGGCGGGCCCGCTCGGCGGCTCGGGCTTCGGGTCCTGCGTGCCGGGTCCGTCCGAGCCGGAGCCGCCCGTTCCCGGACCGTCCGTGCCGGGGGCCGACGGGCTTCCGGGGCCCGGACCGTCACCCGAGGAGGAGCCGTCACCGGACGCGGGCGCGTCCGCGGACCCGGAACTCTCGTCCGCGGCGGGCGACTTCCCCTCCGAGCCGCCTGCGCCACGGGACGCGGCCGAGGAGGACGACTCCCCGCCCGCGGGCGCCTCGGAGGCGCCGTCTCCCTTGCCGGTCCGCGCGCCGTCGCCGCCCTTGTCGAGCGGCACCAGCTTCACGTCGCCGCTCGGCCCCACGGTCTTCCCCGGGGCCCGCTCGGGCGCCGCACCGGCCGCGCCGGTCGCCACGTAACCGTCGCCGCCGTCGTTGCCGCAGGCGGACAGCAGGCCGCCGAGGCAGAGCGCGGCGGCACCCGCACCGAGCATGTTCCGTACGCCACGTCGCATCGCGCCAGTGTGGCTGACGGGTCGTCAATTAGGAACCCCGTCAGCAACACCGGCCACGCACGCGCGCGTTGGCTCCGGCCGCCGGCGCCGACTGCCCGTGCGGTCGGTCCGCGCCGTCAGTCAGAGATGAGCCCCTCGCGCAGCTGCGCGAGCGTCCGGGTCAGCAGCCGGGAGACGTGCATCTGGGAGATGCCCACCTCCTCGCCGATCTGTGACTGCGTCATGTTGGCGAAGAAGCGCAGCATGATGATGCGGCGCTCGCGCGGCGGCAGCTTGGCGAGCAGCGGCTTGAGGGACTCGCGGTACTCCACGCCCTCCAGCGCCGTGTCCTCGTACCCGAGGCGGTCGGCGAGGGAGCCCTCGCCGCCGTCGTCCTCGGGGGTCGGGGAGTCGAGCGAGGAGGCCGTGTACGCGTTGCCCACCGCGAGGCCGTCGACGACGTCCTCCTCCGAGACGCCGAGCGCGGCGGCGAGCTCGGGCACGGTCGGCGAGCGGTCGAGCCGCTGGGCGAGCTCGTCGCTGGTCTTCGTGAGCGCGAGGCGCAGCTCCTGCAGCCGGCGCGGC
Organism: Streptomyces atriruber; assembly: GCF_001418325.1. Classification (GTDB taxonomy): domain Bacteria; phylum Actinomycetota; class Actinomycetes; order Streptomycetales; family Streptomycetaceae; genus Streptomyces; species Streptomyces atriruber. The sequence goes on along the minus strand of NZ_LIPN01000172.1, from coordinate 8,021 downwards.
ACGCGCACCGACCAACTGGTGTCCCGGAAGAAGCGCTTGATCTCGCCCACGACGGTCGGCATCGCGAACGTCGGGAATTCCACGCCGCGTTCGCAGTCGAAACGGTCGATGGCCTTGATGAGGCCGATCGTGCCGACCTGGACGATGTCCTCCATCGGTTCGTTGCGACTGCGGAAGCGTGCTGCCGCGTACCGCACGAGCGGGAGGTTGAGTTCGATGAGCGTGTCGCGCACATACATGCGCTCCGGGCTGTCCTGGTCGAGCGCGGCGAGCCGCAGGAAGAGGGAGCGGGACAGGGTCCGGGTGTCGATGGCTTCCGAGGCTGTTGAGCTGTGAAGCGCGTCGGGCGCGGATTCGCTCGGGCTCTTGACGAGCGTGAGCGTGAGCACCTTCGAGCTGCCCTGGTCTGCGGACATGCCACCCCCTTGAGGTCGCGGACGGTCGCGGCGAGCGCTCCCGTCGGAGGAACGCAGCCTCCACCTGAATACCGGAGGTGGGGCTACGGCAAACGCGGTTCCAGCAGAATGTCACATGTCGGCAACACGCTGTAGTTACTTGTCGACAAACAAGGGTGACATCCGTGCAGGAAAGAGGGGGTCTGGGGCTTTTCAGCAAAGAGCGCCGTCGGGAACAGCCCCGACGGCACTCCACTCGATACGGTTACGCCTCGATCCGATTTGCGGACCGAAGGCGTGCGAAGCTCCGGGCGAGCAGTCGCGACACGTGCATCTGGGAAACGCCCAGTTCGGCGCTGATCTGTGACTGCGTCAGATTGCTGTAGTAGCGCAGGAGGAGGATCCGCTGCTCGCGCTCGGGCAGTTGGACCAGGAGGTGGCGTACGAGATCGCGGTGCTCGACGCCGTCGAGTGCGGGATCCTCGTAGCCGAGCCGGTCGAGCAGGCCGGGCAGCCCGTCGCCCTCCTGGGCCGCTTCCAGCGAGGTCGCGTGGTACGAGCGGCCGGCCTCGATGCAGGCGAGCACCTCGTCCTCGGTGATGCGCAGTCGCTCGGCGATCTCCGAGGTGGTCGGGGAGCGCCCGAAGGCGGTGGTGAGGTCCTCGGTCGCCCCGGTCACCTGCACCCACAGCTCGTGCAGGCGCCGCGGTACGTGGACCGTGCGGACGTTGTCGCGGAAGTACCGCTTGATCTCGCCCACCACGGTCGGCATCGCGAAGGTCGGGAACTGCACGCCGCGCTCGGGGTCGAACCGGTCGATGGCGTTGATGAGGCCGATGGTGCCGACCTGGACGACGTCCTCCATCGGCTCGTTGCGGCTGCGGAAGCGCGCGGCCGCGTACCGCACGAGCGGCAGGTTGGCCTCGATGAGGGCGCCGCGCACCCGGCCGTGCTCGGGGCTGCCCGGTTCGAGGTCCTTGAGCTGGCCGAAGAGCACCTGGGTGAGGGCGCGGGTGTCCGCGCCGCGGGTGCTTCCGCCGCCCACGGTCTTGGGGGGCGGGGTCTTGGCGGGCGGAGCGTTCGCGGGCGGGACCTCCGCGGGTGGGGCCTTCGCGGGTGGCGCCTCGGGCGCAGTACTGGCCGGCACGGTCAACGCCACCCCTTCTCAGACAGGCACTGTCAGGCACAGTCAAGCTCGGTCGACGTGCGGTCGACGTCGGTCAACTCATCCGTCAAAAGCGGTCATAGCATCACAAGACATGTGCACTGTGTGCAAGCACCTGATAACTACGTGTTGAAGGCAAGTTGAGGCCCGCGCCCCGACGCGGAACGGCCCCGCACCGTTGGCGGTGCGGGGCCGTTCGCCGTTCAGGGGGGGGCGACTGCGCGGAGCGGTCGTGCGAGGCGGTCGTGCGGGTCGGCCGTGCGGGACGGTGGCGTCCGGCGGCGTCCGGCGGCTCAGAACTCGTAGTCGGCGATCACCCACGTGGCGAACTCGCGCCACAGCGCGACGCCCGCCTGGTGGGCCGGGTGCTCGAGGTACCGCTTCAGCGCATCGGCGTCCTCGACCGCCGAGTTGATGGCGAAGTCGTACGCGATGGGGCGGTCGGTGATGTTCCAGTCGCACTCCCAGAACGTGAGCTCCGGGATCTGCTCGCCGAGGGCACGGAAGGCCTGGACGCCCTCGACCACGCGCGGCTCGTCGCGCTGCACGCCGTCGTTGAGCTTGAAGAGGACCAGATGGCGGATCACGGGCACTCCTTGGAGAGGGCTGGGCGGCTTCGGCGGTCTTGGCGACCGCTCAGTCCTTGCCTCCGTTGGCGACCCACGTCATGAAGTCGCCGATGCTCTGAGCGGCGCTCGAGACGCCTTCGAAGCCTATCTGCACATAGTCCGCGGCCTTGGCCGGGTCGGTGATGATCACGTAGAGCACGAAGACGACCAGCGCGAACAGGCCGAGCTTCTTCCACTGCACTGCCACGATCTGGCCTCCCCTTGCCGTGCCCCGTGTGACCCCTGTGACGGCGGCGAGTCTAACCCGGACCGTATTCACGGGGCTTTTAGGGACCAACGACCCGGCAGCAGAGGTCCTTTGCGGACGTTCCACGGGTGGCGCGAGGCGCAGGATTGGTGGTGAGCCCGGCGGATCTGGCAGGAATCCGCGGGGCGAGGGACCGGCCCTACTGCGGGGTCCGCGCCGTCTGCTTCCCCCCTGACGGCGGCGCTGACTTGAGGGCCTGTCCTCGTCGGGGGGAGTGGCTTGTCCCCCCGATGCCGCTTCCCCCGTCCTGACGGGAGAGAACCCCGGTGCCGCGCAGGCACCGGGGTTCTCCGTATGTGCACGGCGCGCGGCGCACGACGAAGGGCCCGTCCCTCAGGACGGGCCCTTCGCATCAAGAGCGGTAGCGGTGGGATTTGAACCCACGGAAGGGGGTTACCCTTCACTCGCTTTCGAGGCGAGCTCCTTCGGCCGCTCGGACACGCTACCGAGAGGAACTCTAGCCCAAGGTGGGCCGTGGACTGAAATCCGTTTGGGCCGCCTCTTGATTCAGCCTGCTTCAGCGGCCGCGGAAGAAGTCCGTCAGCTGTGCGGAGCACTCGTCCGCGAGGACCCCGTGGACGACTTCGGGGCGGTGGTTGAGCCTTCTGTCGCGTACGACGTCCCAGAGCGAGCCCGCCGCTCCCGCCTTCTCGTCGCGCGCTCCGTAGACGACCCGGTCCACGCGGGACTGCACGAGCGCACCGGCACACATCGTGCACGGCTCCAGCGTGACGACGAGCGTGCAGCCCGTCAGCCGCCACGCGCCGAGCTCCGCGGCGGCCCTGCGCAGCGCGAGCACCTCCGCGTGCGCGGTGGGGTCACCGGTCGCCTCGCGTTCGTTGTGCCCGGTCGCGAGCACCGTCGTGCCGTCCGGGGACAGCACGACGGCGCCGACGGGGACGTCGCCGCCCTTGGCGGCCAGCTCGGCCTCGGCCAGAGCGAGCCGCATGGGCGCCCGCCAGCGGTCGCGTACGGGATCGTGACCGGAATCGGGGTCGTGACCGGAAACCGGTTCGTGTCGGGTGCTGATGTCGGTCGGGTCGTTCACACCGGGAACCTAGCGGACGGTCTCGAGCACCTCCGCCGCTCCGAGGATGTCGGCGATCTCGTTGAGCGCGTCGCCGCTCTCCAGGCCGAGCAGAGCCTTCTCGGGCACGCCCAGGTCGGCGAGGATCTCCGAGTCGCCGAGCGGCCCCGAGGGCACCCCCGACGCACCGGTGTCGGCGTCGGCATCGGCGTCCGGGTCCGCCTCGGCCTCGGAGGCCTCGGGTTCACCGTCCTCCGTGCCGTCGAGGTCGAGGGCGTCCAGGTCGTCCGCCCCGTCGTCGTCCGGGTCCCGGCCGAGCATCTCGTCGGTGAGCAGGATCTCCCCGTACGAGCTGCGGGCGGCCGCGGCCGCGTCGGACACGTAGATACGAGGGTCCTCCTCGCCGTCCACGCGGACGACGCCGAACCACGCGTCTTCCTGTTCGATGAAGACGAGGACCGTGTCGTCGTCGTAATCGGCCGTGGCTTCACGGGCCAGGTCGGCCAGATCCGACAGGGTCTCCACATCGTCGAGCTCCGTGTCGCTCGCTTCCCACCCGTCTTCGGTGCGCGCGAGCAGTGCGGCGAAGTACACCGTGACTCTCCCACTGGTCATAGGCAGTGCCGGTTGGCGGTTTGGGGTCCCCCCGGCGAGGTCGGGGAGCGGGGGAGTTCGGTACCTAGCCCCCGCCCATTCGGAATCGTGGCAGAAACGGCGCCGTCAGGAGAGGTCTTCCGGCCGCTGTGTTCCGCGTCGCGTTTTTCCGGGGCCCTCGTGGGCCTGTCGCCGGACCCGCCGCGGACCCGCCGCCGAGCGGGCGGCTACCAGCGGAACGTACGCATGCGCATCTGCTGGCGCATGCGTGCCGCCCGTGCGCGGCGCGGCTTCACGCGGTCACGGAGCTCGATGGCCTCGGTTCGTTCGCGCAGGAACTGGGCGCGCCGCCTGCGGCGCTCGGTGTCGGTCTCGTCTTCCGGACTGTGCCCCGTCATAGCCACACCACCTCAGTTCGTACGTCACCACCTTCCCTCGGATGGCGGTGTTGATGCCAGCGAGAGGCGCGGGGGCCCGGCCCGGTTACTGTTGATGTCATGCGGATCCACGTCGTCGACCACCCGCTGGTGGCGCACAAACTCACCACGCTGCGCGACAAGCGCACCGACTCCCCGACCTTCCGGCGCCTCGCCGACGAGCTGGTCACCCTGCTCGCGTACGAGGCCACCAGGGACGTGCGCACCGAGCAGGTCGACATCGAGACCCCGGTGACGGGGACGACGGGCGTCAAGCTGTCGTACCCGCGTCCGCTGGTGGTGCCGATCCTGCGCGCCGGGCTGGGCATGCTCGACGGCATGGTGCGGCTGCTGCCGACCGCCGAGGTGGGCTTCCTCGGCATGATCCGCAACGAGGAGACCCTGGAGGCCTCCACGTACGCGACGCGCATGCCGGAGGACCTCTCCGGGCGTCAGGTGTACGTCCTGGACCCGATGCTCGCCACCGGCGGCACGCTCGTCGCGGCGATCCAGGAGCTCATCAAGCGCGGCGCCGACGACGTGACCGCCGTGGTGCTGCTCGCCGCCCCGGAGGGCGTCGAGATCATGGAGCGCGAGCTGGCGGGGACACCGGTGACGGTCGTGACGGCCTCGGTCGACGAGCGGCTCAACGAGCAGGGGTACATCGTGCCGGGGCTCGGGGACGCGGGCGACCGGATGTACGGGACCGCGGAGTAGTCAGCAGCTCGGCAGCCAGCAGTTCGGTAGTCGGCAGCTCGTAGTGCCGGCTCGCTCTGGGGTGGTCCCGGGCGGTGCCGGTGTCAGCAGTTTTCTTTGTTCGAGCGAGTGGGCGTCGGCTCGGGCTCGGCCAGTGCGGCCAGGGCCTTGTCGGCGTCCTCTTTTTTGGCCAGGTTCTTGAACCGGTCGCCGATGACCAGGTCGATGTCGCCGCTCTTGCGGGCGTCGGACTTGTGCTCGGCGCCGGCGAGCTGCGTGCCGAGCACCGGGATCGCGGTCCCGGCGGCCGACTCGGCGCCGAGCAGCAGCCCGGTGCCCTTGACCTTCTTGTCGTACGCCTTCGTCGCGTTGCCGACCTTGCCGATGGTGAACCCGCGCTTCTTCAGCTCGTCGGCGGTGCTCTTGGCCAGGCCGCCGCGGGGCGTGGCGTTGAAGACGTTGACGGTGATCTGCTTCGGCTTCGGCAGCGGTTTCTGCTTCCGGGCCGACTCCGAGGGGGCGGCGGCCGGTTTGCGGTCGCAGTCCCCGGACGCGCGGCCCGCGGCCGATGCCTTGCTGCCGCCCGTGAACACGTCGATGAGCTGCAGGGTGCCCCAGCCGATCAGGCCGATGGCCGCGGCGGACGCGATCACCGCGAGCACGATCCGGCGGCGACCGCTGGGGCGGCGCATCCGTGGATATTTGTCCCCCGTGATGCGGTACTTGCCGCCCATGCCGGGGGGAGTGAGCATGCTCATGGGCGCAGCGTAGTGCGGCCGGGCGGCGATGCCTACTAAATGATCATTACCCGGGGGGCAGTCCAACCCGAAAGGGCCAATGCGGACCCGGTCGTCCGGGGTCAGCCCAGTTCGAGCACGCGCGCGTGGAGCACCTGGCGCTGCTGGAGCGCGGCGCGGACCGCGCGGTGCAGGCCGTCCTCGAGGTAGAGGTCGCCCTGCCACTTCACCACGTGCGCGAAGAGGTCGCCGTAGAACGTCGAGTCCTCGGCGAGCAGGGTCTCCAGGTCGAGCTGGCCCTTGGTCGTCACGAGCTGATCGAGGCGGACCGGGCGCGGCGCGACGTCCGCCCACTGCCGGGTGCTTTCCCGGCCGTGGTCGGGGTACGGCCGGCCGTTTCCGATGCGCTTGAAGATCACACGGAAAGCCTACCGGGCAAGGCTCTCCGGGCGCAGCCATGGCGACGGAGTGCGACCCTGGGAAATGACGCCTTAAATCGGGTCAAACCGGGAACACGTCCGCCGGGAACAGGGGCCGAAGTGAGCGAGAGCCAGTCGATTCCGTCCACGCCGGGCCGTGCGAACCGCCCGAACGAGTCTGTGCCGGTCGTGGGGGTGACGGGCGGAGGCGGGGGTTCCGCGGAGGCGGAGGTGGGGGCGGAGGCCGCTCAGGGTGTGGGGAGTGCTTTGCCTCGGGAGGCTTTGGACATCGCCGCCGGGTACGCCTTCACCGGGCCCGCTCTCGAACTCGGTGCGCTGCTGTGGGGCGGGCAGTGCCTGCCCGACGTACAGATCCGCATTCCGCTGCCCATGCTCAACCGCCACGGGCTGGTCGCCGGCGCCACCGGCACGGGCAAGACCAAGACCCTGCAGCTCATCGCCGAGCAGCTCGCCGCGCAGGGCGTCCCCGTCTTCCTCGCGGACATCAAGGGCGACGTCTCGGGGATCTCCGTCCCCGGCGAGGCGGGGGCCAAGGTCGCCGAGCGGGCCGGGGACGTGGGGCAGGAGTGGGAGGCCACGGGGTTTCCGAGCGAGTTCTACGCGCTCGGGGGCATCGGCACGGGGATTCCGGTCCGGGCCACGATCACCAGCTTCGGGCCCGTGCTGCTCTCCAAGGTGCTGCAGCTCAACCAGACCCAGGAGCAGTCGCTCGGCCTGATCTTCCACTACGCCGACCAGAAGGGGCTGGAACTGGTCGACCTGAAGGACCTCCGCGCGGTCGTCACGTTCCTCACCTCGGACGAGGGCAAGCCCGAGCTCAAGGGCATCGGCGGCCTCTCGACCGTGACGGCCGGGGTCATCCTGCGGGCGCTCACCGCCTTCGAGGCGCAGGGCATGGGCGACTTCTTCGGAGAGCCCGAGTTCGACACGAGCGAGTTCCTCCGGCTGGCGCCGGACGGGCGGGGCCTCGTGTCCGTACTGGAGCTCGCCGACGTCCAGGACAAGCCGCAGCTCTTCTCGACCTTCCTGATGTGGCTGCTGGCCGACCTCTACAACGACCTGCCGGAGGTGGGCGACGTCGAGAAGCCGAAGCTCGTCTTCTTCTTCGACGAGGCGCATCTGCTCTTCAACGGGGCCTCCAAGGCCTTCCTCGAAGCGATCACGCAGACCGTGCGGCTGATCCGGTCGAAGGGTGTCGGCGTCTTCTTCGTGACGCAGACGCCGAAGGACGTGCCCGCGGACGTGCTCGGGCAGCTCGGCAATCGCGTCCAGCACGCGCTGCGGGCGTTCACTCCCGACGACCAGAAGGCGCTGAAGGCGACGGTCCGGACGTTTCCCGATTCGGCGTACGACCTGGAGGAGATCCTGACCGGGATCGGTACGGGTGAGGCCGTGATCACCGTGCTCAGCGAGAAGGGGGCGCCCACGCCGGTCGCGGCGACGCGGCTGCGGGCTCCGGAGTCGTTGATGGGGCCTGTGGAGGCGGGGGCGTTGGAGGCGGCTGTGCGGGCGTCGGTGCTGTATTCGCGGTACGCGGAGGCGGTTGACCGGGAGTCGGCGTACGAGAGGTTGACGGCTCGGGAGGCGGAGAGGGTGGCGGCGGCTGCGGAGGCGGACGCGGAGGCGGCGGCTCAGGCCCAGGCTCAGGAGAAGCCCCAGAGGGGTCGGGCTGGGG
>NZ_LIPN01000171.1:61332-63621 GCF_001418325.1 Streptomyces atriruber | reverse complement strand
GGGGCTGCACATGGTCGAACGCGCCCGTGCGCGGGGCGAGTTGCGGCCCGGGTGCCGCATCGTCGAGTCGACCAGCGGCACCCTCGGCCTCGGACTCGCGCTGGCCGGTACGGTCCACGGGCACCCGGTCACCCTGGTCACCGACCCGGGCCTGGAGCCTTCCATGACCCGGCTGCTCGCCGCCCACGGCGCGACCGTCGACACGGTGCCCGAGCCCGACCCGGCCGGAGGCTGGCAGCAGGCCCGCCGCGACCGCGTCGCCGAACTCCTCGCTGCGCACCCCGGTTCATGGTGCCCCGACCAGTACGGCAACCCCGACAACGTCGCCGCCTACACCCCGCTGGCCCTCGAACTCGCCAGGCAGCTCGGCCACATCGACGTACTGGTGTGCAGCGTCGGCACCGGCGGACACTCGGCCGGCATCTCGCGCGTCCTGCGTCAGCTCTACCCCGGGCTGCGCCTGGTCGGCGTGGACACCGTCGGCTCGACCATCTTCGGCCAGCCCGCCCGGCCCAGGCTCATGCGCGGCCTGGGGTCGAGCATCTATCCGCGCAACGTCGCCTACGAGAACTTCAGCGAGGTCCACTGGGTGTCACCCGCCGAATCGGTCTGGGCCTGCCGGAAGTTGGCGACCTCGCACTACGCGACCGGCGGCTGGAGCGTCGGTTCGGTCGCGCTGGTGGCCGGCTGGCTCGCCCGCACGCTCCCGCGCGACACCCGCATCGTCGCGGTCTTCCCCGACGGTCCGCAGCGCTATCTGGAGACCGTCTACGACGACGCGTACTGCGCCCGGCACGGGCTCCTCGGCGGGGCCCCGGCTCCCGAACCCGACGTGGTCGACCGCCCCGACGAGAAGGAGGTCACCCGCTGGACCCGCTGCACCACCGTTCATGATCCCCTGCGCAACTCTCCGGCAGGCGGAGCTTCTTCGGACCTGCACGGAGGTGGGGAGCGGTGAAGACGACCCTCACGCAGTTCCGTTCGTACGACCGCAGCGTCCAGCTTCTCCTCGCCAACCAGTTCACCATCAACCTCGGCTTCTACATGCTGATGCCGTACCTCGCCCAGCACCTTTCCGGCACCCTGGGCCTCGCGGGCTGGACGGTCGGACTCGTCCTCGGCGTACGCAACTTCAGCCAGCAGGGCATGTTCCTCGTCGGCGGCACCCTCGCCGACCGGTTCGGCTACAAGCCGCTGATCGTCGCGGGCTGCGTCCTGCGCACCGTCGGGTTCGCCGCCCTCGGCCTCGTCGACTCGGTGCCGGCGCTGCTCGTCGCCTCCGCGGCCACCGGCTTCGCCGGGGCGCTGTTCAACCCCGCGGTGCGGGCCTATCTCGCCGCCGACGCGGGGGAGCGCCGCGTCGAGGCCTTCGCGTTGTTCAACGTCTTCTACCAGGCGGGCATCCTGCTGGGACCGCTCGTGGGCATGCTGCTCACCGGCGTCGGCTTCCGGATCACCTGTCTCGTCTCGGCGGTGATCTTCGCGCTCCTGAGCGTCGTACAGATCCGCTCGCTGCCCGCCCGCAGGGGCGCGGACACGGGTGGTGGGGCTGGTTCTGGTTCTCCTTCCAGTTCCGGTTCTGGCTCTGGTTCTGGTTCCGGTGAAGGAGTGCTCGCCCAGTGGCGGAGCATCGTTCGCAACCGTGCCTTCCTGCTCTTCTCGACCGCCATGATCGGTTCGTACGTCCTGACCTTCCAGGTCTATCTGGCACTGCCTCTGGAGGTACGACGCCTGGGCGGGGACGGCGACTTCGGCACCGTCGCCGTCGCGCTGCTCTTCGCGGTGTCCGGCCTCACGACCATCCTCGGGCAGACCCGGGTGACCGCCTGGTGCAAGGAACGGCTGGCGCCGGGACGGGCCCTGGCCTGGGGCCTGTTGAGCATGGGGCTGGCCTTCGTACCGCTCCTCGTGGCGACGGCCCTGCCGGTACCGGGCGGGGGCGCCGGGCGGTGGCTGCTCGCCGCCGTCCCGCCGACGCTGGCCGCGCTGCTGCTCGCGCTGGGCACGATGATCGCCTACCCCTTCGAGATGGACACCATCGTCCGGCTTGCGGGGGACCGGCTGGTCGCCACCCACTACGGCCTCTACAACACCATCTGCGGTGTCGGAATCACCCTCGGGAACCTGCTGACGGGAGTCGCCCTCGACACGGCACGCGAGGCCGGGATGTCGGCGCTGCCCTGGCTCGCGCTGCTCCTCCTCGGCCTGGGTTGCTCGGGAGCCCTGTACGGGTTGCACCGCGCGGGGCGGCTGACGCCCGCGGCTCCGGAGGCGCACCCCGCAGTGGCC
>NZ_LIPN01000171.1:617-61288 GCF_001418325.1 Streptomyces atriruber | reverse complement strand
GGCCGGACCCGGATCACGCGGACTCGATCCCTCCGGCGCATGCGGCGCCCGGCTCCGGAGTCTGCGGGCCCTGCACGTACTTGCTGAAGAACTCCGCGACCCGCGGGTCGGCGGCGCTGTCGACGGTCAGCTGGTGTCCCCAGGCGGACAGCATGATCGGGCTCCGCTGCTGCTCGACCGGGCTCATCAGGCTGTACGAGGTCTGGGAGACCTTGTCGCTCAGCTTCTTGACGTCGGCGGCGGGGGCCTTCTTGTTGTACGTGACCCAGACCGCGCCGTGTTCGAGGGAGTGCACGGCGTTCTCGTTCGGTATCGCCTTCTTGTAGACCTTGGCCTCGCAGGTCATCCAGGCCTGGTTGTGGTCCCCGCCGACGGGCGGCGTCATCGGGTAGTCGACGGTCTTGTCGACGTGATCGCGGCCCAGCTTCTTGGCGTCCCACGTCTTCTCGCCCCGCACGGGCTTCTTCGCGGCGGCGGTGTTCTGCTCCTCCTTGTCGTTGGCACGATTGATCGCGTACGCGCCGAAGCCGATGAGTCCGGCCACGATCGCCGTGCTCACCGAGACGGTGATGATGCGGTTGCGCCGCTCGCGGGCCTGCTCCGCGCGCTGCATCGCCTCGATACGGGCCTTGCGCGCGGCGGCGGCCGCCTTCTTGCTCGGCTTGTTGGGATTGCCGGACTTGGCCTTGGCCATGGGTGTTCCTTGTCCCCGCGCACGGGGGCGCGGCGGTGGTGGCGGTGTCTGTGTCGGTGGACGCCGTGTGCGCGGGGCAGGCCGCATCCGCGGTCCCGCCCTGCCGGGGGTCCGCCTAGGTCCGCTGCACCTGAAGCATGTGGAGGTCGGGAGAGCCGCGGGTCGAGGGCTCCTCGACCGCGGTACCGGGCGCCGACAGCGCCTGGGGGTAGGGCACTTGGTGGTGGAGGGCCGACAGGGACGGTGCGGCCGGGCCGGGCACCGCTCGTACGCCGTGGGCGGAGGGTGCGCAGCACTCCTCTTCGGCCGGGCAGTCGGAGCCCTCCACAGGCGTCGCGCAGTCGTCGGGGGCCAGGGCCATGGCGGCGGCTGCCGTGTGCCCCGTGCCTTCGTGGCCGCCGTCGGGCGCGACGGGGCCGAGACACATGAACAACGTGGTGACGAGGGAGACGAGCGCAGCGGCCGACGCGACGCGGCACCAGCTGTGCCGGGCGGCGCGGGTCCACTGCGACTGTCTCATCGGAGCGCATCGTAGCGATCGTCGGCGGCGGGACGTTCGGGTACCCCGTCACACCCCGGCCGTGCCCTGGTCTGCCGCTTCCCGTGCCGCGCGCTCAACTCGCCCCGGCGCCCCGCTGCTCCGAGGGCTCAGAGATCGGCCGTGCCCGTCCTCGAACCCCGCACCGCCGTCACCAACAGCGCCGTGCTGCGCAGTCGCAGCGCGCCGTCCGCCTCGTGGGGGCGCAGGACGTCCGTCAGCCGTTCGCGCGCCCGGTCCCGGACCTCGGGGGCGACCTGGCTCGTCAGATGGCGTCCGGGACCGGAGCCGAGAAGGAACGCGGCGGCGTCGGCGGCATCCCGGCCCCATGTTCCGTACGTCTCCACGCGCTTGGCCGCGACGTCCTCGAACCCGGCGGCGGACAGCACCTCGCAGGTCCTGTCGACGTCCGCCAGGGAGAACATGCCGGGCGCGCCGGGCGCGCCGAAGCCGCCGATGGGAAGCAGGTCGCCCAGCGCGGCGAAGGCCTGCAGCCACTCGTTGTCCTCGGGGTACGCGCCGCAGACGAACGCCGCGTGCCCGCCGGGGCGCAGCGCGCGGGCGACGTTGCCGAACCCGGCCACGGGATCCGCGAAGAACAGCACGCCGTAGCGGCTGATCGCGACGTCGTACGTGCCCGGGGCGAAGGGGTGGACCTGGGCGTCGCCCTGCGTGAAGGAAACGTTGTCCGGGCCTTCGCGGCGGGCGGCGCGGCGCGCCCGGGCCAGCATCGGCGCCGACAGGTCGAGGCCGAGCGCGTGGCCGCCATCCGCCCGGCGTGCGGCCAGCCTGGTCGTCTGTCCCGCGCCGCAGCCGATGTCCAGGACGCGGTCGGTCTCCCCGACCGAAGCGGCGTCCAGGAGCGGGGTGTTGAATCCGGCGTTCACTGCGTCCCAGCGGTCCTGGTTGCGGGCCCAGTGCTCCCCCTCGTAACCGTTCCACGCCTGCGCCTGCTCGGTGTTGATGACGTTCCGCACTCCGTGCCCCCTGATGCATGACGGATGGGGCGCCCACCACGTTAGTATGGGCGCTCGCCCAAACAGTATGGGCGAGCGCCCATACGTGCAACGGGTCGGCCCGGGTGCCTTGTTGCCGATGTCGAGGAGAGAGCCATGTCACCGCGCGGAGTCGCCATCCCCGATCTTCGCGAGCGGCTGTTCGACGCCGCGGAGCGGATCGTCGCCCGCGAGGGCGTCGCGGCCCTCACCAGCCGGGCCGTCACCAGTGAGGCGGGCTGCGCCAAGGGGGTCCTGCACACGCATTTCGGGGGCGTGGACGCGTTCGTCGCCGAGCTCGTGCTCGACCGGTTCGCGCGCACCGCGGCCCACGCCCAGGGGCTCCCCGGGCGGGCGGGTCAGGACACCGTGGCGGCGAACCTGACCGGCGTCGCGCTCGGACTCCTGGACTCCCTGGACCCCCGAGTCGTCGGCCTGGCGGTGACCAGCAACGCCACCTCCCAGCAGATCCGCGACGCGCTGGCGGAGGGATCCCCGGGCTTCGACGCGATCCAGCACGCGCTCACCGACTACCTCGACGCCGAACTGCGGCTCGGCCGCCTGCCGGACGGCACCGACACCGCCACGGCGGCGCTCGCCCTGGTCGGCACCGTCCACCACCTCCTGATGACCGGGGGCTGGGCCGGTGCGCCCGACCCCCGGGCACAGACCGAGCGGCTCGTCGCCCTGCTCGTACCGCAGTGAGCACGGGCCCCCTGCGGGGGGCGGGGCGTGCTCACTCGTCGCAGCACGCGGCCACGGACTTCGTCAGCCGAGGGCCCGCGAACCGGGTGCCGCTCACCAGGCGCATCGCGGGGCCGTAGGTCGCGACCGCCGAAGGCCCGGTGAAGTACAGCCCCGGCACGCTGGAGGAGAACCCCTTGTCCAGGACGGGAAATCCGCCGATGCGCATCAGGTCCGCGCGCAGCTCCGGGGAGAGGAACTCCAGGGCCTCCAGCTGGACGCGGTAGCCCGTGGCGGCCAGGACGTGTTCGGACTCGACGGTGTGGGTGCGTCCGTCCGGCGTCGTCGTCCGCAGGGTGACCCCGCCGCCGTGCGTCTGCGCCGCCGTGATCTGCTGCTGCGCGAGGACGGGCACTCTGCCCTCGAACCGTTCCTTCAGCCACCACGCCCCGGCGGGGCGCAACGCCCGCTCGGCGAACCGGAGCCGGGCCGCGGCGGGCAGCCGCCGGAACGCGGCGGGCTGGCGGGTCAGGCCGTACATGGCCCAGGAACGGCCCGCCGGGGTTTCGGGCCGCCAGTGCGGTCCCGACGACGGCGGCGCGTCGAACCGGACCCGTGCGCCGCGCGCCACCACCTGCACATCGGCGCCCGCCTCATGGAGCAGAGCGGCGCTCTCCAACGCGGACTGGCCGGCCCCGACGACGGTGACGCTGCGCCCGGCGAAGCTGCTCGGATCGGTCTGCTGCGAGCTGTGCGAGATCAGGCCGAGCGCCGAGGGCCCGCCGGACGCCGCCGCCGCGAGGGGCGCGGGCAGATGCGCGAATCCGGTGAGCCCGGTGGCCACGACGACGGCCCCGGCCCTGAGCACCTCGCCCGACGAGAGCTTGACGCGGAAGCCGTCCGCGCCCCGGTCGACCGCGGCCACCCGCTCGTCCTCTACGCGAGGCACCAGCCGGTCCCGGAACCACCGTCCGTACCGGAGGAACAGGCCGACGGGCACCTGGTCGTGGGTGTCGAGCCTGCGCTCTCCGGCGTCGCGGCAGTAGTCCTGGAGCGTGAAGCCCTCACGCGGGGTCGCCAGCTCGGTGGCGGCGGGCGGTGTCCGCAGGAGCATCCCGGCGGGCATGCGCCGAGCCCAGCTCGCCACGGGGGCGCCGAAGATCCGCACGGGGATGCCGCGTGCCCGCAGGTGTGCGGCGGCGGACAGGCCGTACGGACCCGCGCCGATGACGACGACGGTCTTGGACATGGAGGTCCCTCCTGGCGCCGCGGCCGCGCGCGGTGTCGAGGTGCGGACACGGCTCGGTGCGGCGCCGAAAATCTGTAGCGGAACGTGCGGAGTCGGCGTGCCGGAGCCGCTCACGTCCGCGTCGGCCGGCGCGGTGGACGCGCTGCGGGCCGGGTCAGGCGGTGAGCGGCGGGCGGGCCGGGGGACCCCGCCGTACCACCGTGTTCGCGAGGAGGAGGGGGAGCGAAGGCGCGTGGGCCGGACGCCCGCGGCGGTGTGCCGGAGCCGGGCCGGGTGGGGCGAGGGAGAGCGGCGCGCGGCACGGCCGCAGCAGCCGGGCCAGGAAGGCCCAGAGCAGGCGCAGCATCCGCGTCAGGGAGCCGCCGAGCGGGTTCGGCGGCCGGGAGGCGGGAGCCGGTGCGTGGCTCCGGTCGCCTCGGACGAAGGTCCACCGGGTGCGGCCGCCGTCCTGCGGCAGGGCGAGGCGGAGCGAGAGCGCGGCGTGGAACAGGACCGCCGCCGCGACCGTCCTGGTGTCCCACGAAGGCGCCGGGCCGAGCGTGGGACCGAACAAGAAGTGGTACGTGGCGACGGCGAAGAGAGTGCTCGCCAGCGAGAGGACGACGGGCCGGGACGTCTGACGCGCCGCCGGTCCCGGCCGCATCGCCGCCGTCGGCCATGCCGACGCTCCCGGCCGCGCGGCAGTGATGTGCCGGCCGCGCGGCCGGGAGCGAAGCACCGGTCCCGAAGTCTTCATGACGCACCCATCATGGTGCGTCAGCTCGCGGCTGTCACCCGGGGAGGGCGTACCTCGGCCCCGCAGCATTCGTTAACACCGGCCATCGGAAGGGGAGTTGGCCCCTCGGTCGGCCCTGCCCGCCCGCGCTAGCGCTTGAGCACCGCCTCCATGACCGCCTTCGCGATCGGCGCCCCCAGGCGGCCGCCCGCGATCTCGGAGCGGGAGATGTCCATGTCCTCCGGGTCGACGAGCACCGCGACCGCCACCGGTGAAGTGCCGTCCGGCTGCTTGGCGTACGAGACGAACCATGCGTACGGCCGCTCGTCGCGGACGTCCGCGCCGTGCTGCGCGGTGCCCGGCTTGCCGCCCACGGTGACGCCCTCCATGTGGACCTTGTCCGCCGTGCCGTCGGTCACCGTGTGCTCCATCATGGCCTGCACCTTCTTCGCGGTGTCCACGGAGACGGCCCGGTCGAGCACCTCGGGCTCGGCCTTCTCGATCAGCCCCAGGTCGGGGCCGCGCAGCTCGTCCACCATGTAGGGCTTCATCACCTTGCCGTCGTTGGCGAGCCCGGCGACGGTCATGGCCATCTGCAGGGGCGTGCTGGTCACGCTGCCCTGGCCCATGCCGGTCAGCGCGGTCTGCGGCTTGTCCAGCCGCTCGGGGTAGGCGCTCGCCGCCGAACGCACGGGCGTGAACTGCTCCTGGTTGAACCCGAACTTCTCCGCGGTCTCCCGCATCTTGTCCTTGCCGGTCCTGAGCGCCGCGTCCAGGAAGACGTTGTTGCACGACCACTGCATGGCGGTCTTCATCGAGACCTTGTCGCACTGGGAGTTCGGGACGACATTGCCGATCTCCGTGCTGCTGAGCGGCAGCCGGTAGGGGGCCCGGGCGCCGGACGGGGCGTCGATGTCGGTGACGGTGCCGTGCTCCAGGGCGGCGGCCGCGGTGAGGATCTTGAACGTCGAGCCGGGCGGGTAGGTCTCGCGCGTCGCCCGGTTGTTCAGCGGCTTGTCCTTGCGCTCGTCGAGCTCCTTGAACGCCTTGCCGTCCTTCCCGGAGATGCCGGCGAAGACGGAGGGATCGTACGAGGGGGTGCTCGCCATCGCGAGGATCTTGCCGGTGCGCGGATCGATGGCGACCACCGCGCCCTTGGCGTCGAGATCCGTCAGCCCTTTGTAGGCGGCCTTCTGTGCCTTGGGATCGATGGTGGTGACGACGTCGCCGGGCCGCGGCTTCTCCCCGGTCAGGGCGTCCAGGGTGCTGCCGAGCAGTCTGCTGTCCTTGCCGCTCAGCACGTCGTTCTCGACGCCTTCGAGGAACGTCGCGCCCTGGGCCTGGGAGAAGTACCCGGTGACCGGCGCGTACATCGCGCCTTCCTTGAAGGTGCGCTTGTACTTGAGGTCCGAACCCGGCGTCGCCACGGACCCCGTGATCGCCTTGCCGCCGACGACGATGTCGCCGCGCGGACTGCTGAACGTGTCGATCTGCACCCGCCGGTTCTTCGCGTGTTCGGCGAGGCTGTCGCCCCGGGCGAACTGCACCCACGTGGCCCGCACCAGCAAGGACAGCACGAGGACCCCGCAGAAGACGGCTATGTGCCGCAATGTCCTGTTCATGGCCTGAGGAGAGCAGTTCCGCGGCCCATGTGTCCAAGATGGATATGGAGTGCGTACTGATTAATCTGCGATATCGTCCCTGTTCGTGGACCTGATACTGCATCTCCGGTGCTTTGTGGCTGTTGCAGAAGAGTCACATTTCGGCCGTGCCGCCGCCCGCCTCGGCACGGCCCAGCCACCGCTGTCGCAGCGCATCCAGCGACTGGAGCGCGAGCTCGGGGTCCGGCTCTTCGAGCGCAACAGCCGCCAGGTGACGATCACCAAGGGAGGCATGCTCCTCCTCGACGAGGCCCGCGAGCTGCTGGCCCGCGCCGAGGCCCTGATGGCCACCAGCCGCCGCATCCGGGACGGCGACGCCGGACTGCTGCGCGCCGCGCTGCCGCCCGACATCGCGGGCGAGACCGTCGCCGAGATCCTGGCCGACTTCCAGCGGCGCCACCCGGACGTGGAGCTGGAACTGCACGAACTGTCCACCTCGGAGCAGCTCGCCCGGTTCGCCTCGCACGACCTCGACGTCGGGCTCATCCACCACCCCTGCGACGTCACGGGCCTCGGCCTCGGCCCGGTCCTGCGGCGCGAGCTGGGCGTGCTGCTGCCGCGCGACGCGCCCGCCGCCGCCTTCGACGAGGTTCCGCTGGACGCCCTCGGCGACCACGACCTGATCCTCTTCCCGCGCGCCAACGCCCCCGCCCTGCACGACGACCTGCTCACCACCTGTGCCCGCAACGGCTACACCCCCGCCGCCATCCGGCACGGCCAGGGCAGCAGCTTCATCCGGGGCCTCATCCGCTCGGCCAACTCCGTGGCCTTCCGGCCGCGCGCTGCCCGCTCCGCCGACGCGGCCGCCGACGACCCGGAGATCGTCTGGCGCCCGCTGGCGGGCGCGCCGCTGGCCCTGCGTCATTCGGTGGCCTGGCCACAGGGGCGCAGCGACGCCGCCGTCACCGCCTTCGCGGAGGCCACCACCCACGCGATGTGGAAAACTGCCGCGGTGACCACCGATCTGCCCTCGCGCCCCGTCCATCTGCGCCCGGCAGCGGAGTACTACCTGTGAGCAACACTCTCGGCCTCCTGCGCGGAGCCTTCGCCGAAGCCGGTGTCACAGGCCGCCTGCACGCGGTCGACATCGACTCCGGGGCGGAGCTCGACGCCGGCGCCGACCAGCCGGTCGTCACCGCCAGCGTGCACAAGCTCTGCCTGCTCGTGACGCTCCACCAGCAGGCCGCGGACGGGGAGTTGGACCTCACCGAACAGGTCGAGTGCCCCGCGGGACTGCGCACGCCGGGGCCCACCGGCCTCTCCGCGATGCTCGACCCGGTCCGCATGTCCCTGCGCGACATCGCCTTCCTGATGATGGCCGTCAGCGACAACACCGCCGCCGACCTCCTCCTCGCACGCGTCGGCCTGGACGCCGTCAACGCCACCACCGCCGCGCTCGGCCTTGACCGCACGCACGCGCGGCACACCTTCAGCGAACTCCTCGCCACGATGAAGGAGGACGCGGGCCCCGGCGGCGCGCAGGCGCTGACCGACCCCCACGTCATCGCACGGCTGCGGGCGCTCGACCCCGCCCGCAGCAACCGCAGCACCCCGCGCGACATGACCCGGCTGCTCACCGCCGTCTGGCGCGACGAGGCCTGCGCCCCCGAACACGGTGCCGCGATCCGCCGCCTCCTGGGCCTGCAGGTCTGGCCGCACCGGATGGCGTCGGGCTTCCCCTTCGACGACGTCCACGTCGCGGGCAAGACCGGCAGCCTGCCCACCCTGCGCAACGAGGTGGGCGTCGTCGAATATCCCGACGGCGGGCGCTACGCCGTGGCCGTCTTCACCCGCGCCGCCGGTACCGCGGCCATCCTGCCCGCGGCCGACGCCGTGATCGGCACCGCCGCCCGCATCGCCGTCGACGCGCTGCGGGCGCAGCCGGCGCGGGCGTTGCGGGAAGGCGGCTGACGCCGTGCCCTCCCGCCCCACGGATCACGCCGGTTCGCGCGCCGCATCCCGTGCCTCGCGCGACACCTGACGCGCCGCATTCCGCGGCCCGGCGCGTCGAACAGCGCGCCCGGCCACCAGAACCACCGGCCCAGATCCAGGGCCGGCGCCGGTACCAGGACCGTGCGCACGAGTGTTTGCTCTGGGTGCGGCCGGGAGTTGCAGCTCCCGGCCGCACCGCATCGGGCGGGCCCGGCCTATTCGATCTCACGCATCATCTTCTCCATCGCGCCGACCGAGTGCCGGGTCTTCGCCAGCTCCTCGCGGGTCTGCTGCAGCTCCTCCAGGGAGCGCCGGTGCAGCTCGACGTTGTCCTCCAGCAGTTGCGCGTATCTCGCCGCGAGCGTCTTGTACTGCTCCTCGCGGGCCGCCAGCATCCTGGCGCGCCAGGTGGCCGCGACCTGCCAGACGATGACGGTCAGCAGCAGGAAGAACCCGGCCGCGCCGACCGCCCCGACCCAGTCGCTCACGTCGCCGTCGGCGAGCGTCACCAGTTGTCCGTTCACTTCGCTTCCTCTTTCGCGGTCTCCGCTTTCGCGCTCTCCACGGATTTCTCCCGGGTGTCCGTGAGGCTCCGAACCGCCCGATGGACGAGCTGTGGCGTCAACTCGTAGAAGAACGGCGCCACTTCGAAGTACTTCACGTTCTTTCCGTCCTCGCTCACTTCGAGCGAACCGATGACCAGCCCGGCCCCCTCGAGCAGTTTCAGATGCATGTGCAGCAGCGGTCGGCCCATGCCGATCTCGCGGGCCAGCGCGCTGACGTAGTTGCGGCGCTCGGTGAGCGCCGCGACGATCCGCATGCGGTGCGGATTGCCCAGGGCGGTGAGCGCCTTCAGGAGCTCGTCGCCCGTCGGCTCCGGAACCGGTTCCTCGGTCATCGGGGTTTCTCCTTGGTGCCTGTCAAGAAACGCTGACACGTGCGTCGAGTACGTGTCAAAGATTCCTGACACATATCAGGGGCAGATGGGGGACATCTCGGGGTCGGACCCGTACGGGTCACCAGAACGCGCCGTCTGCCCGCCGTCCCGCCTTGAATGAACGGGTGACCGCGCCTCCCGACGACTGCCTCGCGCGCAACGAGTGGATCTGCGGCGAGTACCTGAGCACCCGCCGCCAGATCCTGCTCGACGCGGTCGTCCAGCACCTGCAGCTGACGTCGCTCTCGGTCCTGATCGCGCTCGTCGTCGCGGTGCCGCTCGCCGTGCTCGCCCGCCGCTGGGGATGGGCCGCGGGACCGGTCCTCGCGCTCACGACCATCCTGTACACCATCCCCTCACTCGCGATGTTCTCGCTGCTGCTCCCGGTCTACGGACTCTCCGCCTCGCTCGTCGTCGCGGGCCTCGTCCTCTACTCCCTCACCCTGCTCGTGCGGAACATCCTGGCCGGGCTGCGGGCCGTTCCCGAGGACACCCGACAGGCCGCCCGCGGCATGGGCTACGGGCCGATCCGGCTCCTGCTCACCGTCGAACTGCCGCTCGCGCTGCCCGCGGCCATGGCCGGGCTGCGCATCGCCACGGTCTCCGCAGTCTCCCTCGTCACCATCGGCGCGATCGTCGGCTTCGGCGGACTCGGCAACCTCATCTACACCGGCATGAACACCTACTTCAAGGCGCAGGTGCTCACCGCCTCCGTGCTGTGCGTCGTCATCGCCGTCGCGGCGGATCTGCTGCTGCTCGGCGTGCAACGCGTCCTCACCCCCTGGGAACGAGCGGCGAGGGCGGTCCGCCCATGAAGACACTCGGCGACGCCTGGGCATGGCTCACCGACTCGGCGCACTGGGCCGGTGACGACGGCATCTGGCACCGGCTCACCCAGCACCTCGTCCTCACCGTCGTCTGTCTGCTGCTCAGCTGCCTCATCGCGCTGCCGATCGCGCTGGTCCTCGGTCACCTCGGCAGGGGCGGCACGCTCGCCGTGAACATCTCCAACGTCGGACGCGCCGTGCCGACCTTCGCGGTCCTCGTGCTGCTGCTCCTCACGCCCCTCGGCACGTGGGGCGAGGGCCCGACCGTCGTCGCGCTCGTGCTGTTCGCCGTACCGCCGCTGCTCACCAACGCGTACGTGGGCATGCGCGGCGTCGACCGCAGCATCGTGCAGGCCGCGCGCGGCATGGGGATGACCGGCCGCCAGATGCTGTGGCGGGTCGAGCTGCCGCTCGCGCTGCCGCTGGTGCTCAGCGGCGTCCGCATCGCCGCCGTACAGCTCGTCGCCACCGCCACCATCGCCGCGCTCGCGGGCGGCGGCGGGCTCGGCCGGATCATCACGGCGGGCTTCAATCTGGCGAGCACCCCGCAGGTGGTGGCCGGTGCCGTCCTCGTCGCCGTCTTCGCGCTGCTCGTCGAGGGCGTCTTCGAGGTGGCCGAACGGCTCGCGCCCGGGTGGGCGCGGGGGCGGGGGAGTGCCGGATGAGGCGGCGCACCGGGCTCGCGGCCGCCGTCCTCGCCCTTGTGAGCGGCTGCGCGACCGGCCCTTCGCTGGAGACCCAGGGCGAGGTCACCGCGCCCCCGGGCGACAGCAAGAGCCTGGTCGTGGGCTCCGCGGGTTTCACGGAGTCGGACCTGCTCGCCCAGATGTACACGCTGCTCCTGAACAAGGCGGGGTACAGCACGCGCATCCTGTCCGTCGCCAACCGCGAGCTGTACGAACCCGCCCTGGAGTCCGGCCAGATCGACGTCGTCCCCGAGTACGCGGCGACCTTCGCGGACTGGCTCAACGCCAAGAAGAACGGTGCCGACGCGAAGCCCGTCGGCTCGCCCGACCTCGACGCGACCATGAAGGCCCTGCGCCGCCTCGCCGCCCCGCGCGGCCTCACCGTCCTCGACCCCGGCAGGGCCGTCGACCAGAACGCCTTCGCCGTCGCCGCCTCGTACGCCGAGCGGCACAAGCTCAAGACCCTCAGCGACCTCGGCCGATCGGGCCTGAAGGTGCGGCTCGCCGCGGGCGACGAATGCGTACAGCGCCCCTACTGCGCCCCGGGGCTGAAGAAGGTGTACGGCATCGACATCACCGGAGTCGACCCCAAGGGCGTCGGCACGACCCAGGCCAAGAAGGCCGTACAGGGCGGCCAGGACCAGATGGTGCTCACCACGTCGACGGACGCGACCCTCGACGACTTCGGCCTGGTGCTGCTCAAGGACGACAAGAAGCTGCAGAACGCCGACTACCTCGTGCCCGTGGTCAACCGCTCCCGGGCGGGCAGCGAGGGCGTCGCTGCCGCCCTGGGGCGCCTTGGTCCCGTGCTCACGACGGCGGACCTGGCATCGATGAACGAACAGGTCGACAGCTGGCGACGGCTGCCGCAGGACGTGGCGCGAACGTATCTGGAGAAGAAGGGCTTGCTCTAGCGCCCCGCTAGGGGCGCGGGGAACTGCGCGACCAGCCCCCAGTCCCGCAGCCGAAAAACCGCCCGACCAGCGCAGCGTCTACGCGTCGGCCACCGAGTCGAACTCCACCTGGTCCCTCGCCACGCCCTGCGCGTCCGCGTCCACCGAGCGGCGCAGCGCCTCGTGCAGCTTCGCCGGGGTCAGGACGCCGAGGAAGCGCGCCCCGTCAAGCACCGCGACCCAGCCCGCGTCGTGCTGGAGCATCACGCCGAAGGCCTGCTTGAGCGGGGCGCCGACCGGCACCCAGGAGTTCATGCGGTGCGCCAGGTCGCCGACCGTGCCGCCGGTCCCGGCCAGCGACAGCTCGTCGAGGCCCACCCAGCCGTGCAGATCGCCGTCCGTGTCCAGGACGACGGCCCACCGCGCCTCCTCCTCGCGCAGCCGGGCCGCGGCCTGCGTGGCGGGCTCGTCGAGCCGGGCGATCGGCGGTTCCTCCAGGTCGTCGGTCTGGATCTCGGTCACGGAGAGCCGCTTGAGCCCGCGGTCGGCGCCCACGAACTCGGCGACGTACGGCGTCTCCGGCGCCCCGAGCACCGCCCCCGGAGTGTCGAACTGCTCGATGCGCCCCTGGCCGTACACCGCGATGCGGTCACCGAGCCGGACCGCCTCCTCGATGTCGTGCGTGACCAGGAGCACCGTCTTGCGGACGGCGGCCTGCATCCGCAGGAACTCGTCCTGCAACTGCTCGCGCACCACCGGGTCGACGGCGCCGAACGGCTCGTCCATCAGGAGCACCGGCGGGTCCGCTGCCAGCGCCCTCGCCACGCCCACGCGCTGGCGCTGACCGCCCGAGAGCTGTTCGGGGTAGCGGGAGCCGTACGTCTTCGGGTCCAGGCCCACCAGCTCGAGCAGCTCCGCGGCCCGCGCCCGCGCCTTCGCCTTCTTCCAGCCGACCAGGGCCGGGACGGTCGCCGTGTTGTCGAGGATCGTGCGGTGCGGGAAGAGGCCGACCTGCTGGATGACATAGCCGATGCGGCGGCGCAGGCGCACCGGGTCGACGTCGGCGATGTTCTCCCCGTTCACGAAGATGCGCCCCGACGTGGGCTCGATGAGCCGGTTCACCATCATCATCGTGGTGGTCTTGCCGCAGCCGGAGGGGCCGACGAGCGTGACCAGTTCGCCCTCGGCGACCTCGAAGGAGAGGTCGTCCACGGCCGTGGTGCCGTCCGGGTAGCGCTTGGTCACCTGCTCGAACCGGATCATGTCCTCACGCTAGCCGCGCCCGTCACTCACCGCTCATCAGCACCACCTCCAGGGTGCGCGGGCCGTGCACCCCCTCGACCCGGTCCAGCTCGATGTCGCTGGTCGCGGACGGTCCCGAGATCCAGGTCAGCGGCCGGGCCGGAGCGAGCCGTTCGAGGGCCAACGGCACCGAGGCGACCACCTGGTCGGGCACCCGTACGACACAGATGTGGTGGTCCGGCACCAGGGTGATGCGACGGCGGCCCTGGTCCGGGGAGCCGTCCAGCACGATCGTGCCGGTCTCGGCGATGGCGAGGGCGCAGCCCGTGATGACGCTGTCGACCCGGTCCAGCTCGTCCGGGGTGCTCGCCGCGCGGTCCTGGATCCGCACGGGGTCGGTGGCCGCCAGCCAGTGCGGGGGCAGCCCCGGCGGCACCAGCACGGTCTCGGAGCCGCGCCGCGCGTACAGGCGCATCAGCAGATCCGGTACCTCCGCCGCCGTGCAGCGGTGCACGATCGCGCGGTAGTCCGCGAGGTTCTCCGCGAGCAGCTCGACGGTCTCCGCCATGGAGCGCCCGCCGTGCTCGCGCGCGTATCCGCGGTCCACCGCCGCCTCGTACGCGGGGTCGTCGGCCGGCACGTCGGCGAGTGCCCGCCGCACCCGGCCCAGGATCCGGTCCCTGCCGCTCACTGGTCGCTCCCCTCCGTCGTACCGCCGCCGCTGCCGCCCTGGGTGCGCTGCCACCAGTCGCGGAACGGCTCCGCGGGCACCTTCGGCAGATCCCGGGTCGCGCTCCACGCCCGGCCCGGCCCGGGGAGCGTGCGCGGATGGAGCCGCCGGGTCCGCGACGCCAGGCGCTGGCCCGCGCGGAGCGCACCCGGACGGGCGAACGCCAGGCCCGCCGCGCGCATCGCCGCCCGCTCCGCCGCATGCCCCTTCGCGGGCTTCAGCGTCACCCTGTTGCCGCCCCGTGTCGCCTCGCCGCCCTGCACGACCCGCTCCCGCAGGTGCACCAGGACCTCGGGAATGTCGATGGCGACCGGGCACACCTCGTAGCAGGCCCCGCAGAGCGAGGACGCGTACGGCAGGGAGGCGTCGATCTCGCTGCCGGTGCCGCGGAGCTGGGGGCTGAGGATCGCGCCGATCGGCCCCGGATACACCGAGCCGTACGCATGCCCGCCCGCCCGCTCGTACACCGGGCAGACGTTGAGGCACGCCGAGCAGCGGATGCAGCGCAGGGCCTGGCGGCCCACCTCGTCGGCGAGTGTGTCGGTGCGGCCGTTGTCGAGCAGGACGAGGTGGAAGGTGCTCGGGCCGTCAGCCGTCTCGGAGTCGGTCGTGCCGGTCCACATCGACGTGTAGGGATTCATGCGCTCGGCCGTCGAGGAGCGGGGGAGCGTCTGCAGGAACACCTCCAGGTCGCGCCAGCCGGGAACGATCTTCTCGATGCCGACGACGGAGATCAGCGTCTCGGGCAGGGTGAGGCACATCCGGCCGTTGCCCTCCGACTCCACGACGACCATCGTGCCGGTCTCGGCGACCATGAAGTTCGCCCCGGAGATGCCGACCTTGGCGCGCAGGAACTTCTCCCGCAGGTGCAGCCGCGCCGCCTCGGCGAGCTCGGCCGGAGTGTCGGTCAGCCCGTCCGGTGCCGGGCGGCCCCAACCGGCCATCTCCTCGCGGAAGATGTCACGGATCTCGCCGCGGTTGCGGTGGATGGCGGGCACCAGGATGTGCGAGGGGCGGTCCCGGCCGAGCTGCACGATGAGCTCGGCGAGGTCGGTCTCGTAGGCGCGGATGCCCTCCGCCTCAAGGGCTTCGTTGAGGCCGATCTCCTGGGTGGCCATCGACTTGACCTTGACGACCTCCGTCTCGCCGGTGGCCTTCACCAGCTCCGCGACGATGCGGTTCGCCTCGTCGGCGTCGGCCGCCCAGTGCACGGTGCCACCTGCCCGCTGGACGGACTCCTCCAACTGCACGAGGTAGCGGTCGAGGTGGCGCAGCGTGTGGTCCTTGATGCGCTTGCCCGCCTCGCGCAGCCGGTCCCAGTCGGACAGCTCGGCGACGGCACGCGCACGCTTGTCGCGGATGGTGTGGGTGGCGTGCCGCAGGTTGGCCCGCAGGGTCGTGTCGCCGACCGCTTCCCGCGCGGCCGCGGGGAAAGCGGGCATGCCGACGAAGGTCCCGCCGCTCATGAAAGGGGCTCCTCTTCCGTACTGGCCAGGATCTCCGCGATGTGGACGGGACGCACCGCCGTGCGCAACCGCGTCATCGTGCCGCCGATGTGCATCAGGCAGGAGTTGTCCGCCGCGCACAGCACCTCGGCCCCGGTCGACTCGGCGTGGCGCACCTTGTCGGCGCCCATCGCGGCAGAGACATCGGAGTTCTTCACGGCGAAGGTGCCGCCGAAACCGCAGCACTCCTCGGCCCCGGGCAACTCGACGAGCTCCAGCCCCTTGACCGCCCGGAGGAGCCGGGTGGGCCGGTCGGCGAGCCCCAGAGCACGCAGACCGTGGCAGGTCGGGTGGTACGTCACCTTGTGCGGGTAGTACGCGCCCACATCGGTGACACCGAGGACGTCCACCAGGAACTCCGTGAGTTCGTACGTCTTCGGCACCACAGGGGCCACCGTGCGCGCGAGGCCGTCGCCGCGGCCCTCGGCACGGGCCCGCTCGCCCAGCCGTGGGTACAGCTCCCGCACCATCGCCCCGCACGACCCCGACGGCGTCACGACCGCGTCGTACGCGTCCGACCCGAAGACATCGGAGAAATGGCGGGCCAAGGGCTCGGCCTGATGGCGGTAACCGGTGTTGTAGTGGGCCTGCCCGCAACAGGTCTGCGCCATCGGGAAGTCGACGTCAACTCCCAGCCTGGTCAGTAGTTTCACCACTGCCCGACCCGTCTCCGGATACAGCGTGTCGTTGACACACGTCAGAAACAGGGCGACACGCATCGCGGGTTCCTCCTACTCGGTCATCGGATGGATGCAGCGTACGCGGGCACGGACCGCGGGGGAATCATCGGCGGTCACGTCCTATGAGGCGCTCCTCGGCGGCCCGCCAGCGGGCGGAGCCGCCACGGGGCTCGTACCGCGTCGGCGCCTGGGTGCGGGCCACCAGGGCACGTGCCTCGGCGCGGTCGGCCAGGAGGCCGTGGGCGCGGGCCTGCACCAGGATGTTGCCGAGGGCGGAGGCCTCCGCCGGGCCCGCCAGGAGCGGCAGCCCGCAGGCGTCCGCGGTCAGTTGGCACAGCAGTGCGTTGCGGGCGCCGCCGCCGACCAGGTGCACGGCGTCGACCGACCGTCCGGCCAGCCGCTGGGCGTCCTCGACGGCCCGGCGGTGCGCGAGCGCCAGGGAGTCCAGGACGCAGCGCGTCGTCTCGGCGGGAGTGCTCGGCGCGGGCTGGCCCAAGGCGCGGCAGGCCTCGGCTATCCGGTCCGGCATCCGGCCCGGCGCCAGGAACTCGGGCGCGCCCGCGTCCACGACGGAGCGCAGCGGTTCGGCGTCGGCGGCCGCGGCGAGCAGGCCGACCGGGTCGGGACGGCGCCAGGCGCGCAGACACTCCTGCAGTAGCCACAGACCCATGATGTTGCGCAGGTACCGGACGGTGCCGTCGATTCCCAGCTCATTGGTGAAGTTGGCCTTCCTGCTCTCCTCCGTCAGGACGGGGGCGTCCAGTTCGAGTCCGGCGAGGGACCAGGTGCCGGTGCACAGGTATGCGAAGTCGGCGTCGGCTGCCGCGGGAACGGCCGCGACGGCGGACGCGGTGTCGTGCGAGGCGACCGCCGTGACCGGTACCGGCCCCCGCAGCCCCGTCTCCTCCAGGACGTGCGGCAGCAGCAGCCCCGCCGGATCACCCGGCCGCCGCAGCGCCGGGAACAGGTCGAGGTCGACCCCGACGCGCCCCGCGACCTCGTGCGCCCACTTCCCGGTGCGGGGGTCGAGGAGCTGTGTCGTGGACGCGTTGGTCAGCTCGGTCCCGAGATCACCGGTGAGCCAGTAGGCGATCAGATCCGGGACGAGGACCGCATGCCTCGCCGCGGCGAACTGCGGGGTCCCCCGGGCGGCGACCAACTGGAACAGGGTGTTGAACGGTGCGTACTGCAGGCCCGTCGCGCCATAGAGCTCGGGCGCCGGGACGCGCGACCACACCTGTTCGGCGATGCCCTCCGTGCGGCGGTCCCGGTAGTGCACGGGGTTGCCGAGGAGGGCGCCGTCGGCATCCAGGAGGCCGTAGTCGACCGCCCAGCTGTCGATGCCGACGGACGCCACCTGCCCGGCGGCGCGCAGCCCTTCGAGCACGCCCGCGTACAGCGCGAGGATGTCCCAGTGCAGCGTGGGGCCAGTGCGCACGGGGGTGTTGGGGAAGCGGTGGACCTCCTCCATGTCGAGGCTGTCGGGACCGACCCGGCCGACCATGACGCGCCCGCTGGACGCGCCCAGGTCTACCGCGGCGAAGCGGGGGGACGAGGTGTGGGGCATGAGGGCTCTCGAGGTCGGGGGCGTAGCCCGAGGGACGGCGTAGCAGAAGAGGGGGAGGAGAGGGGAGCAGCGGAGGCGGGGTCAGCGCAGGAACGCCGCCGCCACCCCCGCGTCCACCGGTATGTGCAGCCCCGTCGTCTGCGCGAGGTCCCCGCCCGTCAGGGCGAACACCGCGTTCGCCACGTGCTCCGGGAGGACCTCCCGCTTGAGGAGGGTCCGCTGGGCGTAGAACGCGCCGAGCTTCTCCTCCGGCACCCCGTACACCGCCGCACGCCGCGCGCCCCAGCCTCCGGCGAAGATGCCCGACCCGCGCACCACACCATCGGGGTTTACCCCATTGACGCGAATGCCGTCCTCGCCCAACTCGGCTGCCAGCAAGCGCACTTGATGGGCCTGGTCCGCCTTGGCTGCGGAGTAGGCGATGTTGTTCGGGCCCGCGAACACCGCGTTCTTGGAGGCGATGTACACGATGTCGCCGCCCAAGCCCTGATCCCGCATCATGCGGGCCGCCTCGCGGGAGACGAGGAAGGAGCCACGCGCCATCACGGCGTGCTGGACGTCCCAGTCGTGGGCGGTGGTCTCCAGTAGGGGCTTGGACAGGGAGATCCCCGCGTTGTTGACCACCAGATCCACACCACCGAAGGCGAGGGACGCCGCTTCGAACGCCGCGGCGATCTGCTCCTCACTCGTCACGTCCACGGTGACGGCGACCGCCTTGTCGCGCCCGCCCAACTCCTCGGCCACGGCGGCCGCGCCCTGCGCGTTCAGATCGGCGACGACCACACAGGCGCCCTCGGCGGAGAGACGGCGCGCTATGGCCCTGCCGATGCCGCTGCCCGCGCCCGTCACAAGGGCCACCCGGGTCGCCAGCGGCTTCGGCGCAGGCATCCGGCGCAGCTTCGCCTCCTCCAGCTCCCAGTATTCGATGCGGAACTTCTCGGACTCCTCGATCGGGGCGTACGAGGAGACGGCCTCGGCGCCCCGCATGACGTTGATCGCGTTGACGTAGAACTCGCCCGTCACGCGCGCGGTCTGCTTGTCCCTGCCGAAGCTGAACATGCCGACGCCGGGCACCAGGAAGATCGCCGGGTCGGCGCCGCGCATCGCGGGCGTGCCGGGCTCCGCGTGCCGGGCGTAATACGCCTCGTACTCCGTGCGGTACTCGGCGTGCAGTTCCCGCAGGCGGCCTATCGTCTCCTCCAGCGGAGCCGTCGGCGGGAGGTCGAGGACCATCGGCCTGACCTTCGTCCGCAGAAAATGGTCGGGGCAGGAGGTGCCGAGCGCGGCGAGCCGTGGGTGCTCGGTGCGGGAGAGGAAGTCCAGGACCGGCGCCGAGTCAGTGAAGTGGCCGACCTGGGGATGGTCCTGGGAGGCGAGGCCCCGGATCACGGGCGCCAGTGCGGCCGCCCGCGCATGACGCTCGACGGACGGCAGCGGTCCGAACCCGGGCAGGTCCGGGCCGAAGGGTTCCTCCTTGCCGCGCTCGGCGAGGAACCGCTCCGCTCGCCGGATCATGTGCAGGGAGTTGCGCGCGCACTCCTCCGACGTCTCTCCCCACGCCGTGATGCCGTGCCCGCCCAGGACGCAGCCGATCGCCTCCGGACGTGCCCGGCGCACCGCCGCGATGTCCAGGCCGAGTTGGAACCCCGGGCGGCGCCACGGCACCCATGCCACGGTGTCGCCGAAGCACTCGGCGGTCAGCTTCTCGCCGTCGGCCGCGCAGGCCAGCGCGATGCCGCTGTCCGGGTGCAGATGGTCGACGTGAGCGGCATCGACCAGGCCGTGCATCGCCGTGTCGATGGACGGCGCCGCACCGCCCTTGCCGTGCAGGCAGTAGTCGAACGCCGCGACCATCCCGTCCTCGTGCTCCACTCCCGCGTACACCCCCGTCAAGGCGCGGAGCCGGTCCAGGCGCAGCACCGCGAGGCCCGACTCGCGCAGCGTGCCCAGGTCGCCGCCGGACCCCTTGACCCACATGAGGTCGACGGGATCGCCCGTCACCGGGTCGGGTGCGGTGCCCTTCGCCGAGGCGTTCCCTCCCGCATAGTTCGTGTTGCGCGGGTCGGCGCCCAACGCGTGGGCGCGGTCCAGCAGTTCGCTGACGCTCGTGTGCTGCTCCATGCCGCTCATGCCCCCCATCCGGCCTGCACGCCGCCGACCCGGTCCTCGACGATCTGCTCCTGCCAGCCTGACCGCTCATAGGCCCCCAGCGGATCAGGGGCCAGCCCCGACTCCTCCCTGACTTCCGCCAGTAGGGGCCGCACGTCGGTGTTGTACGCGTCCATCAGCGCCCCGTTCGCCGCGAGGACATCGCCCCGGCGCTGGGCGTCGGCCAGGGCTTCCGCGTCCACGAGCAGTGCCTTCGCGGTGGCCTCCTGAACGTTCATGACGGAGCGGATGATCGCGGGGATCTTCGCCTCGATGTTGTGGCACTGGTCGAGCATGAAGGCGACTCCGGGCGCGCCGGGGGCGTCAGACGTGCCTGGCGTGCCCGGTGTGCCCGGCGTGTCTGGCGTGCCCGCGGCGAGGCCGCCGCCGCGCACCACCTCGTACATGATCCGGAAGAGTTGGAAGGGGTCTGCCGCGCCGACCATCAGGTCGTCGTCCGCGTAGAAGCGCGAGTTGAAGTCGAACCCGCCGAGCCTGCCCTCGCGCAGCAGCGTCGCCACGATGAACTCGATGTTGGTGCCCGGCGCGTGATGGCCGGTGTCCACGACGACCTGCGCCTTGGGGCCCAGCTTGAGGCAGTGCGCGTACGCGGTGCCCCAGTCGGGCACGTCGGTGGCGTAGAAGGCGGGCTCGAACAGCTTGTACTCGAGGAGCATCCGCTGGCCGTCGCCGAGCCGGTCGTAGACCGTGCGCAGCGCCTCGGACAGGCGGTCCTGCCGGTCGCGCAGATCGTCCTGGCCGGGGTAGTTGGTGCCGTCCGAGAACCAGAGCTTGAGGTCCTTGGAGCCGGTGGCGTCCATGATGTCGACGCACTCCAGGAGGTGCGCGACCGCCTTGCGCCGGACGGCGGGGTCGGGGTTGGTGACGGAGCCGAGCCGGTAGTCGTCGTCCTGGAAGACGTTGGCGTTGATGGTGCCGAGGCGCAGCCCGCGCTGCTCGGCGTGGTCCGCGAGCGCGCCGTAGTCGTCGACGCGGTCCCAGGGGATGTGCAGGGCGACGGTCGGCGCCACGCCCGTGTGGGCGTGCACGCGGGCGGCGTCGTCCAGCTTCTCCTGCGGTGTGCGGGGGACACCTGGCTGCGCGAAGACCTTGAAGCGCGTGCCGGAGTTTCCGTACGCCCAGGACGGTGTCTCCAGGGCCTGGGTGGTGAGTGCCGCTTTCACGGCGTCCTTGCTGGATCCGGCGGTCATCGCGCAGCCCTTCCGAAAGGTGGTTCGAGTGGGTCAGTGGTCGGTGGAGAAGTGGTGCGTGCCGGAGGCCGCGGAGTAGACGGCGCAGCCGTCCTCCATCCGCAGGAACTTCGCCCGCCCGTGGGTCACTTGCGCGGCCCCGTCGGCGGGGATCCACACCTCGGCCGTGGTGTGGGCGGGCAGCGTGAGCGTGAGGCGGAAGCCGTCGGAGCCCGTCGTCCAGCGGGTGGTGACGGGGCCGCGGACCGAGTCGAAGCGGCCCTCGGCCTCCGTGACGCCGCCGCCCGGGCGGGGCCGGACGAGGACCCTGCGGAAGCCCGGCTCGGCCGGGGCGATGCCCGCGATGTTCGCGTACATCCATGCGCCCACGGAGCCGTACGCATAGTGGTTGAAGGAGTTCATGCCCGCGTCCTGGAAGCTGCCGTCGGGCCTGATGGAGTCCCAGCGCTCCCACATCGTGGTGGCGCCGCGGTCGATCTGGTAGCCCCAGCTGGGGAAGGACCGCTGCACGAGCAGCCGGTAGGCGACGTCGGTGTGACCGGTCTCGGTGAGTACGTGCAGCAGGCGCGGTGTGCCGAGGAAGCCGGTGGACAGGTGCCACTGCTTGGACTTGACGAGCTCGACCAGGCGGTCCGCGGCAGGCCCCCGGTCGGCGGCGGCCAGCAGGTCCATGGACAGGGCCAGGACGTAGGCGGTCTGCGTGTCGCCCTTCACACGGCCGCCGCCCGAGACGTACGCCGCGCGGAAGGCGTCCCGCACGCTCCGGAACAGCGCCGTGTACGGAGCCGGATCCTTGCCGAGCGCCTCGGCGGTCCGCGCGACGAGGTCCGCGCTGTGCGCGAAGTACGCCGTGCCGATGACGTCCTTGGGGGTCTCGTCCTGGACGTTCAGCCAGTCTCCGTAGCCCTCGGCAGGACGCAGATAGCCGTTGCTGTGCTTCTCCAGGTAGTCGAGCCACTTCAGCATCGACTCCCAGGCGTGCTCAAGGACGCGGGTGTCTCCGTAGGCCTCGTACAGCGCCCAGGGGACGGTGACTCCCGCGTCGCCCCAGCCCGCGACGCCCTTGCCGACCGGACCGATGAACGGCGCGACGTCCGTGAAGGCGCCGTCGTCGGACTGCCCGTCGCGCAGGTCGTCGAGCCATTTGGTGAGGAAGCGCGCGGACTCCATGGTGTAGGCGGCGGTCGGCGCGAAGACGTTGATGTCGCCGGTCCAGCCGAGCCGCTCGTCGCGCGCGGGCGTGTCCGTGGGCACGGACACGAAGTTGCCGCGCTGGCCCCAGGTGATGTTGCTGTGCAGCTGGTCGAGCA
The DNA here is from genome assembly GCF_001418325.1 of Streptomyces atriruber. Lineage (GTDB taxonomy): Bacteria > Actinomycetota > Actinomycetes > Streptomycetales > Streptomycetaceae > Streptomyces > Streptomyces atriruber. The sequence goes on along the minus strand of NZ_LIPN01000171.1, from coordinate 39,084 downwards.
TCGGGACGTTCGTTCTGAAGTCCATGGTGAACGGCGCCGACGTGTGGAGCACCCGCCCGACGACCGCGTCCAGCGGCGGTTTGCCGGGGTGGCCGGTGACCTCCACGTAGCGGAATCCGTGGAAGGTGAAACGCGGTTCGTACGTCTCCTTGCCACCGCCCTTGAGGGTGTACGTGTCGGTGGCACGCGCCGTGCGGAGGTTGGTGGTGTAGATCGTGCCGTCGGGATTGAGCACCTCCGCGTGCCGCAGCCGGACAGTCGTGCCCGCCTTGCCCCCGGAGACGGTGAGCCGGGCGACGCCGACCATGTTCTGGCCGAGGTCGTAGACGAAGACCCCCGGTTTCGGCTCGGTCACCTTGCGCGCGGGAATTTCCCTGTCCACGCGCGTGGGGGCGTCGACGGCGGCGACGAGCGCGGCGGACACCTTCTCCACGGTGTCGGCGGCGACCCAGCCGGAGTCGTCGAATCCGGCGCGCGTCCAGCCCGCGGTCTCCTTGCGTGCGTCGTACTCTTCGCCGGACATCAGGTCCGCGCCGGTCACCGGCCCGAGGGTGGCACGCCACCCGGGGCCGGACAGCACGCGCTCCGTCGACCCGTCGGTGTACGTGACCTCCAACTGGGCGAGGAACGCCGGGCGCTCGCCGTACTGGTGCGGGCCGAACCAGCCGATGTTCCCCGCGTACCAGCCGGCCGCGAGCGTCACACCGAGGGCGTTGGCTCCGGAGACGACCAGTTCCGTCACGTCGTGCGTCTGGTACTGGACTCGCTTGCGGTAGTCCGTCCAGCCGGGCGTGAGGCGGTCCTCGCCCACGCGTCGGCCGTTGAGGTGCGCTTCGTAGAGGCCGAGCGCGGTCGCGTACAGGCGGGCCCGCGCGACCTTGCGGCCGGGCAGGCGGAACACGCGGCGCAACTGTGCGGCGGGGGAGTGGGCCGGGATGACCTTGCCCCACGGGCCCGCGCCCCACGCGGCGAGGACCTTGGCGGCGGCCCAAGAGCCGTCGTCGTACCCGGGCGACCGCCAGTCGCCCGAGGGCTCCTTGTCGGCGGTCTTCCACGCGGCGTCGGTGACGACGGTGCGCACGCCGTCGGCGGTGGTCAGTTCCAGGAGGCCGAGCAGTCCGGCGGGCCCTGCCACGGCGTTCGTCGCGGAGACGGCGACGGCCGCGGCGCCGGGGCGCAGGTGCTCGGTCACGTCCACGACCACGGGGCGGCGCCAGTTGTCGGCGGCGCTGTCGGCCTCCGTGTGCGCCACGCGTGTGCCGTTCACGTACGCGGTGAACCCGTCGTCGGCGGTGAGGGTCAGGCGGGCCCGGGTGACGCCTCCGGGGACGTCGAGGCGTCCGCGGAACCAGCGGGTGGCGGCCGGGGCGCTGCTCGCGGGGTCTCCTTCGGGGAACCAGATCCAGGAGGCGTCGTCCAGCGCGGGGGCGTCGACGAGGGAGGCGGGTGCGCCGATCCAGCGCGCCGTCCAGTCGGACGCCGAGGTGAGACCGGTCTCCCACCAGGACGGGGCGCTCCAGGAGGACGGCCGCCCCGCTGCGTCCCAGACGCGGACCGACCAGAAGTAGCGGGTGCGCGCCTTGAGTTCGGGCCCGCCGTACGGGACGAGCACCGAGGCGGGGGAGTCCACCTTGCCGCTGTCCCACACGTCGGGGTCGTCGAGGCGGTCCGGGGCGGTGGCGACCCGGATCCGGTAGGCGCTCTGGGCGCTGCCGGGCGTGTCGGACGCCAGCGGCCAACTCAGCCTGGGGCGCGGTGTGTCGATGCCCAGCGGCTGTCGCGCGTACTCGACGGTGGGCCGGGTGACGCGGAGGGACCCGGCGGCGCTCTCGCCGCCGGGCGGGGCCGCGGCGGCGGGGACCGTTCCCGCGACGGCCGTGCCCAGGGCGATGGTGCCGGTGGTGCCGAGCAGTCGTCTTCTGCTGATCACAACGGAGCTCCGTCACGACTCGGGGATGAATCGTTTCACGGACGGCGAAGTTAGGGACGTGGATTCCGCCTGTCAAGGGTTAGTGCCGGGATCTCGCGTGCGTACCTAGGAAAATCAACGTCCCTACAGGTTTCTCAAGTCCTCCCCATTGACGGTGCAGTTGGTGCGGGTCTAGCTTCCCTGCCACTTGGTTGAAACCTTTCACGCCCGCGATCCCTCATCACCGATCGGTGCTGCCCCATGAGAGAGCCCCCCGTCCTGGCCGCGCACGGCCTGAGCAAGTCCTTCGGCGCCGTACGCGCCCTCCGGGACGTCTCCCTAGAGCTCCACGCCGGAGAGGCGCACGCCCTCGCAGGCGAGAACGGCGCCGGGAAGTCCACCCTCATCAAGACCCTCGCCGGCGTGCACCGGCCCGACACCGGGAGCCTCTCGCTCGACGGCGAACCCGTCGTCTTCCAGGGCCCCGCCGCCGCCCGCGACGCCGGGGTCGCCGTCATCTACCAGGAGCCGACGCTCTTCCCCGACCTGACGGTCGCCGAGAACATCTTCATGGGACGCCGCGCACGCCGCTCCCTGGGCCGCGTCGACCACAAGGCCGTGCACGCGGCGGCCCGATCGCTCTTCGCGCGCCTCGCCGTCGACCTGGACCCCGAGCAGCCCGCACGCGGACTGTCCATCGCCGACCAGCAGATCGTCGAGATCGCCAAGGCACTGTCCTTCGACGCCCGCGTGCTCATCATGGACGAGCCGACCGCCGCGCTCACCGGCAGTGAGGTGACCCGCCTCTTCGGAGTCGTACGCACCCTGCGCGAACAGGGCGCCGCGGTGCTCTTCATCTCGCACCGCCTGGAGGAGATCTTCGCCCTCTGCCAGCGCGTCACGACCTTGCGCGACGGCGCGCTGATCGCGAGCGAGCCCCTGGACGGCCTCACGGAGGACGACCTGGTGCGCCGCATGGTGGGCCGCGACCTCGACGAGCTCTACCCGAAGCAGCACACGCAGGCCGGTGACGTGGCGCTGAGCGTGCGGCGGCTGACGCGCGAAGGCGTCTTCACCGACGTGTCGTTCGACGTCCGGCGCGGGGAGATCGTCGGGCTCGCGGGCCTCGTCGGAGCAGGCCGCAGCGAGGTGGCCAGAGCCGTGTTCGGCATCGACCGGTGGGACGCCGGAACCGTCGAGGTCCAGGGCAGGGCCCTGCCCAACGGCGCGCCCAGCGCCGCGATGGCGGCCGGGCTCGCGCTCGTCCCCGAGGACCGGCGCGCCCAGGGCCTGGTGATGGACATGTCCATCGAGCGCAACATCGGCCTGACCGGACTGCGCACCACCGTCCGCGCCGGGCTCATGGACCGCGGGGCCGAGCGCAGTCGCGCCCTGGACTGGGCGCTCAGGCTGCAGGTGAAGTACGCGCGGATCGCCGACGCCGTCGGCACGCTCTCCGGAGGCAACCAGCAGAAGGTGGTTCTCGCCAAGTGGCTGGCCACCGGCCCCCGCGTCCTGATCGTCGACGAGCCCACGCGCGGCATAGACGTCGGCACCAAGGCCGAGGTGCACCGGCTGCTCTCCGAACTCGCCGCGGACGGTGTCGCGGTGCTGATGATCTCCTCCGACCTGCCCGAGATCCTCGGCATGGCCGACCGGGTCCTCGTCATGCACGAGGGACGCCTCACCGCCGAGATCCCGCGCGCCACCGCGACGGAGGAATCCGTGATGGCGGCGGCCACCGGGAGGCCGGAATGACCGGGACACCGCAGAAAGCCGGCACGACCGTGACCGCACAGAGCACCGCACCCGCCGTCGACCCGCGGAGGGCCGGGGCCACCCGCCTCGTCGACCGCGTCTTCAAGATGCGCGAACTCGCCATCCTCCTCGTCTTCCTGGTGATGATCGCGCTCACCCAGGCGGGCAACAGCGAGTTCCTGTCCGAGCAGGGCATCAGGGACCTGCTCCTGAACGCGACCATCCTCGTGCTCGTCGCCACCGGCCAGGCCCTCGTCGTCATCACCCGCAACGTCGACCTGTCCGTCGGATCCACCCTCGGCATCAGCGCGTTCGCCGCCGGAAACCACCTCCAGGGCGGCGGCACGACGGGCACCGCGATCGTCCTCGCCGTCGCCCTCGGCATCGGCTGCGGGCTCCTGAACGGCGCCCTGGTCGGCCTCGGCCAGGTGCCCGCGCTCGTCGTGACCCTCGGCACGCTGTACGTCATCCGCGGAATCGACTCGATCTGGGTCGGCGCACGGCAGATCACCGCGTCCGACCTGCCCGGCGGATACGTCGACTTCGGCTCCGGAGGGATCTCCGCGGTGCCCTGGCTCGCCCTCATCGCCTTCCTCGTCCTCGTCGCCGTGGCGTACTACCTGCGGCACTACGGAGGCGGCCGCGAGCTGTACGCGCTCGGCTCCAACCCGGAGGCCGCGCGGCTGGCCGGCATCCCGGTGCGCAGGCGGATCCTGATCGCCTACACCGTGTGCGGCGCCCTCGCCGGACTCGCCGGCGCCCTGTACCTCGCCCGCTTCGGCAACGTGGACTCGGCGACCGGCAACGGCTACGAACTCACCGTCGTCAGCGCCGTCGTCGTCGGCGGCGTGGCCTTCACCGGCGGCTCCGGCAGCGTCTACGGAGCGGCACTCGGAGCGCTCCTGCTCACCTCGATCAACAGCGTGCTGCCCGCTCTCGGCGTGAGTTCCGTATGGGTGCTCGCCATCAACGGCGTGCTGCTCGTCCTCGCCATCGCCGTCGACCGGGTCGTCGCCCTGCGCGTCGCCCGGGCCCTGAAGAAGAGGGCCGGATCGAACAGAAGGAGTGGCCGCCTTGACTGACTTCCCGCTCACGCGTGCCGTCCGCTGGGACAGGGTCGTCGGCACCCTCCTCGTGGTCCTGCTGCTGCTCTCCTTCGGCTTCGTCGACGGCTTCGGCAACGCCCTCAACCTGTCGTTCCTCATCGGCAACACCCTGCCGATCGCCCTGATCGCCCTGCCCATGACGCTGCTCGTGGTCTCCGGAGAGATCGATCTGTCCGTGGCCTCCACGGCCGGGCTCTCCGGAGCGGTGATGGGGGCCCTGTGGAACGCGGGCATGGCCATCGAGACGATCATCCCGCTCTGCCTGCTGCTCGGCGTCGTCTGCGGGCTGGTCAACGGCCTCCTGGTGACCAGGCTCGGACTGCCCTCCCTCGCCGTGACCATCGGCACCATGGCCGCCTACCGGGGCATCGCCCAGATCATCCTCGGGTCGGACGCCGTCACCGACTTCCCCACCCAGTACCTCGACTTCGCCGCGGGGCGCATCGACGGCACCTTCGTCCCGTACGCGTTCCTGCCCTTCCTCGCACTGCTCGCCCTCGCCGTCGTCGCCCTGCACGCCACCCCCTTCGGGCGTTCGCTCTTCGCGATCGGCGCCAACGAAGAGGCCGCGCGGTTCGCCGGGGTGCGCGTGAAGCGGCACAAGCTGTGGCTGTTCGTCGCCACCGGCCTGATGGCCTCCCTCACCGGGGTCTTCTGGGCCCTGCACTACGCGAGTGCCCGCTACGACAACGCCACCGGGCTCGAACTCTCCGTCGTCGCGGCCGTACTGCTCGGCGGCATCGACTTCGACGGCGGCAAGGGCACCCTCGGCGGCGCCGTCGCCGGAGTCTTCCTGCTCGGTGCGCTGCAGAACGCCATGAGCCTGCTCAACGTCTCCGCGCAGTCCCAGATCGTCGTCACGGGCGTGCTCCTGGTCGTGTCGGTGCTCGCGCCGCGCGTGGCACGGCAGGTGACCACCGCGCGCGCGGGCCGCCGGTCCGCGGCCCCCGCACCCTGACACGTCGCGCCACCGCACGCCCCGCCCCAAGCCCCTGAACACCCCTTCCGAAAGGGATCCACCATGTCCTCGTCCCCCGCGCTCCGCACCCCTGCCGCACGCCGTGTCTGCGCCGCCCTCGCCGCCGCCGCGCTCGCCCTCACCGCCGGCGCCTGCGGAGGCACCACCAAGGACTCGGCCAAGGAGGAAGACGGCGCGCGGACCTCGGGTGCGAAGGCCGACCCGAACGCCGCGACCAAGCAGGGGCTCACCGTCGCCTTCCTGCCCAAGCAGGTCAACAACCCGTACTTCACGGTCGCCGACAAGGGCGGCGAGAAGGCGCTGAACGAGCTCGGATCGACGTACAAGGAGACCGGCCCCAACAGCGCCACGGACACCAGCGGGCAGGTCGGTTACGTCAACACCCTCACCCAGCAGCAGGTCGACGCCATGGCCGTCTCCGCGCAGGACCCGGGCGCCCTGTGCACCGCGCTCAAGCAGGCCATGAAGAACGGCGTCAAGGTCGTGACGTACGACTCGGACACCAAGCCCGCCTGCCGCCACGTCTTCGTCTCCCAGGCGAGCGCGGAGGCCCTCGGCCGCAGCCAGGTGCAGCTGCTCGGCGAACAGCTCGGCTACAAGGGCGACATCGCGATCCTGTCCGCCGCGCAGACGGCGGCGAACCAGAACACCTGGATCGGGTACATGAAGGACGAGCTGAAGAAGCCCAAGTACAAGAACATGAAGCTGGTGAAGACCGCCTACGGGAACGACGACGCGCAGCAGTCCTTCCAGCAGACGCAGGGCCTGCTCCAGGAGCACCCGGGGCTCGCCGGGATCATCTCGCCGACCACCGTGGGCATCAAGGCGGCCGCCCAGTACCTGTCGGGCTCCAAGTACAAGGGCAAGGTGACGCTGACCGGTCTCGGCACACCCAACGATATGCGCCAGTACGTGAAGAACGGCACGGTCGAGGGATTCGAGCTCTGGGACCCCGCCAAGCTCGGCGCGCTCGCCGCGCACACCGCCGTCGCGCTGTCCTCCGGGCAGATCACCGGCAGGAAGGGCGAGAAGTTCGAGGCGGGCGACCTCGGCACCTTCACGATCGGGGACGACGGCGTCGTGGACCTCGGTGAACCCACGGTGTTCGACAAGAAGAACATCGGCCAGTACCGGTTCTGAAGTCTCAGTACGCTGGTCGGTACGGCCGGGAGCGGCCGCACAGCAGGATGGAGCACCTGGAACGCATGGTCGGCATCAAGGACGTGGCGAAGCACGCCGGGGTTTCGGTGGGCACCGTGTCGAACGTCATCAACCGCCCGGACATGGTCTCCGAAGAGACCCGCCACCGGGTGCTCTCGGTCATCGACCGGCTCGGCTACGTACGCAGCGAATCGGCCCGGCAGCTGCGTGCGGGACGCAGCCGCATCATGGCGCTGCTCGTCCTCGACATGGGAAACCCCTTCTTCGTGGACGTCGCGCGAGGCGCCGAACGGGCCGCGCGCGAGGCCGGGCTCCGCGTCATGGTGTGCAACAGCGGACAGAGCCCCTCCGAAGAGGCCGAATACCTCGCCCTCTTCGCCGAGCAGCGGGTTCAGGGCGTCCTGCTGACGCCCGCGGACGCGACCGGCCGCAACATCGAGACCTTCCGCAGGCACGGCATCCCGTTCGTCCTCGTCGACCGGGTCGCCGAGGGCGCCACCGAGTGCTCCGTCTCCGTGGACGACGTGATGGGCGGGGCGCTCGCCGCCCGCCACCTCGTGGACGCGGGACACCGCAGCATCGCGTACGTCAGCGGCCCGCCCGAGCTCAACCAGGTCAGGGACCGCCGGGAGGGCGCCCGCCAGGCGCTGGCTGAGGCGGGCCTGGGCGCGTCGGCGCTGCGGGAGCTGCCCACCGAACGCCTCGACGTGGCCGCGGGACGCGACGCGGGGGCCCGCGTCCTCGGCCTCGCCGAGCGGCCCACCGCCGTCTTCTGCGCCAACGACCTGCTCGCACTCGGCGTGCTGCAGGCGATGTACGCGGCGGGGGTGCGGGTCCCCGAGGACATCGCGATCGTCGGTTACGACGACATCGAGTTCGCGGCCGCCGCCGTCGTGCCCCTCACCTCGGTGCGCCAGCCCGCCGTCACCATGGGCGCGATGGCGGCGGAGCTCCTCCTGGAGGAGACGGAGGAGCGGTCCGCCGGGGCGCACGAGCACCGGCGCGTGGTGCTCGTGCCCGAACTGGTGGTGCGCCGCTCCAGCCTGCCCCCGCGCTGACCGGGCGGTTGGTGCTGTTTTCGTGGCCATGCTCTGTGGTTTCGCGGCTTGGCCGTATGGGGGCAGGCGCGGGCCGGAACACGCCTGGAGCGTGCGTGGTGGCCCGGCAGCAGGTGGGCCTGGAGTGAAGGCGCTACCGCCGCCTTCAGAGCGATCACGCCGCCGGGCTCCTTTGAAGGCTCTGGGTAGCGGAGGTTCGGGCAGGCGCCCCGGTGTCAGTGGAGGCGTCCCCCAGCGCCTGGGCGACGCGGTCGGCCAGGTCCTCCCAGGGGCGCGGACGGATGACCGGCACGCCGGCCGCCCGCGCTTGCGCGGCGAGCCACCGGCCGTACAGCACGCTGACGCGTGCGCGATGGCGCTGCGGTCCGGCCTCCGGCTCCCGGTGCAGGTAGTTGGCCGCCACCTGCCCCTCGTCGTCCTCGTGGAGGAAGACGGCACGGACCGGGCCTTCGGGCGTCGTCGGCCTGGGCAGGATGTAGTCGCCTTCCAGGATCACCGGGGTGTCGGTGCCCACATGGTTGGCCACCACCGCCTCGACCGCCGGCTCCAGCGTCTCGGCGATCGCGATCTGTCGCTCGACCACCGACTCGGGCGTGTGGCGGGCGGCCTCCGGGTGGGTGCGCCAGAAGTGGACCTCCGGCAGGTGCTCGGGCAGCGTCACCGCGAGGAGGGCCTCCACGATGTCGTCGACCTCCACGACGGGGACCTCGTACCGTCGTGCCAACGCCCGTCCGACACGGGTCTTCCCCATCCCCGAGGCACCCCCGACGACGAGCACCCGCCAGTCGGGAAGACCCTTCACCTCACCTGTACCGTCCATGCGGGCAGAGTACTGTTGCCGCTTCTTTCGCCTGGGCCACATTTCACCTGGGCCACACCAGGCGCAGCGGTTCCCGTTCGGGAAACGGCCGCGGTGATCCCCCTTGGTCGAGCACGGCCCGCTCGGTGAGCTCCAGCTCGGCGGTGCGGAGGAGGGCGGCGACGTCCGCCCTTGGCTTCAGTGGCGTGCAGTACATGGACCCTCCTGAGGACTACTACACCGCCAACCTGCACTGCGTACCCGATGAGGACCTTCCCCGCGCAGGCTGTCACCCACAGAGATACGGCCGTTGACCCGGTGAGCTCGGCGCGGTGCTCACAGGCGCGGCCTCCGTAGTCAGGACGCTGATGGCGGCGGCGACGCGTGGCTCGGCGTCCGAGGCGGTGTGGGCGCCGGGGAGCTGGTTGAGCGGGACCGAGACCAGGGTCCAGCCGGGCAGTGGTGACGGAGTTATTGCTGCTTGCGCGGCGCGGATCTGGTGCAGGTCCGCGCGCAGCGGGGCCTGGTGGCCGACGAGGCCGGCGAGGATGGCCAGGCCGGGTGCATCGGAGTGGAGGGGTGCCCGTCGGAGGCGGTCGGCGGCACCGGGGGCGAGGGCCAGGTCACGGCGGAGTGCGGGGTTGTTGGCTCCTGCGGCAGCGATGCACTGGCGCTCGCCGGTGGCGGGTGAGTGTGTGTGCAGCAACACCACTTGCCGGGGTGCGGCTGTGCAGTTGCTCCAGGAGGATGGCGGCGTCGAGCAGGGGAGTGGTGGCGGGGCACACGAGGCCTGTCGCACCGGTGAGGTCGGCTGAGGTGGGGCGGATCTCCCGGTATCCGGGGCGCGGCCGGTCGCAGAGTTGCACGTCGAACACGTGTCGCAGGGCGCGTTGGGCTCTCTGGGCGTCCATGGTCGTACGAACCGCGATGTCACGGCACTTGTGCGGTCCGGGGCCCATCTGGAGCAGGGCATGGAGCACCGTGTTGGCGCGCTCGTGCTCTTTGCCCCGGAGTCGACTGCGCGGTTCGAGTGTTCAAAGATCCTCCCCATCGCGCCGGATCGGCCGCCGCGCTTGCGGTTGATCGCGTCGACTGGCGACAGGGCGAGTGCCGGCCCTTCAGGAGGCGAGGTCCTTGCGGAGGCTGATCTCCCCGTTGTTCGTCGCAGGGAGGGGGGCATAGCCCTGTTTCCGGTAAAAGGCCAGGTTGCGGCTGCTGTCGGCGCCTGTGGTCAGCAGTATGTGGTCACACCCCTGGCTTCGGGTCTCCGCGATGCGCAAGAGCCACCGCCCCAGTCCACGCCCTCGGAGGTCGGGGGTCACGGCAAGGCGCCCGATGCGCAGTGCACTTCCGTGGCGGACCGTGCGGACCATTCCGAGAAGCCGTCCGGCATGCCATAGCCCCGTGGCGTGCCAGTCGGCCAGCCACTGCCGCACTTGGGCGGGCGTCTCGTGCAGTGCCGGGAGCTCCAGGGTGTTGTTGGCGATCGCCTCATCGACCCAGCAACAGCGCTGGAGCACTGTGACATGCGGCCCGTCATCCAGGTGCAGGCGTTTCACGTAGGAGCCGGGCAGGGGGCCCGGAGTCGCCTGGTCGTGTGCACGGAGCGGAGCCAGTGCGTGCCCTACGCGTGCCAGTTCCTCCAGCATGTCCACAGCTGCCCGGGCGTGGTGGTCAGCAGGCCGGAAACCCCCCTGCTGCTGAGCGTCGGCGATCCGCAGAGCCACGGTCGAGCCCAGTGAGACCAGGCGCAACGTGCTGGTTGTCTGCTTGGCGTGCTGGACCGCGCGGGTGCCGGCCGAGGTGTTGCCGTAGCTGACGAACCCCACAGGCTTCCAAGCCCATTCGCCGCCCAGATAGTCAAGCGCGTTCTTCAGCGTCGCGGGCATCCCGTAGTTGTACTCCGGTGTCACCACGATGAAGCCGTCGGCCGCTGCGACCGCCTCGCTCCATTGCCGCGTGTGCTCGTGCTGGTAAACGCCACGCGCTGGATGCTCCTCCTCGTCGAGGAACGGCAACTGCAGGTCCCCGAGTGCAACGGGCGCCAGCTCGACACCGAGTGCCCGTGCGGACGGCGTCAAGGTGCTGGTGAGCCATGCACCAACGGCCGGACCGAGCGCGTTGGGACGGGTGCTGCAGATGAGAACGAGGACCCGCAAAGATTTCATTGACATGGAAACGAAGGTAGAGAGTAGATTGGTTACATGTCAACGAAAAAGTCGAGCGCCGCGGAGCGGGAGGCCAGCGTTTCCTGGCTGACAGCCGACGAGGAACGCGCCTGGCGGGCCTACCGTCGGATGACGACCGAAGTCCAGGCGCACATCGGCCAGGACCTGGCCGAACTCGGCTTGTCCGAGGCCGACTACGAGGTGCTCAGCACCCTGTCCGAGCACGCGGACGCGACCAGAACGCTGCGTGAGCAGGCCGCGAAGATGCAGTGGTCGCGCAGCCGCCTGTCCCGGCACGCAACACGCATGGAGACCCGGGGACTCATCCGGCGTGCCCCGGATCCCGACGACGGCCGCGGCTGTCTGCTGATCCTCACCGATGAGGGCCTGGCCACCCTCCAAGGTGCCGCCCCGGCGCACCTTGCATCAGTGCGCCGCCACTTCATCGATCACCTGAACGCCCACGACCTCGTCGCACTCCGCCGCATCGCCGACCAGATCAGCGCTGCAGGTGGCGAGGCGAGTGCGGGGCCTGCGTGACCGGCGGCGCGGAGGCCCCCTGCCCAGGCAGGACCTTCGGGCACATGGATGCAGGAGTGTTCGGCGCAGGTACGGCGCAGGCTTGGACGGCATTGGGTGCCGATTCCTCCCTGCTCGACCGAGTGTCCTTCGGCGGCCCGTCCGGAGGGCTGCCGGCGCGGCTGCCTGTCATGGAGCTGGCGCGGGCCACCGTCGCGGTGTGCTCGCTCGCGGCCGCCGAGCTCGCTTCCGTACGCACGGAGCGGCCCGTGCCCCGGGTGCGGGTCGATGACGAGGCGGTCGCGACGGCGTTCCTCAGCGACCGGCTCGTGCGGCTCGACGGGCGGGCGTGGTCGACTTTCGCGCCGCTGTCCCGGTTCTGGCGGGCGGCCGATGGATGGGTGCGCACGCACGCCAATTACCCGCACCATCGGACCCGGTTGCTCGCCGCACTCGGGGTGCCGGGGGACGCCGACGAGGTGGCGGTGGACGCGGTGGCCGGGGTCATCGCGGGGCGCAGCGCGCTGGAGGTGGAGCAGAGCGTGTACGCGGCGGGCGGTTTGGCCGTCGCGGCACGCGGCCCCGAGGAGTGGGCCACGAGCGAGCAGGGGGTCCTGGTCGCCGGGCAGCCGCTGCTGACGACGGCGTGCCTCGATGATGCGCCTGACCGGGCGCTGGGTGACGCCGCGCTGCCGTGTGCGGGGCTGCGCGTCCTGGATCTGACCCGGGTGCTCGCCGGACCCGTCGCCACCCGGACGCTGGCGCTGCTCGGCGCGGACGTGCTGCGGATTGACGCCCCACAGCTGCCGGAAAGTCAGGAGGCCCACAACGACACGGGTATGGGGAAGCGCTCGGCCACCCTGGACCTGGATGACGCCACCGGCCGCCGGGTCTTCGAGGAGCTGCTCGGCCAGGCGGACGTGGTGGTCACCGGTTACCGGCCGGGAGCGCTGGAGAGGTTGGGACTGACGCCCGAGGCGCTCGCCGGGCGCCGTCCGGGTCTCGTGATCGCCCAGTTGTCCGCGTGGGGCCGTTACGGGCCGTGGCACGAGCGGCGTGGCTTCGACAGCCTGGTCCAGGCGGCCACCGGCATCGCCGAGCTGGAGGGCTCTCCGGAGTCGCCCGGCTCGTTGCCCGCCCAGGCGCTCGACCACGGCACCGGCTACCTGCTTGCGGCCGGGGTGCTGCGCGCGCTCACCGAGCAGCACCGCACGGGCGGAACCCGGCTGGTGCGCCTGGCGCTGGCGCGGACCGCGCACTGGCTCGTCCACGACCTGGCCTCCGCTCAGGGCGAGGATGACGGCTTCGACCCCGCGCGGTGGCTGGCCGAGGCCGACAGTCCCATGGGCCGCCTACGGCACGCGCTGCCGCCGGTGTCATATGAGGGAGGCCCGGTGAACTGGACACGCCCGCCGGGTCCGTGGGGCTCGGACGCCGCGGCCTGGGGCGGCGCCTGACGAAAACCATGGGGAACGGCGAGATGTGGCTGAAGGGCTGCGCCCGGCCGGAGCCGCGGGTGATCCTGCGGGGTGCGATTCCGACCTGACACGCCGGGAGCGCCGCGGGCTGCGGCTGTGGAACGTCGGCCTCGTCCTGGCCCTGGTCTTCGCCGGAGCCCTCGCCGTCACCGTCGTCGGCCCTGTGTTCGTGACCGGCTGGTAGCTGTTCGGCGCCCGCGGGCCCGAGCACGAGCGGCGCATCGATCTGATCACCCGCGTCACGCCCGAACGAGCGGAACCGCTCTGCCGCCACAGCAGCCGTCAGCGAGCAGGTTCGTTCACAGCTTCTGTCTGGGCGTTCGGCACCACCGCCGACCGGCCCGCGACTACGAGCGACACCCGCACCGCTCCTGCAGGATGGCGTCATCTCTTGGCCTGCGGCCAGGGATGCGTGGGCGGTCGGAAATTCTGATCGCTCGGTGGCATCGATGGGGTAGCCTGTCCAGGATTTCGTGCGGCAGGTCCTCTGCCGCCCCACTCGGCGCGCTCGGCGTCGACACGCACTGCGTGCCCTGCCCGGAAGGAGGCGAGAGACATGGACCGTGCCGAATGCGTTGCGACCATAGTTGCCTCCGGCCGTGTGCCCTCCCTCCTCTGCGGCGCGCGGTAACTCTTCCCCCTTCTTGCTTCTTGTCCACGGCATCTCCCTGAGATGCCGCGTCACGAGATGTCCTGACCCGCGCGGTTCGTCGCCGTGCGGGTCGCGGGGGCGCGCGCCCGAAGACGGGCCCTTCTCTTGCTGGTCACCGTGATCTCGGCGCTCTCCGCCGCACGACCGGCAAGAGCGCCGCCGTGTCCCCGTGCTGCGTACACCGGCCCGTCGTCATCCCTGCGACCGTCCCCGGCCGGCTGTCTCGACAGCACTTCGACACGAAACGTGCGTGATCGCCATGAGCAAGAAACGTCCCGGAGGGGAATCCCTCCCGTCCGCCCCTTCCACGGCCACCGACCGTTCCCCGGACCGCGAGGTTCCCGCCCCGACTCCGACTCCGACTCCGGCACCGGATCCGAAGCGCTGGTGGGCGCTGGCCGTCATCGCCCTCGCCCAGCTGATGGTGATCCTTGACGGCACCATCGTGAACATCGCGCTGCCCTCCGCCCAGCACGCCCTCGGCATGTCGGACGCCGACCGGCAGTGGGTGATCACCGCCTACACGCTGGCCTTCGGCGGGCTGCTGCTGCTCGGCGGCCGGATCGCCGATCTCGTGGGCCGCAAGCGCACCTTTGTCATCGGCCTGGCCGGGTTCGCCGCGGCCTCCGCGCTGGGCGGCGCGGCGGCCGGTCCCGGGATGCTGTTCGCGGCACGGGCCCTGCAGGGTGCGTTCGCGGCGGTCCTGGCGCCCTCGGCTCTGTCGCTGCTGACGACGACGTTCACCGACCCCAAGGAGCGGGCCAGGGCGTTCGGGGTCTACGGAGCGCTGGCCGGCGGCGGCAGCGCGGTCGGGCTGATCGTGGGCGGTCTGTTGACCGAGTACCTGAACTGGCGCTGGTCCTTGTACGTCAACGTGCCCATCGCGCTGGCCGCCCTGCTGGGCGCACCGGCCTTCCTGCGCGACCGCTCCGGCCGCCGGGGCGGGCACCTGGACGTGCCGGGCGTGCTGCTGGGCTGCGGCGGGCTCGTCGCCCTCGTGTACGGCTTCAGCGAGGCCGGACCTCGCGGCTGGACCAGCCCGTCGGTGCGCACGCCGCTCGTGGCCGGCGTGATCCTGCTCGCCGCCTTCGTGTGGTGGCAGGACCGCGCGGCGAGCCCGCTGCTGCCGCTGCGCATCGTCAAGGACCGCGTCCGGGCCGGATCGCTCGCGACGATGGGCCTGGCCACCGTCGGCATGTTCGGCGTCTTCCTGTTCCTCACGTACTACCTGCAGGTCGTACTCGGCTATCCGCCGGTGCGGACGGGCCTGGCCTTCGTGCCGATCTCGGCCGGGATCGTCATCGGCGCGACCCAGATCGCGGCCCGCCTGCTGCCACGCACGGCGCCGCGCACCTTGATGTCGTCCGGCATGGTCCTTGCCGCCGTCGGCATGGTGCTGCTCAGCCGCCTGACCGTGCATGCGCAGTACGTCCCGCACGTGCTGCCCGCCCTCCTGCTCCTCGGACTGGGCATGGGCCTGACCTTCATGCCGGTCTACGCGACGGCCACCGCCGGCGTGCCCGCGCAGGACGCCGGTGTGGCCTCGGCTGCCCTCAACACCGTTCAACAGATGGGCGCTTCGCTGGGCACCGTACTGCTCAACACCATCGCCACCGGCGCCACCAGCCGTTACGTCCACTCGCACACGCACGATCCTGCTCACGGCGGCGCGGCCCTCGACGCAGGGATGGTGCACGGCTTCTCCGTCGCCTACCGGTGCTCGGCGGGCGTCCTGCTGCTCGCCGCCCTGGTGGCGGGCCTCACCGTACGGCCCAAGACGCCGGAGCACGCCGGAAACGACGCACCGGCCCACTGAGCCGGGGCCGTGCCCCACCACCGTCCGCCCCACTCCTCGAAGGAACCACCATGAAACCCCTGACCGAGCACGACATCCGTACCTCGTTCGTCAACTGCTCGAAGGGCGAGGCCAAACGCCTCCCCATGCCCAAGAGCCTGGCGGACCTCGACCACTGGGACGACCTGGACTTCCTGGGCTGGTTCGATCTGTCGGCGCCCGATCGCAAGTACCTCGTCGTCGAACGCGCCGATGAGCTCGTCGGCCTGTCCCTGCGCTCCGCCTCCGGCAACCGCGGCTTCCTGCGCCGCAGCCTGTGCTCGCTGTGCCTGACCACGCATCCCGGCAGCGGCGTCTCCCTCATGACCGCCCCCAAGGCGGGCCGGGCCGGCCGCGAAGGCAACTCGGTGGGCCTCTACATCTGCTCCGACCTGGACTGCTCGTTGTACGTGCGGGGCAGGAAGAAGGCGGCACCGGGCGGGCGCATGGAGGAATCCCTCACCGTCGAGCAGCAGATCGAGCGCCTGCGCGACAACCTCGACGCGTTCGTGGAGCGGGTCGTCCACTGAGGGCGGGCCTTCCACTGAGAGCAGGTCTTCCGCTGAGGCCGACAGGGGCTCGACGGCCGTCGAGCCCCTGTCCACTCCTTTGCGCTCGGCCGCCCCGCAAGCCCCGCGCAACGGCGGATGTGCTGGACTGGGCCCACGAAGACACCCGTCCGCCACCTCGCCAGGAGCCGCTGTGACCCTCTCGTACCGCCAGCCCGGAGTCGTCCTCGCCGACCGCCGCTTCAGCGTGCCGCTCGACCACGACGACCCGGCGGGGGAGCGGATCGAGGTCTTCGCGCGGGAGGCGGTCTCGGCGTCCCGAGGGGGCGCGGACCGGCCCTGGCTGGTCTATCTGCAGGGCGGCCCGGGCTTCGGGGCGACCCGCTTCAACGGCTCGGAGTCCTGGCTCGACCGCGCCCTCCAGGACTTCCGCGTCCTCCTCCTGGACCAGCGCGGCACGGGCAACTCCACGCCCGCCAACCGCCAGACGCTCCCGCTGCGCGGCGGCGCCCGCGAACAGGCCGACTACCTGGCCCACTTCCGCGCCGACTCCATCGTCCGCGACTGCGAGGCGATCCGTCCCGAGGTGACGGGCGGCGCCCCCTGGACCGTCCTCGGCCAGAGCTTCGGCGGCTTCTGCGCCACGCACTACCTGTCGGCAGCGCCCGAGGGACTCGCCACCGCGCTGATCACCGGCGGCCTGCCCACGCTCGACGGCCACGCCGACGACGTGTACCGCGCGGCCTACCCGCGCATGGAGCGCAAGACCGCCGCGCACTACGCCCGCTATCCGCAGGACGTCGAGCGGGCCCGCCGCATCGCCGCCCACCTCGCCGAGCACGAGCCCGTCCTGAACGGCGGCTACAAGCTGACCGCCCCGGCCTTCCAGTCCCTCGGAATGCTGCTCGGGACCGGCGACGGCAGCCACCGCCTGCACTACCTCCTGGAGGACGCCTTCGTGCGGACACCGGCAGGGTTCGCGCTCTCCGACGCCTTCCAGGAGAATGTGCAGGCCGCCCTCTCGTACGCGGGCAACCCGCTCTTCGCCGTCCTGCACGAGGCGATCTACGGCCAGGGCGGGCGGCCCACCGCCTGGTCGGCCGAGCGGATGCGTGCCGAGTTCCCGCAGTTCGACGCGGAGAAGACCCTGGCGGGCGACGCGCCGCTGCTGTTCACCGGTGAGGCCGTGCAGCGCTGGATGTTCGACAGCGATCCCGCGCTGCGCCCCCTGCGCGACACCGCCGACCTCCTCGCCGAGCGCACCGACTGGCCGCGCCTGTACGACACCGAGCGCCTCGCCGCGAACGAGGTGCCGGTGGCCGCGGCGGTCTACCACGACGACATGTACGTCGACACGGAGCACGCCCTGCGCACCGCCCGCACGATTCGCGGCCTGCGCACCTGGGTCACGGACGAGTTCGAGCACGACGGGCTGCGCGTGAGCGGACCGCGGGTGCTCGACCGGCTGCTCGCGCTGGCACGCGGCGAGGCCTGAGAGCCGCACGGTCCCGCGGCCCGCCGCGGCGGCCCGCCGGGGGCCGACCCATTGTCGGACCCCGGCGCTAGGCTGAGAATCATGACTGAGCCGCAGAGTTCAACCGCCCCCGCCGACCAGCTCACCCCCATGCCCGAGGACTGGCGGCGCGCACTGGCCGTCGTCGCTCACCCGGACGACCTGGAGTACGGGTGCGCGGCGGCCATAGCGGGCTGGACGGACGGCGGCCGCGAGGTCACGTACGTCCTGGCCACCCGCGGCGAGGCAGGCATCGACACGATCGACCCCGCCACCTGCGGGCCGCTGCGCGAGCGGGAGCAGCGCGCGAGCGCGGCCGTCGTCGGCGTCGAGGCCGTGGAGTTCCTCGACCACAAGGACGGCGTCGTCGAGTACGGCACGGCACTGCGCCGCGACATCGCCGCCGCGATCCGCAGGCACCGCCCCGAGCTGGTCATCACGCTCAACCACCGCGACACCTGGGGCGGCGTCGCCTGGAACACCCCCGACCACGTGGCCGTCGGCCGTGCCACGCTGGACGCCGCGGCGGACGCGGGCAACCGCTGGATCTTCCCGGAGCTGATCGAGGAGCAGGGCCTGGAGCCCTGGAACGGCGTGCGGTGGGTCGCCGTCGCCGGTTCGTCGACGCCCACCCACGCCGCGGACGCGACGGCGGGCCTGGAGCGCGCGGTCGCCTCGCTCCTCGAACACCGCACGTACATCGAGGCGTTGACGGACGAGGACCCCGAGAAGTACTGCCGTACGTTCCTGACGGGCAACATGCAGTCGATGGCGTCGCGTTTCGGCGGGAAGCCCGCGGTGCCGTTCGAGGTCTTCAGCCGGTGAGCCCGCGCCTCTAGGCTGCTTGACCTGACGAACCATCAGGAGAGTGGGCCGGGCGGTCGGGAGGAGCGGGGCGCGGATGATCGACACCATCGGCACGGACATCCCGGAGGGCGAGGAGCGGCTGCGCCTCGACGTCGAGGACGGTCTCGGCATCCTCACCCTCTGCCGCCCGCGCAAGCTCAACGCGTGGAGCTGGGAGGCCACCCGCCAACTGGGCCTGTTCGCCGACCGGATCCGCTTCGACGACTCCATCAGGGCGGTGCTCCTGCGTGCCGAGGGCCGGGCGTTCTGCGCGGGCATCGACATCACGGCGCCGGGCGGCGCGATCACGGGCCGCTCCGGCGCCGAGCGCACCAGGGGCTACTACGAGGGGCTGCGCTGGGCCCACGAGCGCTTCAGCGCCTTCGCACGGCTCCCGCAGCCGGTCGTCGCGGCCGTCCAGGGGTACTGCCTGGGCTTCGGCTTCGAGCTGGCGCTCATGGCGGACGTGCGGATCGCCGCGGACGACGCGGTCTTCGCCCTTCCCGAGGCGCAGCTCGGCCTCGCCGTGGACGCGGGCGGCGACCTGCGCATCGCGCGCGAGGCAGGCGCGGGCTGGGCGAAGCTGCTCGCACTCACCGGCCGCCGGATCGACGCGGTCACGGCCGAGCGCCTGCGGCTCCTCCAGCAGGTGGTCCCGGTCGAGGAGTTGGGCAAGGCGTCCCGGGCGCTGGCGGCCGAGATCGCCGCGAACGCGCCGCTCGCGGTGCAGGGCATCAAGCGCGGCATCGACGCGTACGCGGACTCGGGGATGGCGGGGGCGCTGGACCGCGTCGCCATGAACGCGGCGATCACGCTCACCTCGGAGGACTCCCGGGAGGGGTACGGGGCGAAGGCGGCGGGCCGGACGGCGGCGTTCGGGGGGAAGTAGGGCGCCGGTCCGAGGGGGAGCGCCTGTCAGAGCCGGGGCGCCGGTCGGAGGGGGCGCGGCCGTCGAACGCCGCTCTCCCCATCTGTTCCCGCACCGTCACCACGTGCGGGCTGACCAGCCCCCGGCGCTGCCAGTTCGCGCCGTCGACCACCAGGGTGTGGCCCGTGATGAAGCGGGCGTAGGGGGAGGCGAGGAACGTGGCGGCCCAGCCCAGTTCGCGGGGCAGGCCGACGCGGAGGGCGGGCTGGCGGGAGTCGTTGTCCGGCGCCGGGTCCAGATTGGCGCGGATGTCGTCGGTCATGTCGTCGTGCGGCATCAGCCCCGGCACCAGGCCGTTGACCTGGATCCCGTACGGCCCCCACTCCACCGCGAGGGTCTCCACCAGGCTCTTCACCCCGGCCTTGGCCGCCGCGCTGTGCGCGAAGCCGGGGCCGCCGGTCCAGGCGTACGAGGCCCCGATGTCGATGACCGAGCCGGGGGTGCCCGCGGCGAGGTGACGGCGGCCGAACTCGCGCGTCATCAGGAACGTGCCGGTGAGCGTGATGTCCACGACCGAACGCCAGGCGTTGGGTGACATGTCCTCGGCCGGCACGGGGAAGTTGGCGGCCGCGTTGTTCACCAGGACCCCCGGCAGCCCGTACGCCTCCTGCGCCGCGTCGAAGACCTCGGCGACGCGCTCGGCGTCCCGGATGTCGCAGACCGCCGCGGTCACGCGCCCGCCCAGCGCGGCCAGTTCGTCCCGGGCCGCCCCCAGACGGTCCTCCTTGCGGCTCGCGATCACCAGGTCGGCGCCGAGCCGCGCGAACTCGGCGGCGACGGCCTTGCCGAGTCCCGTCCCGCCACCCGTGACGAGGACGGCCGTGCCGTCGTACGTGCCCGGGGGCAGTGCCGTCGCGCCCAGCGGGGGAGGCGACGGCAACCCGGGCAGTGCCCCGTCCTCCGTGTCGTGGTTCGTCATGCGCGCATCGATACCCCGTGCGGGACCAAACCTCCAGGCCCGTGCACAGCGGCGCGGGACGGCACGAGATGCTTCGGGCACAGCTGCCGACAGGACAGGGGCCAACAGTGGTGAACCGCATCGGGATCATAGGCGTGGGCGAGATCGGCCGGGCCATGGTGGACGGCTTGTGCGACGGAGCCCAGGAGGCACCGGAGATCCACCTCTCGCCACGTGGAGCCCGGACGGCCGCCGAGCTGTCCGAGCGGTATCCGAACGTGCGGGTGTGCGCGGACAACCAGGACGTCGCCGACCGCTCGGAGCTGGTGATCCTGGCCGTTCGCCCCCAGGACCGTGCCGAGGCCCTCGACGGACTCCGGGTCGGCGGCGACAAGGTCGTGCTCAGCGTCATGGCCGGTGTCGGCATCGACGAGCTGCGCGAACTGCTCGGCACCACCGCTCCCGTGGTGCGTGCCATCCCGCTGCCCGCCGTGCGCGAGCGCCGCTGCGTCACCGTGACGTTCCCGTCCCACCCGGTCGTCGACGCCTTCTTCGACGGACTCGGCGGCGCGCTCCCCGTCGCGGACGAAGCGGCCTTCGGCGTCTTCTCCACGTTGACGGGCACGCTGAGCGCCCACTACGCGTACCTGGCGACACTCACCGCCTGGGCCGCCCGGCAGGGCATTCCGGCCGAGGCCGCGGACCGTTACGTCCGCAGCCTCTTCCAGGCCGTCGGGCGTGCCCTTGACGACGACACGCGGTCGCCCGCGCAGCTCGCGGGCGACCACGAGACACCCGGCGGGAGCAACGAACGCATCCGCACCACGTGGTTCGACACGGCCAACGCCGAGTCCCTCACCAAGTCGCTCGACACGCTCCTCGCCGACCTCACCTAGCCGCGGGCCCGCCGGCCCGCGGAGTCACGCGGTGTCCGCCTCGTCGGGCACCGCGTTCCCCGAGGGCGCGTCGCCGCGTCCGTAGTGGTGCGTCGTGAACATGTACACCAGGCCCGCGCCCACCACGGTGCCGCCGCTCAGCAGCACGATCCAGTTGTCGTACCAGGGGACTTCGGGAGTGCGGGGCCAGGCGATGTTGACGATGGCGAAGATCCCGTACGCGAGCGCCCCGACGTTGACCAGCAGCCCCCAGCGGCCGAGCCGGTACTCGCCGCTCGGCTTCCACCCCTTGAGTCGGGCCCGCAGCGCCGCCAGGACGACCATCTGGAAGGAGGCGTAGATGCCGAGGATCGCGAAGGACACGATCTTCGTGAGGGCGTCCTCCGAGATGAGCGAACCGACGGCGATCAGCGCGGGCAGGACCGCCGAGACGAGCAGCGCGTACGGAGGGACGGCGCGCGCCGACGAGAACTGCCGCAGCAGCCGGTGGCCGATGATCATCTCGTCGCGGGCGTAGGAGTAGATCAGCCGCCCGGCCGCGGCCTGCAGACTGATCGTGCAGGACAGGAAGGAGATGAGTACGACGGCCATCACCGTCCGGGCGCCCGCCTCGCCCAGGGCGTCGAAGAGGACCCTGACCACCGGGTCGGTGTCCTTCCCGGAGATCACGGCCCGGTAGTCGACGACCGCGAGGAGCAGCGTCAGACAGGTGAACGTCGCCGCGGCCCCGCCCACGTAGATGGTGCGGCGCATCGCCTTGGGGATGACCTTGCCGGGGTGCTTGACCTCTTCGGCGACGTCCCCGCAGGCCTCGAAACCGTAGTACTGGTAGAAGCCGATGATCGCGGCGCCGAGGAAGACGGGCAGATAGGAGCCGTCACCGGACGCGCCGTAGTCGTCGAAGAGGACGCCGAGGCCGTGGAAGCGGTGTGTGGTCAGCAGGATGATGCCGACGACCAGCGCGCCGAGCAGCTCCGCGCTGAAACCGATCAGCGCCGCCCACGAAAGCGCCTTCGTGCCCGCGTAGTTGATGAGCACGGAGATCACGATCAGCGCGATCGTGCACAGCACGGTGGTGTGCACGGTGGGGCGGAAGCCGAGCAGGATCGCGATGTAGGGTCCCGCGCCGTACGCGACGCTGGTGATGGTGACGAGCAGCGCCCACATGTAGACCCAGCCGGTCATCCACGCCCAGCGCTTGCCCCACAGACGCCGCGCCCACGGGTAGACGCCGCCCGCGACCGGGTACTGCGCGACGACCTCGCCGAAGACCAGCGCGACGAGGAACTGCCCGCACCCCGCCATGACGAACGCCCAGATCATCGGCGGGCCGCCGTCGGCGAGGGCCGTGCCGAAGAGGGTGTACGTGCTCACCACCGGCGAGAGATAGGTGAACCCGAGGGCGAAGTTCGCCCACGGTCCCATCTCCTTGCGGAACTCCGAATTCTCTTCCCCGGGGACCGCGTCCGCGGTGCTGTCCGGCGTGCCTGCGGTCACTGGTGTGCCCCTTCCGCAACGGCGGCCCCGGGGGCCGGCCGGGCCATGATGAGGTCCGCCGCGCGTTCGGCGGCGAGCAACACCGTCACCATCGGGTTGATGGTCGGCATGGTCGGGAAGACGGACGCGTCCACGATCCGCAGTCCGTCGTGCCCGCGCAGCCGCAGCTGCGGATCGACCACGGCCATCGGATCGTCCTCGGCGCCCATCCGGCAGGTCCCCGCCGGGTGGTAGACGGTATGGGCCGCGCGTCGTCCGTACTCCGACAGATCCGCGTCGGACTGCACGTCAGGGCCCGGGGCGACCTCGCGCAGCAGCCAGTCGCTGAGCGGGGCGGTGGCGGCGACCTCACGGGCGATGCGCAGGCCGTCGACGATGGTGCGCTCGTCGTGCCCCTCCGGATCGGTGAAGTAACGGAAGTCCAGGGCCGGTTTGACGGACGGGTCGGCGCTGCGCAGCCACATGCGGCCGATGGAGCGGGCCCGCGGCACGTTCGGGGTCATGCAGACGCCGTGCTCGGGGACGGGATAGCCGAGGCGTTCCGTGTTGACGGTGAACGGCACTTGGTAGAAGTGGAACATCAGGTCGGGGCGCGGGCCGCCCGCCGCGTCGCGGCGCAGGAAGAGCCCGGCGTCGGAGTCCATGGCCGAGTTCGGCGGCAGCGGCCCGCTCGTCTCCCACACCATCACCGACTCGGGGTGGTCGAGGAGGTTCTCCCCGATCCCCGGCAGATCGGCGCGGACCTCGATGCCCAGGTCGCGCAGCTGGTCGGCCGGCCCGATCCCGGAGAGCATCAGCAGCCGGGGCGTGTCGATGGCCCCGGCGCACAGCAGGACCTCCGCCTCGGCCTCCAGCGTCGACACCGAGCCGTCGGGGTTGCGGACCTGCACGCGCGTGAAGCGGCCCTCGTCGTCGGGGAGCAGCCGGTACGCCCAGGTCTCCAGACGGAGCGTCAGGTTCGGGCGGTCCATGACGGGGTGCAGATACGCGACCGACGCGGAGGAGCGGTTGTTGGTCGCCGGGTCGTAGGCGAGGGAGAAGAAGCCGGCGCCGTCGGTGAAGGGGCGGGCGTTGAAGTCCTCGACGACCGGGACGCCGAGGCGGGTGGTGGCCGCCGTGACGAAGTCCTTCGCGATGGCGTTGCGGTCGGCGGCGCCGACGGGAACGATCGTGTTCTGCAGCCGTGACCGGTACGGCAGGATCGTCTCGGGACCCCAGCCCTCGCAGCCGCTCGCCACCCACTCGTCGAGGTCCTGCGGGAACGGCAGGAAGCTGATCAGGGTGTTGTGCGAGGAGCAGCCGCCGAGCACCCGGGCCCTGGAGTGCAGGATGTGGGAGTTGCCGCGCGGCTGTTCCTCGGTGGTGTAGCCGTAGTCGAACTCGGAGCCGAGCAGATTGATCCAGTTGCGGAGCTTCAGGATCCGGTCGTCGCCGACGTCGCTGGGCCCGCCCTCCACCACACAGACCCGGCAGGCCGGGTCCTCGCTCAGCCGGGCGGCCAGTACGGACCCCGCCGTACCGCCGCCGATGATCAGGTAGTCGTAAGTCGTCGTCTCGTCGGCCATGCCGCCGCCTTCCGTCGCGCCCTGCCTCGCCCTGCCGAGCTCTGTCCGTTCAGCCCTTGAACCAGCCGGAGGGTCCCGGTCTGAGGTTCTGGTAGATGTGCTTGGCCTCCTGGTACTCGCGCAGGCCGGTCGGCCCGAGCTCCCGGCCGAAACCGGAGAGGCCGAAGCCGCCCCACTCCGCCTGCGGCACATAGGGGTGGAAGTCGTTGATCCAGACGGTGCCGTGCCGCAGCCGGGCGGCTACCCGCTGGGCGCGGCTCGCGTCGTTCGTCCAGACGCCGCCCGCCAGGCCGTAGCGCGTGTCGTTGGCCAGTTCCACGGCCTCGTCCTCGGAGCGGAAGCGCTCCACCGTGACGACCGGACCGAAGACCTCCTCCTGCACGATCCGCATGGAGCGGTCGCAGTCGGCGTAGATCGTGGGCAGCAGGAAGAAGCCGCGCGACAGCTCGGGGTCGTCCGGCCGGCCGCCGCCGCACACGAGGCGGGCGCCCTCCTGCCGGGCCACCTCCAGATAGCCCTCGACCTTCGCCCGGTGCTCCGCCGAGCTCAGTGGACCGCTCTCGGTCGCCGGGTCGAGGCCGTTGCCCAGGCGGACGGTTCGGGCACGCGCGGCGAGCCGCTCCACGAACCGGTCGTGCAGGGAGTCCTCCACGAGCAGCCGGGAACCCGCCGAGCAGACCTGCCCCGAGTGCAGGAACGATGCTTCCAGGGTGTGGTCGACCGCCGCCTCGAAGTCGCAGTCGGCGAACACCACGTTGGGGTTCTTGCCGCCGAGCTCAAGGGCGAGGTTCTTCACGCCCGGCGCGCACGCCTCCATGATCCGCCGCCCGGTGGCCAGGCCGCCGGTGAAGGAGACCAGGTCCACGTCGGGGTGCGAGGACATCGCGGCGCCCACGGTGCCGCCCGGGCCGAGCACCAGGTTCGCGACCCCGGCGGGGGCGCCCGCCTCGGCGATGAGCCGGATCATGTGGAGGGTGGAGAGCGGCGTGACCTCACTGGGCTTGAGCACGAAGGTGTTGCCCGCGGCCAGGGCGGGGGCGACCTTCCAGGAGGCCTGCAGCAGCGGGTAGTTCCACGGCGCGATGAGAGCGCAGACACCGATGGGGTGGTAGGTGACCCGGCTGAGTACGTCGGGGCCGACGTCCACGACGCGGCCGCCGTCCTTGTCGGCGATCTCCGCGAAGTAGCGGAACGCGTTCGAGACGTCCTCGACGTCGATCCGCGCCTCGGCGAGCGTCTTGCCCGTGTCGAGGGATTCGACGTGGGCGATCTCCTCCTGGTCGCGCAGCAGGAACCGCGACACCCGCAGCAGCACGTCGGCCCGCTCCCGGGTGGGCGCCGCCGACCAGTCGCCGCGGTCGAAGGCGTGCCGGGCGGCCCGCACGGCCAGGTCGACGTCCGCCTCCCCGGCATCGTCGACCTGCCGCACGACGGACGCGTCGAACGGATTGACCACGTCCCGTCGTCCGCCTTCGACGGCCCCTGTCCACTGCCCGTCGACGAACAGTTCCGGCATCGTGGGCTCCCTCGCTCCGACTCCCTGTCCGGTGCCGAAACCGCCACCGGTGCGCACACCGGCACCAACATCGTCCGAGCGGCGCGCACCGGTCGTGGGGACGCACCGACGGGGGGAGGGTTGGGCGCAGATGTGACCTGGTTGGGCTAGAGAGCGGCGGCCCCGCGGGGCGGCCCTCAGAGAGGCGTGGTCGCGTCCGGCGCGAACGGGGCGCCGTGGCCGGGGACGATCAGGTCCGCGGCCTCCGTCACCCGGATCCGGGAGTCGCGCAGCACCGCGCGGTCGGGGGCCACCGGGTCGTCCGCCGGGCCGTTCGCGTGCCACCACAGGTCACCGGCGAAGGCGACCACGCCCGAGTCCGTGCCCGCGAGCAGGGTGATGTCCTCCGTGCTGTGGCCCGGGGTGCGGATCAGCCGGAGCGACGGGGTGAGTTCGTACCCCTCCGCATCCCGGTTCCGCCACTGGTCGCCGAGGTACTCCACCTTGTGGTCGTGCACGGTGGCCTGCCCGAACAGGCCCACGTTCACGGTGTTGTCCGGGTGGTGGTGGCTGAGCACCACGTCGGTGATGTCGTCGGGGCCGAGCCCCAGCTCCGCGAGCGGGGCGAGGATGCGGTCGCGGCTCGCCACCATGCCCGGGTCGAAGATCACGTGCCGGTCGCCGTCGGTGACGTAGGAGACGGTGGCGGCGACTCCGGGGCCGGTGGAGCCGACGTAACCGGTGGTCAGGACCGTGTATGCGGCGCTGCGGCCGAGCGGTGCGTTCGTCATGGCCGTCATCCTTCCGGGCGGCGGGTCGGCCCACGAGTGGCACAAGTGCCGCTGATCGCAGGATTGCTGCCAACCGTGCCACACTGCGCGCGTGCCTCCCTTCACGACAGTCGCCGCCTACACCCCGCCGGGGGTCGGCATGCTCGCCGTCGGCATCGTCACCGAGGTCTTCGGCCCGCACGGCGAGGCGGTGCCCGGCTTCGACCTCGCCCTGTGCACCGACCGGCCGGGGCCGGTCCCCACCGACGTCGGCGTGCCGCTCACCATCACGCACGGCCTGGACCGGCTGGCGCGCGCCGACCTCGTGATCGCCCTGCCCTGGGCCGACTTCCGTACCCCGCCCGCCCCCGCGGTGCTCGACGCGCTGTCGGCGGCGCACGAGCGCGGCGCCCTCGTCGCGGCCCACTGCGTCGGCGCCTTCGCGCTCGCCGCCGCCGGACTGCTCGACGGGCGGCGGGCCACCACGCACTGGCGCTTCGCCGACCTGCTCGCCCGTCGCCATCCGGACGTCACCGTCGAACCCGACGCCCTCTACATCGACGAAGGGCGCGTCATCACGGGCGCGGGGGCCGCGGCGGGCTTCGACCTCTGCCTGCACCTGCTGCGGCGGGAGCACGGTGCCGCGCTGGCCAACGCCGTCGCCCGGGACGTGGTGCTGCCCTCGCACCGCGACGGAGGGCAGGCGCAGTACCTGGCCGCCCCCGTTCCCGAGGACTGCCACGACGACCGGCTGTCCGAAGTGCTCGCCTGGGCCCGCGAGAACCTCCACGAGCCGCTTCCCGTCGCGGAGCTGGCCCGGCGCGCCGTGATGAGCAAACGCTCCTTCGCCCGCCGCTTCACCGCCGCGACCGGCACCACGCCGCACGCCTGGCTGCGGAGCCTGCGGCTGAGCGGCGCGGAGGAACTCCTGGAGACCACGGACCTGCCGGTCGAGGAGATCGCCCGCCGTGTCGGCTACGGAAGCGCGGCAGTCCTGCGCGAACAGTTCGTGCGCCGCCGAGGGGTGCCGCCCCGCTCGTACCGCCGCTCCTTCACGAACGCGCCCTGACGGGGCCGCAGTTCGCGTACGGTGCGAGAATCCCCGGATGACCTGCGCGGAAGAACACGTACGAACCGTCCTTCGGCCGGCCGATGCCGAACTGCGGCCCGTGATCGAGCGGTTGGCCCAGCTGTACCGCCACGACATGTCGGAGTTCCTCGGTCACCTCCCGGCCGCCGACGGGACCTTCGGGTTCAGCAGGCTGCCGCTGTTCTTCGACGAGCCGGAGCGGTCGGCCCTGCTGATCCAGTACGGGTCGGCGCCCGCCGGTTTCGTGCTCACGCGCCCGATGCCCGAGGGCGCGACCTCGATCTCCGCCTTCTTCGTCGTACGGGCGCTGCGCAGACGCGGCGTCGGCCGGGCGGCCGCCCTTGAGCTGCTGCGCTCCCGGCCCGGCGCGTGGGGGATCGCGTTCCAGCCCGCCAATGCGGGCGCGGCCCGGTTCTGGCGGCGGATCGCCACGGCGGCCGTGGGATCCGCCTGGCGCGAGGAGTCCCGCCCGGCCCCTGCCCCGGCCCCGGCGGACGTGCCGGACGACCAGTGGATCCTGCTGGACACGGAGTCGGATGGCCGATGGCCCCAGGGGCCTTCTGACAGCCCCTAGCCCGCGGCGAGTTCGTGGGTGCGGGCACCGGCCGACACGCGTGAGACCTCCGCCTCCGCCCGAGGAGTGAAGACCCCCGCCCGGCGCCGGGCCACCTCCGCCTCGACGTCCGCCATGACGAGATCGGCGTTGATCGTCAGACCGGCCCGGTAGCCCGCGCTCGCCGCGTTGATCACCTGCTCCACGGGGCTCGCCGCGTTGCCCACGGCCCAGACGCCCGGCACGCTGGTGCGGCCCGTCTCGTCCACCTTCGGATACGCCCCGACGGGGGTGTCCCCGAACTCGGCGCCGAGCCCGGTCAGGAGACCGTCGCGGGGCAGCGGCTTCGCGGCGACGAACAGCACCGAGCGGGGGAAGACCCGGCCGTCGGCGAGCCGCACCCCCGTCAGCCGGTCGTCCTCGACCGCCAGACCCGCGACCTCGCCCTCCACGACCTGGACCCCGGCGGCCGCGAGCCGCTCCCACTCCGCGTCCGGCAGGTCCCGCACGGTGTGCAGGAACAGGGTCACGTCCTTGGACCACTGGGTGACGAGCAGCGCCTGGTGACTGCTGAAGGGGTCCCCGGCGAGGACGCCGAAGGACTCGTCCCGTACCTCCCAGCCGTGGCAGTAAGGGCAGTGCAGCACGTCACGGCCCCAGCGCTCGGGTAGCCCCGGCACGGCGGGCAGCTCGTCCACGAGGCCCGTCGCCATGACGATCCGGCGCGCGTGCACCGCCCCGCCGGCCGCCAGCGCGACCTCGAACTCCCCGGTGCCGTCCGGCGTCACGGCCGAGGCGCGGTCGCGCACGACCTGCACGCCGTACCGCTCCAGCTCCCGTCGTCCCTCGGCGAGGAACTCGGCGGGCGGCATGCCGTCCCGCGACAGGTAGCCCTGCATGTGCGCGGCGGGCGCGTTGCGCGGCTCGCCCGCGTCGACCACGAGGACCCGTCGGCGGGAACGGCCGAGCACGAGCGCCGCGCTCAGCCCCGCCGTGCCTCCGCCGACGACCACCGCGTCGTACGCCATCCCGTTGCCCATTGCGTTCCGCCTCTCGTTCGCGCTCCCGTTCATGGGGATCACCTCCACTCGCACCATGCTCCCGAAGATGCGGTATCGACAAGCGCCTTTGCTGATACCGCAACAACTGGCATGATGGAGGGTATGAGAGAAGAGACGGTCGGCAGCGGCGGCGAGAGCGCGGAGCCGGAGGCGATGGATCAGGTCCTCACCGAGGTGGGACCCCGGCTGCGCCGCATCCGCAAGGAGCGCGGCGCCACCCTTGCGGGCCTCTCCGCGGCCACGGGCATCTCGGTCAGCACGCTGTCCCGCCTGGAGTCCGGTCACCGCAAGCCCAGCCTCGAACTACTCCTGCCGATCGCCCGCGCCCACCAGGTCCCCCTGGACGAGCTGGTCGGCGCCCCGCCGGTGGGCGATCCGCGCGTGCGGGCCAAGCCCATCGTGCGGCACGGCCGCACCATGCTGCCGCTCACCCGCCAGCCCGGCGGCCTCCAGGCGTACAAGGTGATCGAGCCCGCCCGCACCTCACCCGCCCCGGACCCGCAGACCCATGAGGGGTACGAGTGGCTGTACGTGCTCTCGGGCAGGCTGCGCCTGATCCTCGGGGACCACGACGTGGTGCTCGGGCCGGGGGAGGCGGCGGAGTTCGACACCCGGGTTCCGCACTGGTTCGGGGCCACGAGCGAGGGCGGCGCGGAGTTCATCAGCCTCTTCGGGCCGCAGGGGGAGCGCATGCACGTAAGGGCGCGGCCCACCCGCAAGGGTCACGCGGACTGACGGCTCCCGGGACTGTTCCCTTAGGGGCAAGCGACCGCTTAGTATGCGGACGAGCACGGTCTACGACAGCCCCGTGGAGGCCCCGCATGCAGGCATGGCAAGTGCACGAGAACGGCGAGCCGGGCGAGGTGATGCGCCTCGCCGAGGTGGAACGCCCTCCGCTCGACGAGGGGCAGGTGCTGCTGAAGGTCCGCGCCGCGAACATCAACTTCCCGGACGCGCTGCTCTGCCGCGGGCAGTACCAGGTCAGGCCCCCGCTGCCGTTCACGCCGGGCGTGGAGATCTGCGGCGAGACGGAGGACGGACGGCGCGTGATCGCCAACTCAGTGCTGCCGCACGGAGGTCTCGCCGAGTACGCCGTCGCGGACACCGCCGGGCTGCTGCCCGCCCCCGACGCGCTCGACGACGCGGAGGCCGCCGCGCTCCACATCGGCTATCAGACCGGCTGGTTCGCCCTGCACCGCCGCGCGCACCTCCAGGCGGGCGAGACGCTCCTGGTGCACGCGGCCGCCGGTGGCGTGGGCAGCGCCGCGGTGCAGCTCGGCAAGGCGGCGGGCGCCAGGGTCATCGGTGTCGTCGGCGGCGAGGACAAGGTGCGGGTCGCGCGCGACCTCGGCTGTGACCTCGTCCTCGACCGGCATGCGGACGACGTGATCGGCGCCGTCAAGGAAGCGACCGGCGGTCGTGGCGCCGACGTGATCTACGACCCGGTGGGCGGCGACGCCTACGCCCAGTCCGCGAAGTGCGTGGCCTTCGAGGGGCGGATCATCGTCATCGGGTTCGCCGGCGGCACCATCCCCACCCCCGCGCTCAACCACGCGCTCGTGAAGAACTACTCGATCGTGGGCCTGCACTGGGGCCTGTACAAGACCAAGGACCCGCGCTCCATCCTGCGCTGTCACGAGGAGCTGGCCGGGCTGGCGGCCAAGGGTGCCATCAAGCCGCTGGTGAGCGAGCGGGTGCCGATGGCGGACGCCGCTTCCGCCGTGCAGCGTGTCGCCGACGGCGTCACGACCGGCCGCGTGGTCGTCCTGCCGCACGGAGGTGCCGCATGACCGACGCCGACGAACTGCGCACCCGCACCCGCGCGCTGCTCGCCGCGCACCCGCCCGCCGCGGTGGACCGCGCGGCCTTCCTGGAGGCCCGCTTCGACGCCGGTCTCGCCTGGGTGCACTACCCCGAGGGCCTCGGCGGCCTGGGCGCGCCGCGCTCCCTGCAGGCCGTCGTGGACGCCGAACTGGAGGCCGCGGGCGCGCCGGACAACGACCCGCGCCGCATCGGCATCGGCCTCGGCATGGCGGCGCCCACCGTCCTCGGCTTCGGGACCGAGGAGCAGAAGCGCCGCTTCCTGCGCCCGCTGTGGACCGGCGAGGAAGTGTGGTGCCAGCTCTTCAGTGAGCCGGGCGCGGGCTCCGACCTCGCGGCGCTCGGCACGCGCGCCGTCCGCGACGGGGAGAGCGGCGACTGGGTGGTGAACGGCCAGAAGGTGTGGACGTCCAGCGCCCACACCGCGCGCTGGGCCATCCTCATCGCCCGCACCGATCCGGACCTGCCCAAGCACCGCGGCATCACGTACTTCGTGTGCGACATGACCGACCCCGGCGTCGAGGTGCGGCCACTGCGCCAGATCACCGGCGAGGCCGAGTTCAACGAGGTGTTCCTGACCGATGTGCGCATCCCCGACGCGCACCGCCTCGGCGAGGTCGGCGACGGCTGGAAGGTCACCCAGACCACGCTCATGAACGAGCGCGTCTCCATCGGCGGCATGCGCATCCCGCGCGAGGGCGGCATGATCGGCCCGGTCGCCGCGGCCTGGCGCGACCGCCCCGACCTGCGCACCCACGACCTCCACCAGCGCCTGCTGAAGCTCTGGGTCGACGCGGAGGTGGCCCGGCTCACCGGGGAGCGGCTGCGCCAGCAGCTCGTCGCGGGACAGCCGGGCCCCGAGGGCTCCGGCATGAAGCTCGGCTTCGCCCGCCTCAACCAGGAGATCAGCGGCCTGGAGGTGGAACTCCTCGGCGAGGAGGGGCTGTTGTACGACGACTGGACGATGCGCAGGCCCGAGCTGGTCGACTTCACGGGCCGTGACGCGGGCTACCGCTATCTGCGGTCCAAGGGCAACAGCATCGAGGGCGGGACCAGCGAGGTCCTGCTGAACATCGTCGCCGAGCGCGTCCTGGGCCTGCCCGCCGAGCCGCGCACCGACAAGGACGTCGCCTGGAAGGACCTCGCGCGATGAGTGACCTGCTCTACTCCGAAGAGGAAGAGGCACTGCGCTCGGCCGTGCGGGGCCTGCTCGCCGACCGGTGCGATGCCGCCACCGTGCTGGCCCGCGCCGAATCCCCGGCGGCCGCCGGACCGCACGACCGCGAGCTGTGGAAGGCGCTCGCCGAAGGCATGGGTCTCGCCGGGCTCCTCGTGCCCGAGGACCTGGGCGGTCAGGGCGCCACCCACCGCGAAGCCGCCGTCGTCCTGGAGGAGTTGGGCCGCGTGGTCGCGCCGGTGCCGTATCTCACCAGCGCCGTCGTCGCCACGGAGACACTGCTTGCCTGCGTCGGGAGCGAAGCGGGCGAGGCCTCCGAGCTGCTCGCCGCGCTCGCCGCCGGGCGCACGGTGGGCGCGCTCGCGGTGGGTCTCGCGGTGGCGCCCGGCGCTCCTTTCCAGGGCGTACGCCATGAAGCGGGGGCGCTGCACGGCGAGTTGACCGGCATCGCGGACGCGGTCGGCGCCGATGTGCTGCTCGTCCCCGCCGACGGCGGCCTCTTCGCGGTCCACACGGCGCAGGACGGCGTCACCGTCACGGCGCAGACCTCCCTCGACCTCACCCGGCCGCTCGCCACGGTGACCTTCGACGCGGCCGCGGCACGCGAACTGACGCGGGACGCCGACGCGGCGGTCCGACGAGGCCTGCGGGCCGGTGCCGCGCTGCTGGCGTCGGAGCAGCTCGGTGTCGCAGAGTGGTGCCTGACGGAGACCGTCCGGTACACCAAGGAGCGGCACCAGTTCAACCGGCCCGTGGGGTCCTTCCAGGCGCTCAAGCACCGGCTCGCGCAGCTGTGGCTGGAGGTCGTGAACACCCGTGCCGCGGCGCGCAACGCCGCCGACGCCCTCGCCACGGACAGCGCCGACGCGGACGTGGCAGCCGCCCTCGCCCAGGCCTACGCGGGCTCCGTGACGGTGCACGCCGCCGAGGAGGCGCTGCAGCTGCACGGCGGCATCGGCATGACCTGGGAGCACCCCGTCCACCTCTATCTGAAGCGCGCCAAGGCGGACTCGATCGCCTACGGCACGGCGGGCCGGCACCGCGAGGCGCTGGCGGGGCTGGTCGACCTCCAGGCCCCCTGACCCTCCCCGGTTACGTCCGGCGCTCCCCGGACACCCCACCCCGGTATTTTCCTGCAGCCCACACCTACCAGGTGTGGGCTGCGTGTTTTACGCCACCATTACGTACGGCATAATTGCGACCCGTTCGCAATAACATCTGATCTTCAGTAGGGGTGTGGAGCATGAGGGCCCGATCGATACGGGGCGCAGGCGCGGTGGCGATGGCGGCCGCAACGGCGGTCGCCGCCTCCGCGTGCTCGGCGCCGGGTGACGGCGACGGCGGCGCCAAGGACTCCGCGGTCGTCGGCATCGCGTACGAGCCCGAGACCCTCAGCCCGCTCCTCGGCTACGGCAAGGACGGCAACTCGAAGATCTTCGACGGCCTGCTCACGCACGACGCCGACATGAAGCTCAAGCCCGCTCTCGCGGCCGAGCTGCCCGAGGTCGCCGACGACGGCAGGACCTACACGTACAAGCTGCGCAAGGGCGTCAAGTTCAGCGACGGCAAGCCCTTCTCGGCCAAGGACGTCGTCTTCACGTACGAGACGATCCTCGACAAGAAGACCAACAACGCGTCCAAGACCGAGCTGGACGCCGTCAAGAGCGTCGAGGCGAAGGGGGACGACACCGTCGTCTTCCACCTCAAGTACCCCTACGCGCCGTTCGCCGAGCGCACCGTCCTGCCCATCGCGCCCGAGCACGTCGCGGGCAAGCAGGACGTGAACACCGGCGCCTTCACCACCAAGCCGATCGGCACGGGACCGTACGAGCTGGTCAAGTGGTCCAAGGGCGAGAAGCTGACCTTCAAGGCCAACCCCGGCTACTGGGGCGGCGCGCCGAAGGTCAAGAACTTCACCATGGCGATCATCAAGGACGACGACGTCCGCGCCACCCGGCTCGACGCCGGTGAGCTCGACGGCGCGATCCTGCCGCCCAACCTCGCCAAGAAGTACAAGAGCGACAGCGGCAAGAACACCTACGCAGCCAAGACCTTCGACTACCGCGTCGTCACCCTGCCCTCCGGCAACAAGGTCGCCGGTGACACCGACATCCGGCGCGCCCTCGACATCGGCGTGAACCGCAAGGCCATGGTCGACTCGATCCTGTACGGCGAGGGCAAGGAGGCCTACGGGCCCGTCCCGACCGACAGCCCGTGGTTCACCAAGGGCACCGAGCGCAAGTTCGACGCCGACAAGGCCAAGAAGATCCTCGACGACGCCGGATGGAAGCCGGGCAAGGACGGCATCCGCGAGAAGGACGGCGTCCGGGCGAAGTTCCCGCTCTGGTACCTCTCCGGCGACAAGCTCCGCCAGGACCACGCCCTCGCCTACGCCTCCGACGCCAAGAAGATCGGCGTCAAGGTGGAGGTGCAGTCCGGCACGTGGGAGGTCATCGAGCCCCGTATGCCCAAGGACGCGGTCCTCGCAGGCGGCGGCTCCCCGGCCGACCCGGACTTCGACCAGTACACGCTCCTGAAGTCCTCCCTGGCCGGTGACGGCTTCAACAACATGGCGCACTACGACAACGCCAAGGTCGACAAGGCCCTGGAGGACGCCCGCAAGAGCGGCGACCACGCCGAGCGCCAGGCCGCCTACGACACGATCCAGCGCGAGCTGGTGAAGAACCCGGGCTACACGTTCCTCACGCACATCGACCACCTCTACGTCGTCGACAAGAAGTTCGGCGACCTGAGCACGCAGGTCGAGCCGCACGACCACGGTCTGGCCTCCGGTCCCTGGTGGAACGTCGAGGACTGGCAGCCGAAGAAGTGACCTCTGCGACAACAAGGACTCCGGGGGAGGCGACGCGCCGTCGCCTCCCCTGGGGGCCGATGGCCCGGCTCGTGGCCCGGCGGGCGCTGTTCGCCGTCCCCGTGCTGCTGCTCGTCACCTTCGGGGTCTTCGCCATCGCCGCCGCGTCGCCCTTCGACCCCGTCAAGGCGTACGCGGGCACGGCCGGACTCACCGCCTCGCAGGAGAACCTCGACCAGCTGCGCGCCAACCTCGGCGTCGACCGGCCGCTGACCGCCCGCTGGTGGGACTGGCTGACCTCGGCCCTCACCGGTGACTTCGGGGACTCCAGCACACTCAGGCAGCCCGTCGCGGACGCCATCGGCGAACGCATCGGCTGGTCCGTGCTGCTCGCCGCGACCGCGTTCGTCGTCGCCATCCTCCTCGGCACCGCGCTCGGCGTGCTCGCCGCCCGCAGGCCCGGCGGCTGGCTCGACCGTGCCGTCACGTCCCTCGCGTACACCCTCGAAGCCGCGCCGCCGTTCTGGCTCGGCCTCCTCGCCGTCTGGTTCTTCGCGCTGAAGCTCGGCGTCCTGCCCTCCGGCGGACTGACCGACACGGCCAGCTCGACCGTGACGGCCGGACAGGTCGTGAGCCATCTGGTGCTGCCCGCCGGTGTGCTCGCGGTCTCCCAGCTGCCCTGGTTCGTGCTGTACGTGCGTCAGGGGGTCGGCGACGCCCTGGGCGACGACCCCGTGCGCGGCGCACGCGCGCGTGGCCTCGCCGAGCGGACCGTCCTCCTCGGCCACGCGCTGCGCTCCGGCATGCTGCCCGTCCTCACGCTCATCGGCTCGCGCGTGCCCGAACTCATCACCGGAGCGCTTCTGGTGGAGACCGTCTTCAGCTGGCCGGGCATCGCCGCGGCCACCGTGCAGGCCGCGACGTCCGTGGACTTCCCGCTGCTCGCCGCGCTGACCGCGCTCGCCACGGTCGCGGTCCTCCTGGGCAACCTCGTGGCCGATCTCCTGTACGGCCTCGCCGATCCGAGGGTGGGATTCGATGGCTGAGAAGGCTGACAGGGCTGAGAAGGCCGGGATGGCTGACATCGTGTGGCGCGACCGGGGCGGCGTGCGCCGCTCCACGCGCACGTGGCGGGTGCGCACCTCCGCGGTGCTCGTCGCCGCGGTCGTCCTCGCCGTCCTCCTCGTACCGCCGCTCGTCCACCTCGACGAGCAGGCCGTCGACCTGGCCGCGAAGCTGCGGCCGCCGTCGCTCGCCCATCCCTTCGGCACCGACGACGTCGGCCGCGACCTGCTGCTGCGCTGCGTGTACGGGCTGCGGGTCTCGTTGTTGGTGGGTGTCGTCGCGGCCGTCGTCGCCACCGTCATCGGCACGGCGGTGGGCGCGCTCGCCGCCGCGTCGGGCGGCTGGGTGGACCGGCTCGTGATGCGCCTCGTGGACGTCTTCGCCTCCGTGCCGCACCTGCTGCTCGGTATCTTCATCGTCGCGATGTTCCGGCCCGGCGTCTGGCCGGTCGTCGTCTCCGTGGCGCTCACGCACTGGCTGTCCACCGCCCGCATCGTGCGCGCCGAGGTCCTGTCGCTGCGCTCGCGGCCCTACGTCGACGCGGCGGTCTCCGGCGGTGCCTCGCGGCTGCGCGTCGCGGTGCGGCACCTGCTGCCCGGTGTCCTGCCGCAGGCCGGACTCGCCGCCGTCCTGATGGTGCCGCACGCCATCTGGCACGAGTCCGCGCTGTCCTTCCTCGGCCTCGGACTCCCCTCCCACCAGGCCAGCCTCGGCACGCTCGTGCAGAGCGCGCGCGGCTCCCTCCTCGCGGGCGACTGGTGGCCCACGCTGTTCCCCGGCCTGTTCATTATCGTGCCCACCCTGGCGATCGCGGGCCTCGCGGGCGCCTGGCGGGAACGGATCAACCCTCGGCGCCGATCGGAGCTCATGCTGTGACGGTCCCCGTCCTTTCCGTCCGCGGTCTCTCCGTGCGGTTCCGCATGCGCGGCGGCAGCCACGTGTCCGCCGTCACCGACGCCACCTTCGACCTCGCGGCGGGGGAGTGCCTCGCCCTGGTCGGCGAGAGCGGCTGCGGCAAGTCCGTGCTCGCCTCCGCGCTGCTCGGACTGCTCCCGCAGAACGCGGAGACCGCCGGATCCGCGCTGATCGGCGACGCCGGAGGCGCGGGCCGCGTCGACCTGCTGACCGCCGACGAGCGGACGCTGGCCCGCACCGTGCGCGGCCGCCGCGTCGGCCTCGTACCGCAGAGCCCCGCCGCCCACCTGACACCGGTCCGCACCGTCCGCTCCCAGCTGGAGGAGACGCTGCGCGAGCTCTCGGGCGTGCGGAAGCCTCAGCTCAGGGCCGCGGCCGAGGCGGCCGCCGAGCGCGCCGCGTTCCCCCTCGGCCACCTCGACCGCTATCCGCACGAGCTGTCCGGCGGCCTCGCCCAGCGCGCCGCCACCGCGCTCGCCCTGATCGGCGACGCGCCGCTGCTCCTCGCCGACGAGCCCACGACCGGCCTCGACCGGGACCTGGTGGACCGCACCGTCGACGAGCTGCGCCGACACGTCGGCGACGACCGCGCGCTGCTCCTGATCACCCATGACCTCGCCGCCGCCGAGCGCATCGCCGACCGGGTCGCCGTGATGTACGCGAGCCGTGTCGTCGAACTCGCCGACGCGGACGAGTTCTTCGGTACGCCCGGACCCCGGCATCCCTATGCCCGCGGGCTCCTGAACGCCCTGCCGGAGCGCGCCTTCATCCCGGTCCCCGGCATGCCGCCCGAACTGTCCGCCCTCCCCGAGGGATGCGCCTTCGCGGCGCGCTGCGACCGGGCCGACGGGGCCTGCGAGGCGCTGCCCGCGCTCACCGGCGGCACGGCCTGCCACCACCCCCACGCGGACGTGCTGGAGGCACCCCGTGCTTGAACTGCGCTCCATCACCGCCGGGTACGACCGCCGCGCCCCCGTCGTCCGGGACGTCGGCCTCACCCTCGCGCCCGGCGAGTCCGTGGGCCTGCTCGGGCCCAGCGGCTGCGGCAAGTCCACCCTGGCGCGGGTCGCCGCGCTCCTGCACCGGCCCGATGCGGGCCAGGTCGTCATCGACGGCGAGACCGCACGCGGCTGGCGGCACCGGGCGCCCCGCGAGCTGCGCACCGCCTTCGGGGTCGTCTTCCAGCAGCCGCGGCTCTCCGCGGACCCCCGCCTGCCCCTGACCGCCCTGATCGCGGAACCGCTGCGGGCCGTCGGGCGCGGCAGCGAAGCGGCCGCCACGGTCCCGGAGCTGGCCGCCCGGGTCGGCCTCGGCAAGGACCTCCTGGGCCGCCGCCCGCACGAGGTCAGCGACGGCCAGCTGCAACGGGCCTGTCTGGCCCGTGCGCTGGTGCTCCGTCCGCGATGGCTGATCTGCGACGAGATGACGGCGATGCTCGACGCCTCGACGACGGCGGCGCTCGTCCACGTCGTCGAGGAGTACCGGGCCGAGCGCGGCGCCGGACTGCTCGCCGTCGGCCACGACCGCGTACTCCTGGAGCGGTGGTGCGACCGCACGGTGCACTGGGACGAGCTGGCGGGCCGGGTTCCCCGCTGAGGTCTCGGCGGAGGCCTCAGAGCCTGTGTCATGACCCCG
>NZ_LIPN01000171.1:0-552 GCF_001418325.1 Streptomyces atriruber | reverse complement strand
GCACCCGGCGCGTGGCCGCCGCCATCATCGCGCGCTTGACCTGCACCGTCTCCGGTGACGTGTGGTAGCAGCGGCCGCGCGTCACGGCCGTCGTCGACATGAAGAGGACGTCCGCGCGAAACGCCTCCACACTGTCCGCGGTGTGCAGGCCCATGAAGGCGTCGTACGCGGGGAAGTAGCTGCCGCCGAGCGCGATCAGCGAGACACCGGGCTCCTTGGCGAGCGCCGTGATCGCGGGCAGCGAGTTGGTGATGACCGTCAGCGGTGTGCGCTCGGTGAGCAGCCGCGTCAGGTGCAGACAGGTCGTGCTGTCGTCGAGCAGCACCGTCTGCCCCGGCACCAGCTCCCGTGCGGCCGCGCGCGCCAGCTGCTGCTTCGTCTGCGCCATCGTCGACATCCGCTCGGCGACGCTGCCGTGGAACTGCGCGGACGGCAGCCCCGTCGCCCCGCCGCGCACCTTGCGCAGCCACCCCTGCGACTGCAGGAAGTCCAGGTCGCGGTGGATCGTCATCAGGCTGACGGCGAACTCGTCGGCGAGGTCGGCGGCGCGCA
>NZ_LIPN01000170.1 GCF_001418325.1 Streptomyces atriruber | reverse complement strand
CTCCTCGGCGGCCTGCGCTCCAAGCGCTACCAGGTCGCGATGTCGGCCATGACGGACACCAAGAACCGTCAGGAAGGCATCGACGAGGAGAACGGCAAGAAGGTCGGCGCCGGCGTCGACTTCATCGACTACTTCACGGCGGGCGTCTCGATCTACACCAAGAAGGGCGACGACCAGGGCATCAAGACCTGGGCCGACCTCTGCGGCAAGAAGATCGTCGTCCAGCGCGGCACCGTCTCGCACGACCTGGCCAAGGCCGAGTCGAAGAAGTGCAAGGGCGGCAAGAAGATCGCGATCGAGCAGTTCGACAACGACCAGCAGGCCCAGACCCGACTGCGCTCCGGCGGCGCCGACGCGGGTTCGTCCGACTTCCCGGTGGCCGCGTACGCGGTGAAGATCTCGGGCGGCGGCAAGGACTTCCAGCTGGTCGGCGAGCAGGTCGAGGCGGCTCCGTACGGCATCGCCGTCTCCAAGAAGAACCCCGAGCTGCGCGACGCGATCCAGGCGGCCCTCGAAGCGATCATCAAGAACGGCGACTACGAAAAGATCATCAAGAAGTGGGGCGTCGAGGAAGGCGCGGTCAAGGAAGCCGTGATCAACGGCGGCAAGTGACCCCCTCCCCCTTCCCTCCCAGTCGCTGAAAGGCCACTCACGTGACCCCAGACATCTCCAAGAAGGGCCCGGCGGACGACGTCCCCACGGCCCGCCCGGCGGAGGCCATCAAGGCCATCCCGGTCCGGCACTTCGGCCGCTACATCGCCGCGGTCCTGGCGATCGGCGTGCTCGCCGCCATCGTCTACGCCTTCTCGCAGGGCGACATCAACTGGGGCGCGATCCCCGACAACTTCTTCGACGAGCGCATCCTCAAGGGTGTCCGCGAGACGCTGATCCTCACCTTCCTCTCGATGCTCATCGGCGTCGGCGGCGGTGTGCTGCTCTCGGTCATGCGCCTCTCGAAGAACCCGGTGACCTCGTCGATCGCCTGGTTCTACATCTGGTTCTTCCGCGGCACGCCGGTCCTGGTCCAGCTCTTCGTCTGGTTCAACCTCGGCTTCGTCTTCGACTACATCAACCTCGGTCCGATCTACAAGGACGAGTGGTCGGACTTCATGACGCCGTTCCTGACGGCGCTGCTGGGCCTGGGCCTCAACGAGGCCGCGTACATGGCGGAGATCTGCCGCGCCGGTCTGCTCTCGGTCGACGAGGGCCAGACCGAGGCGTCGCACGCCCTCGGCATGAGCCACGGCAAGACGCTGCGCCGCGTGGTGCTGCCGCAGGCCATGCGCGTCGTGGTGCCGCCGACCGGCAACGAGTTCATCAACATGCTGAAGACGACGTCACTGGTCGCCGCCGTCCAGTACTACGAGCTCCTCAAGTACGCCCAGGACATCGGCACCTCGTCCGGCGCCACGGTCGAGACGCTGCTGCTCGCCGCCTGCTGGTACCTAATCATGACGTCGATCCTCAGCGTCGGGCAGTACTACCTGGAGCGGTACTACTCCCGCGGCTCGTCCCGCACCCTGCCGGACACCCCCTTCCAGAAGATCAAGGCCAATATGTTGTCGCTGGGCAACCGCGCGGGAGGTGTCCGCTGATGACCGCCATGGTGAAGTCCGAGGGCGTGCACAAGTCCTTCGGCAGTGTCGAGGTGCTCAAGGGCATCGACCTCGAGGTCAAGTCGGGAGAGGTCTTCTGCCTGATCGGTCCGTCCGGTTCCGGCAAGTCGAC
>NZ_LIPN01000017.1 GCF_001418325.1 Streptomyces atriruber | reverse complement strand
CCGCGGAGCGGTCGCCCTCCCCCCTCCCCCTGATGTTGGTCAGTGGCAGCTGGTGGAGCCGGACCCGGTCCGCGCCCACGAGCAGGAGTCGAGCTGCGAGCCGCTCGGCTTGATGAGGCGCGCCTTGTCGCCGGTGTTGTTCCAGACGTAGTTGGTGCGGCCCCAGTAGCGCACGCCGGAGGCGTTGGAACCCTTGCCGGTGCGGACCTTGACGGTCTTGCCGGCGCCGATCTTGTAGCTGCCGAAGGTGTACGTGTAGCCGGTGTTGTCCTTCAGCTTGTAGCCCTTGAGCTGGATCGCCGAGCGGCTGTTGTTGTGGATGTTGACCCACTCCGCGTTCAGCGACGAGTTCGAGCGGGTGTCCCGGCCCGGGCTGTCGTACTGGATGGTGCCGAGGTGCAGCCCGCCCTGGTGGCGTGCCGTCGCCGCCGACGCGGGGGACGCGGCGAGCAGGCCCACCGAGAGGGCGGTGGCGGCGAGGACGGCGGGGGCCGCGGTACGTATGCGCAAGGAGTGCTCCAAGTGTGAAGTTCTCGTGGAGAGAAGCTGAGCATAAGGGGAGCACTGGCCAGGATTGATGCGGTACTTCCTATTCCACTTGTGGAGATCTCGCCCTGCCCTCGTCCCTCCTGGTGGGCCTGGTGCAGGAGTCTGCGGATGAGCCGGCTTCCGGTGCTGCGTCCCTGGTGGTCGGGGTGGATCTCGATCCGCGCCAGGTAGATCTCCGTCGGCCGGTGCTCGACGTGGAGCATGTCGGTGTCGTGGGCGGCAATGTGCCATTGGCTCGGGGCGAACGCGCGGGCGTGGAAGTCGCGTTGGATCTGTTCGTCCCACCCCAGATGGCAGTGATGTAGGCGCCCATGGCGGCTTTGTGCAACTGGAAGCAGTGCTCGCTGTCCGCGGGGGTGGCCGGTCGCAGGCCGATGGCGGTCATGTGGCCTGCTCCTGGGGTCGCTCGATGAGCGGGCCGCGTTCGAGGAGGGTCCCGGCGCGAACCGGCATGTAGGCGTTGACTTCGGCTTCCACTGAGCTGCGCACGGGTGCGCCTTCCCGGCCGGTGCTGCGAACACCGGCCTCCTCGATAGCCGTCAGTCGATCACTCGGGCAGGCACCCCCTTCGCGTGCTTCCCGAGCCCGATCCACAGGTCTTGAGCATGGCTCGACATCGGCCGCACCGGGGCGGCTCTGGACCGATCAACATCGAGCTTCCTTGCGGAGGGGCGTGGGAGGCTCGGGCTCCTTCAGCACGGTACGCACGGCGCGCAGGGCGCGGCGCATCCGGTCGCCCTCTTCGCACTCCCCGGTGCGGCAGGCGGGGCAGCTGATCAGGTGCGCGCGGAGGGATCCGTTCAGCGCCTGCGCGGACCCCTCCGGGCTGAACGGCGAGGCGATCGGTACACCCTTGCTTCCGCTCATCGCGTCCGCATCCAGCGGGCGTCGCGTGCGATGTGGATCAGGGCGGAGACGCTCTGGATGGGGCAGAGGTCGCCGACGATGCGGGGGCGCACTGCCCAGTACAGGCCGGTTGGCCCTGTGAGGTCGGAGGCGGGGATGCTGAGGAAGTGGCCGGAGCCGAGCATCGGGGCGTCGTCCGGGTAGGGCCATCGTGCCACTGGGTACCGCGGGATCAGCGCGTCGTACGTGTGCTGCACGCAGTTGTGGATGACCGGTCCGTTGAGCAGTTCGGCAAGCGTCGCCGTCACGATGTCCAGGTCTTCTGTTCCGGCCGCTGTGTACACGAGTCGGGCGCCCAAGCGCACCGTGTTGAACCTGGTGCCGAGGGGCAGTAGTGCGGTCCCGCGTTCCTGCCATTCACGGTGTGCGTGGTGCGGCTCCTGTTGGGCACGCGCGATCCAGTCGAAGGCTGCGCTCACCGGTCGGGGGGAAGCCGTCCTTTCCGTGTCCAGGGCTCGGCCCGTAATGTCTGTCATGTCGACTCCTTGCAGTCGGCTTGCCGCCGGATCACGCAGCATGTGGTCCGGCGGTGTTGCGTCGCAGCCAGGCGGCGCGGGCTCCTGAGTCAGGAGCCCGCGCCCGTGCGAGGCCGCGTACTGAGGGTCGACTCCCAAGAAGGGCGTATCTGCCTACAGACACGGACAGTTGGGACGTCAGGGCGGTAGCGTGGAAAAGGCCCAAACGTCGGGGGGAGAAGCCTTGAATACGCCACTTCGTCAGGCTATGGACGCAGCCAGGCAGTCACCCCGGAGGTTGGCGGCCAGCATCGGGGTCACCAGTAAGACGGTGGAGCGGTGGCTGGCGGACGCCGACTTGGTGCCACATGCTCGGAACAGGGAAGATGCTGCCCGCGCTTGGGAGTAGATGAAGACATGCTCTGGCCCAAATCCGTCAAGGAGCGGCTGAAGACAGGTGGGGATCTGGAGATCGTCCAGAGCTACCCGTACCGGTCTGCGGCGCCATCAACCCTGTGGGGTTCCTTGATCGAAGAGACCCGGGACGAGCTCTTCCTGGGCGGCTACACCAACTACTTCTTCTGGACATCGGTGCCCGCGTTCTCGCAGACGCTGCGACGCAAGGTGAAGGACGGGGT
The DNA here is from genome assembly GCF_001418325.1 of Streptomyces atriruber. Lineage (GTDB taxonomy): Bacteria > Actinomycetota > Actinomycetes > Streptomycetales > Streptomycetaceae > Streptomyces > Streptomyces atriruber. Next base: position 20,376 of record NZ_LIPN01000017.1, on the reverse strand, counting down.
GCGTGTCCGCTTCCTGCTGGGGGATCCGGACGGAGAGGTCACCAGGCAACGTGAGGTGATCGAGGATGTAGCTCTGACTGTCTCGACCCGCATCCACATGACGCTGGAAGAGCTGAAGCGCGTCGGGGACTTGGACGGCTTGGAAGTCCACTTCACCGCGCCCGAAGACGCGGTGAACCATGTCTCCCTGTCCGTCTTCCGTTTCGATGAGCAAGAGCTCGTCACACCGCACCTGGCGCGGCTGGTCGGGCATGACTCGCCCCTGATGCACCTCCGGCGGGTCGAGGAGGGCGGTATGTTCGACCGCTTCTCGGAGCACGCCGAAGAGCTCTGGTCACGGTCCAGGCCGGTACGGGAGTCGTAAGCCTGAGGCGTCAGGGAGCAAGACCCAACCGTGCCGAGGGTGGATCAGCCCCGCCCGACGTACGGCATGTTGGTCGCCAGCACCGTCGCGAACTGGACATTCGCCTCCAGCGGCAGCTCCGCCATGTGCCGCACCGTGCGCGCCACGTCCGCCACGTCCATCACCGGCTCGGTCGCCAACTGGCCGTTCGCCTGCAGGATTCCGGACTGCATGCGCTCGGTCATGTCGGTCGCCGCGTTGCCGATGTCGATCTGACCGACCGCGATCCGGTACGGCCTGCCGTCCAGTGAGAGCGCCTTCGTCAGGCCGGTCAGTGCGTGCTTCGTCGCCGTGTACGCCACCGAGTTGGGGCGCGGGGCGTGCGCCGAGATGGACCCGTTGTTGATGATCCGCCCGCCCTGCGGGTCCTGCTCCTTCATCTGGCGGAAGGCCGCCTGCGCGCACAGGAACGCGCCGTTCAGGTTGGTGTCGACGACGTGGCGCCACGCGTCGTACGGGAGTTCCTCGACCGGGACGCCGCCGGGGCCGAACGTGCCGGCGTTGTTGAAGAGGAGGTCCAGGCGGCCGAAGGCGTCGGCGACGCGGGAGAAGAGGGCCGACACGTCCTCGGGCCGCGACACGTCCGTACGGACGCAGAGGACGGCGTCGTCCGAGGAGGCGGACGCGAGGGCCGCCGTCTCCTCCAAGGTCTCGGTGCGGCGGCCCGCGAGCGCCACGGACCAGCCCGCGGCGAGCAGTTCGAGGGCGACGGAGCGGCCGATTCCGGAGCCCGCGCCCGTCACCACGGCGACCTTGGGCGAGGCTCCGGAAGGGGCGGTTCCAGGGGCGTTCGATGCGGCAGTTCGCTCAGCGTTCATGGCCCCGCAGCGTACGGGAGGGGAGTCCACGCGGACATCATCCGCCCGCCATGCGGCTGTTGTGTACGCGACAGGCGTGCGTCGTCCCCCGCCACTTCCATGCCCCTGACACCAATCGTCAGGGGAGGGCCACATGACACCCGCAGGCCAGCAGCACGCACCCGAGATCCGGGCCGCGGCCCGTCACTTGGGACGCCGTCGTTTCCTCACCGTCACGGGCGCCGCCGCCGCGCTCGCCTTCGCGACCAACCTGCCCACCGCGGGCGTCGCGGGCGCCGCCGAGCTCGACGCCCGCCGCATCGCGGACGACCCCTTCACCCTCGGCGTCGCGTCCGGCGACCCGCAGCCCACCTCGGTGCTGCTCTGGACCCGCCTCGCCCCCGCCCCCTACGAGCCCGGCGGCGGCCTGCCCCAGGAGCGCGTCACCGTCCAGTGGGAGATCGCCCACGACGCCCGCTTCCGGCGCGTCGTCAGACGGGGCACGGTCACCGCGCACCCCGAGTTCAGCCACACCGTGCACGTCGAGGTGGACCACCTGCTCGCGGGCCGCACCTACTACTTCCGGTTCAGGACCGGCCGCTGGGTGAGCGGGACGGGCCGCACCCGCACCGCGCCCCAGGCCGGCACCCGCCCCGGCGCCCTCACCCTCGCCGCCGTCTCCTGCCAGGCGTACCACGACGGCTACTTCACCGCCTACAAGCACCTGGCCCAGGACGACGTCGACGTCGTCTTCCACCTCGGCGACTACCTCTACGAGTACGCGGTCAACTCGGTCGGCGGCGCCCGCAACTACACCGACCGCACGTTGCCCGCCCACTTCAACAAGGAGACCCGGACCCTGGAGGACTACCGCCTGCGGTACGCCCTCTACAAGCACGACCCCGACCTGCGGGCCGCGCACGCCGCCCACCCCTTCGTCGTCACCTGGGACGACCACGAGGCCGAGAACAACTACGCCGACGACATCTCCGAGAACGACGACCCGCCCGCCGAGTTCCTGCTCCGCCGCGCCGCCGCCTACCGCGCGTACTGGGAGAACCAGCCGCTGCGCCGCCCGCAGCTGCCGAGCGGGCCCGACGCACAGCTCTACCGGCGCCTCACCTGGGGCCGGCTCGCCCAGTTCGACATCCTCGACACCCGCCAGTACCGCTCCGACCAGGCCTACGGCGACACCGCCCACGTCCCGGGGGCCGAGTCCGACGACCCGGCGCGCACCATCACCGGCGCCACCCAGGAGCGCTGGCTCATCGACGGCTGGCGCCGCTCGCGCGCCCTGTGGAACGTCGTCCCGCAGCAGGTCACCTTCTCCGAGCGCAGGCTCGACCTCAACGCGCAGGCGAAGCTCTCCATGGACGCCTGGGACGGCTACCGCGCCTCCCGCAAGCGGGTCCTCGCGGGTGCGAGGGCCGCGGGCCTGGACAACCTCATGGTCCTCACCGGTGACGTGCACGTCGGCTACGCCTTCGACATCAAGGCCGACTTCGACGACCCGTCCTCGAAGACCGTGGGCACGGAGATCGTCGCCACGTCCATCGCGAGCGGCAAGGACGGCGCGGACAAGCCCGCCAACTGGGACACGTACATGAAGGCCAACCCGCACCTGAAGTTCTACAACGGCCGCCGCGGCTACGTGACGGTCGCCCTCGGCAGCGAGTCCGCACGTGCCGACTTCAAGACGGTCCCGATGGTCTCGAAGCCGGGCGCCCCCATCAGCACGGCGGCGTCGTTCGTCACGGAGGCGGGAAACCCGGGCCTGCGCCCGGCGTAACGGAAAACCGGTCCGTACCACCCGCCCGCAGCTGCGACGATAGAGGCGACACGCAGCGACTGGGAGGGGCGCGATGCCTGAGCTCGGGCAGGCCACCGAAGACCATCCGATATCGAAGGCGGCGGAGCCGACCGGCCCCGCCGCCCTCCGTCGTACCGGAGCCCTGGTCACCCTCGTGCTCGGCGGCCTCACCGCCGTCCCCGCGCTCTCCATGGACATGTACCTGCCGGCCCTGCCGGAGGTCACCGACGCCCTGAGCTCCCCGGCGGCGACCGTCCAGCTGACCCTGACCGCCTGCCTCATGGGCATGGCACTCGGCCAGCTCGTCGTCGGCCCCATGAGCGACAAGTGGGGCCGCCGCCGCCCGCTCCTCGTCGGCCTGCTCGTCTATGTGGTCGCCACCGCGACCTGCGCCTTCGCGCCCACCGCCGAGCTCCTCATCGGCTTCCGCCTCCTGCAGGGCCTCGCGGGCGCCGCCGGTATCGTCATCGCCCGCGCGATCGTCCGCGACCTGTACGACGGCGTGGCGATGGCCCGCTTCTTCTCCACCCTGATGCTGATCTCCGGCGTCGCCCCCGTCGCCGCGCCCCTCATCGGCGGCCAGGTGCTCCGCTTCACCGACTGGCGCGGCATCTTCGTCGTCCTCACCGTCGTCGGCACCGCGCTGACCCTGCTGGTCTGGCGCCGCCTCCCCGAGACCCTCGCCCCCGACAAGCGGCACGGCGGCGGCACCGTCGAGGCACTGCGCACCATGAAGTCGCTCCTCGCCGACCGCGTCTTCGCCGGTTACATGATCGCGGGCGGCTTCGCGTTCGCCGCGCTCTTCGCGTACATCTCCGCCTCGCCCTTCGTGATCCAGGAGATCTACGGCGCGTCCCCGCAGACCTTCAGCCTCCTCTTCGGCGTGAACTCCGTCGGACTGATCGCCGCGGGCCAGATCAACGGCAAGATCCTCGTCGGCAGGATCAGCCTGAACAAGGTCCTCGCCGTCGGCCTCGCCATGATCACCACCGCCGCGACGGCGCTCCTGCTCATGACGACCGGCGTCTTCGGCGACGTCGGCCTGTTCCCCGTCGCGACCGGCCTCTTCTTCCTCATGTCGTCGATGGGCCTCACCCTGCCCAACACCCAGTCCCTGGCCCTGATCCGCACCCCGCACGCCGCGGGCTCCGCCTCCGCCCTGCTCGGCACCACCTCCTTCCTCGTCGGTGCCGTCGCCTCGCCGCTCGTCGGCATCGCGGGCGAGGACACCGCCGTCCCGATGGCCGTCGTCCAGCTGGCCTGCGCGCTGGCAGCCATCGCATGCTTCGTAGGACTGTGCCGCCCCTGGCAGCACGGCCCCACGACGCACGCGACGGAGGCGGACCACTGAGCGCACCAAGACTCCTGCGCCCCGGCACCCCGGACCGCGCGGGCCTCGACCCCGACGAGATCGGCCGCCTCGTCGCCGAGGTGGAAGACCTCACGCGCGGGCCGCGTCCCTGGTGCGCGGGCGCCGTCGTCCTCGTGGGCCGCGGCCCCGTGATCGCGGCCGAGCAGGCGGCGGGCTGGGCGGTGCGCTACGCCTCGTACGACCCGGTGACCGACACGGGCGTCGAGCTGCCCCCCGAATGGCGGGTGCCGATGCGCACCACCACCCCCTTCGACCTGGCCTCGCTCACCAAGCTCTTCACCACGGTGGCCGCCGTCCAGCAGCTGGAGCGCGGCACGCTCGGCATCGACGCGCTCGTCGGGGCGTACGTCCCCGAGTTCACGGCCGCCGCCCGGCACCGGATCACCGTCCGCCAGCTGCTCACCCACACCTCGGGGCTGCGGCCCGAGCTGCCGCTGTACGACTGCCCGGACGCCGACGCACGCCTCGCGGCCCTGCGCGCCGAGGCCCCGGTCACCGAGCCGGGCGACCACGTCTACTCGGACCTGAACATGCTGCTGCTCCAGCACGTCCTGGAGCGCCTCACCGGCCGCCCCCTCGACGTCCTCGTCCGCGAGGGCATCACCCGGCCGCTCGGCATGACCGCCACCGGCTTCGGGCCGCACCCCGACGCCGCCGCGACGGAGGACCAGCGCAGGCCCTGGGCGAAGGCCGACCGGGGGATGCTGCGCGGCACCGTCCACGACGAGAACGCCTGGGCGCTCGGCGGCGTCGCCGGACACGCCGGACTCTTCTCGACCGCCCGTGACCTCGCGGTGCTCTGCCGCACGCTGCTGTGCGGCGGCTCGTACGGCAGGGCCCGCATCCTCGGCCCCGACTTCGTCGAGCTGATGCTGGCGGGCTCGGGCCTCGGCTTCGGCATCGACCAGCCGTGGTTCATGGGGGAGCTCGCGGGGCGCGGCGCGGCGGGTCACACCGGCTTCACCGGCACGTCCCTGGTCCTTGATCCGGCCACGGACACGTTCCTGGTGCTGCTGGCCAACACCGTGCATCCGCGGCGTCGGACCGCGGACAGCGGGCCGCGCGCGGCGGCGGCGACGCGGCTCGCCCGTGCCGCGCGGGGGCGGTAGCGCGGGGGCGTCCGCCGCCAGTGGTGCTTCGGCGGGTGCGGGCCGGTCTTGGCTGGTCGCGCAGTTCCCCGCGCCCCTGGGAGCGCGGCCCTTCGGGCGCGCCCCTCGGGGCGCGGGCCCTATAGGCCGCGGTGGAAGCAGACCCTGTGCTGTCCCGGGCCGTCGTAGTCGGTGTGCACGGGCAGCCCGTCGGCCTCGTGGTCACCCGGTTCGAGGCCGAAGCCCATGGCCCGGTGGAAGGCGATGGAGCGGGTGTTGCGCGGCGAGGTGATCGCCCGCACGTCCTTGCACCCGGCCGCCGCGGCCCGCCGGAAGAACTCCTCGTAGAGCGCGCGGCCCACGCCCTGCCCGCGCAGCCCCGGAGCGACCCCGACGAAGTGGATGTACGCGCCGCGGCCGTCGGGGGAGTGCAGTCCGATGAGGAAGGCGTCGATGACGCCGTCCCGCTCCAGGACCAGGCTGGTCCCCGAGAAGAACTGCAGGAACAGCTTCGGCAGCAGCATCGACAGCTCGCGGGACTGCTCCGGGGAGTGCGTGTCGCCCCACCAGGTCCGCACCCGGTCGATGATCGCGGGGTGGTCGGACACCCGGGCCTGCCGTGTCGTCGTGGTCATCGTGCTCCCTCCGTCGGCTCCCGTGTCCCTCCTACCCCCGTAGAATCACCGGGTGAACGTCCCGATCCCCCCGGCAACGGCAGCCTCCCCGGCCGAGACCCTGCGCACCGCACTCGCCGGCCTCCTGCACGGCCTCCCGCCCAAGCAGGCGACCCAGGCCGTCGACCGGCTGATCGCGAACTACCGGGGCCGCACGCCGACCGACGCCCCGATCCTGCGCGACCGCGCGGACGTCGTCGCGTACGCCGCGTACCGCATGCCCGCGACCTTCGAGGCGGTCCGTGGCGCGCTGGACGCCCTCGCGGACGCGGCGCCCGAGGGCTGGACGCCCGGCAGCCATGTGGACGTGGGCGGCGGGACCGGCGCGGCGACCTGGGCGGTCGCGGCGACGTGGGCGGGGGAGCGGCCCGTGACGGTCCTCGACTGGGCCGAACCCGCGCTGGCGCTGGGCCGGGAACTGGCGGGTGCGGCGCCCCAGTTGAGCGGCGCCCGGTGGCAGCGCTCTCGTATCGGAGCATCGCTCGCCATCGAGAGCACCGATCTCGTCACGGTGTCGTACGTCCTCGGGGAGCTCACGGAGGCCGACCGCCGCTCGGTCGTCGACGCCGCGGCCGACGCGGCCCGGCAGGCCGTCGTCATCATCGAGCCGGGCACCCCCGACGGCTACGCGCGCATCATCGAGGCCCGCGACCGGCTGATCGCGGCGGGCTACCGGATCGCCGCGCCCTGCCCGCACAGCTCGGCGTGCCCCATCGAGCCCGGCACGGACTGGTGCCACTTCTCCGCGCGGGTCAGCAGGTCGTCCCTGCACCGCCAGGTCAAGGGCGGCTCCCTGGCGTACGAGGACGAGAAGTTCAGCTATGTCGCGGCGGTCCGCTTCGACCCCGACCCCGCGCCCTCCCGTGTGGTGCGCCGCCCCCAGATCCGCAAGGGGCAGGTCCTCCTCGACCTGTGCGGGGCCGAGGAGGCGCTGTGCAGGGAGACCGTGACCAAGCGCCACGGCCCCCTCTACCGCGCGGCGCGCGACGCGGACTGGGGCGACGCGTGGCCGCCCCAGTCCGCGGGGTGAACTACCTCGGGCCCCAGGTCCCCTGGTTCACCGCGCAGTTCCAGCCGGACCCGCGCAGGGTGAACTTCACACCGAACGAACGGGTGTTGAGCAGGCGCGTCTGCACCTTGAAGCCGAGCTTCGCCTTGCCCTTGAAGGTCTTGTCGTAGACCGAGACGGTCTTCGTCGTGCGACGGGTGATCTTGCCGCCCGTCGGCGTCGCCTTCTTGAAGCGGACGTTCTTGGTGTTGGTCACCGTGAAGGTGACCTTCTTGATGCTCTTCGTGGTCTTGCTCTTGATGCCGAAGTACAGGCCACCGTTGGTCACGTTCCCGTACCGGTCGTACGAGAAGCGCTTCGGGTAGACGATGTCGATCGGGCAGCCGTTGGCGGCCTGCGGCGCGGCCTTGACGGTCGGTCCGGACGCCGCGGAAGCGGACCCGGCCAGGCCCAGCTGTGCGGCGGTGAGCGCCCCCGCGGTGGCCAGAACTGCGGCGGACGTGCGCATGCGGTTCACTGCGCTGATACCTCTTCTTCCCCCTGGGCCCTGGTGGGCCCAACTTTTTGGTTGTGGTGTTGCGTTCGTATTGTTAGCACGTTGTCGGCCAGATGGCTGAACCGCCCCTGTTCTTAAAAGGTTCTTAGAGGCGGCGACTATCCACTACTCCATGCCGAACCAGAGCAGTCCTCCCGGCCACGCCCGCAGGCGGTCGGAGACCCGTTTCCTCGCCCTGTCCATCGCCCTGGCGGTCACCGCCGCCGGAGCCACCACCTACGCCTTCACCGCCGGGGCGGAGGAGCCGCACGGCCGCGACGTCGAACTCGCCGTCGACGGCGGCACCGCGGTCGTCGACACCGCCACGCTCGCCGTCCGCGCCCGTACCGGCGCGGGCCACGACATCACCCTCTCCGACGCCGCGGTCACCGACCTCGGCAAGCCGGGCCCGGTGACCCGCACCGGCACCGCCCTGGCCCGCTGGAGCTACCCCGAGCGCGGCATCGACGTCACCGCGCGCACCGACCACGGCCGCCTCTCCCTCAGCATGAAGGCGCACCGCGACACCAGGATCGGCTGGCCCGTCACCGGCACCGACGCCACCGCGACCTCCCTCCAGCTGCCGCGCGGCGAAGGCCTGGACATACCCGTCAAGGACGCGTTCTGGACCAAGGGAAAGGGTGAACTGGCGGGCAGCACCGTCGACATGAGCGAAGGCCTGACGCTGCCGCTGTGGGGCTACTCCCTCGGCAACCGGACCGGCGTCAGCTACCTCACCCCCACCGACATCGGCACGAGCCTCGCCTTCACCGCCGACCAGGGGCGGCTGCGCACCACCGCCGAGCACGCCTTCGACCGCGGCGAGGGCACCCGGGACTACACCGTCGCCTTCGCCCTGACCGACGGCAACGCGGTCGCGCCCGCCGCCGACTACCGCTCCTACCTCGCCGAGCGCGGCCGCCTCGGCAGTCTGCAGCGGAAGATCGCGAAGAACCCCGCCACGGAGAAGCTCCTCGGCGCCTTCCACGCCTACACCTGGGGCACGGCCCGCAAGGCGGCGGGCGTCGACCAGCTCCGCAAGCTCGGCGTCGACCGGATGTGGCTCGGCTACGACGCGGGCCCCGACCCGATGGACAAGGCCGCGGTGAGCGCCGCCAAGAAGGCCGGTTACCTCGTCGGCCCCTACGACTCCTTCGCCAACGGCCAGGACCCGAAGACCGCCGACAGCCCCACCTCCGCCTGGCGCGGCACCGTCTACCCCGACTTCTGCGTGCGCGACGCGAAGGGCAGGCCCGAGACCGGCTTCGGCGGCCGCGGCTGCTACCTCAGCTCCCAGGCCTTCGAGCAGGCGGAACCGCGCGAGCACCACCTCGCGGACCGCACCCGCTCCATGGTGGCGAACGGCGCCGACAGCTACTTCCTCGACGTGGACGCCACCGGCGAACTCTTCCGTGACCACGGCAAGGGCCACCGCATGACCAAGGCGGGCGACCGCAGGAACCGCCTGGCGCGGATGAAGCGCATCGAGGAGTACGGGAGGGGCGGCCTCGTCCTCGGTTCGGAGACCGCCGGGGCCTGGGCGAACCGGGCGCTCGCCTTCGACCACGGCGCGGGCACCCCGGTCGCCGACGGCCTGTGGGCGCTCCAGAAGGACCGCGAGAAGTGGGGCGGCTACTACCCGGAGAACGCCCCGGGCATCTTCTTCAAGCCGGTCGACCTGCCCGCCGATCTCGCCAGGGCGATGTACGACCCCCGCTACCGCGTGCCGCTCTACGAGACCGCGCTGCACGGCTCGATCGTCAACGCCGAGCGCTGGGAGCTCAGTTACGAGAAGCTGCCGCGCCAGAAGAAGGACCGCGCGCTGCTCGCGATGCTCTACAACACACCCCTCAACTACGTCCTCGACGGCGCCTCGCTGAAGAAGCACGGCAAGGAACTGGCCGCGCTCCAGAAGTACTTCGCACCACTGCACAAGGCCGCGGGCACCGAGCCCCTCACCTCCTACCGGCGGCTGACCGGCGACCACACCGTCCAGCGCACGGTGTTCGGCGGGGGCACGCTGACCGTCACGGCCAACTTCGGCACCACGGCGCACGACGGGCTGCCCGGCGGTTGCGTCGACGCCCGTCTCAAGGGCGACGACGCACCGCGCAGGCTCTGCCCCGCGGAACTCGGCTAGCTCCGCAGCTCCTGTGTGCAGCACTTCACGCTGCCGCCGCCCTTGAGCAGTTCGCTCAGGTCCATCCCGATGGGTTCGAAGCCGCGCTCGCGCAGCGGTTCGAAGAGCCCCAGCGCGGCCTGTGGCAGCAGCACGTGGAGCCCGTCGGACACGGCGTTGAGCCCGAGCGCCACGGCGTCGGGCTCCTCGGCGATCACCGCGTCGGGGAAGAGCCGCCGCAGGACCGCGCGGCTGCCCGGCGAGAAGGCGGGCGGGTAGTACATGACGTCGTCCGCCGCGTCGTCCAGGACGGCGAGCGCGGTGTCCAGGTGGTAGTAGCGGGGGTCGATCAGGTCGAGTCCGATCACCGGGCGGCCGAAGCACTCCTGTGCCTCGCCGTGGGAGAGCGGGCTGGCGCGGAAGCCGCGTCCGGCCAGGACGTAGGAGGCGGTGACGGCGAAGTCGCCCTCACCCTCGTTGATGTGGGTGGGTTCGTGGATCTCGGTGAAGCCGTGGGTGCGGAACCACTCCAGGTGGGCCTCGGCCTCGGGCTCGCGCTCCCGGTAGGCGAAGCGCGCGCCGAGCACCCGGCCCCCGACGACGGTCGCGCCGTTCGCCGCGAAGACCATGTCCGGCAGTCCGGGCCGGGGGGTGAGCTCCTCGACGGTGTGGCCGAGCGAGCGGTAGCGGTCGCGCAGGTCCTCCCACTGGGCGATGGCGAGGGGGACGTCGACCGGTTTGGCGGGGTCCATCCATGGGTTGATGGAGTAGGTGACCTTGAAGTGTGCCGGTGAGCACATCAGGTAGCGCCGGGGTGTGGCGCACCGAGGAGAGCGAGGATTACGGGACAAAGAAGGCTCCTCACGTACCGCAGGGTCATGTGCTGCCCTTGGTGGGGCAGTTGATGCCCATAGTGCGGTGTGAGGAGCCTTCGCGCTGTGAACCGAACGGGTGGTTACAGAGATGGTCACTGTGCCGCCCGCTCGCGTGGGTCACGGCCTGCCGTGCGTCTCGCGGCCTTCCTGCAGCTTGCGCAGCAGTTCACGCTTCTGCTGCTGGGGGCTGAGCGCGCCGCCGACGCGGCCGCCGCGGCCCGCGCCGCGCAGGGCGCCGCGGGAGAGGTTGCTGCGGGTGCCGCCGACGCCCAGCATGTTTCCGGATCCACCTCGGGTCATGTCGTGCCTCCAGCTCCATCGATTATGCGAGACGGTCCGTCTCGCGACATCGACCACCATCAACGAGACGATGCGTATTGTCAAGACGGAACGTCTCGGTTCGGTCGCTGCTACATTCGACGGCATGGCCCAGAAGACCGTTCCTGACTCCACGCGCCGCAGCGAACGCTCGCGCCGCGCGATCTACGACGCCGCCCTCGCCCTCGTCAGCGAGGTCGGCTACGGAAAGCTCACGATCGAGGCCATCGCGGCCCGCGCAGGCGTCGGCAAGCAGACGATCTACCGCTGGTGGTCGTCGAAGGGCGCCGTCCTGCTCGACGCCTTCCTCGACCTCGCCGAGCAGGCGTCCCAGGCCGCCAGCGAGAACGCGGGGCAGGAGGAGATCCAGACCGAGATCCCGAACTCGGGCGACCTGGAGGCCGACCTCAAGTACGTGATGCGGGCCACCGTCGACGAGTTCAACGACCCCAAGTACGACGCCCCCTACCGCGCGCTCGCCGCCGAGGGACTGCTCAACCCCGAGCTGGGCGCCGAATTCGTCGAGAAGCTCCTCGAACCGCAGCTCCAGCTCTTCGTGAAGCGGGTCGAGCAGGCCCGCGACGCCGGCCAGGTCGTGCCCGACGTCGACCCCCGCATCGCCCTCGAACTGTGGTCCAGCCCGCTCGCCCAGCGCTGGCTGATGCGCTCGGGCCCGCTCACCCACGCCTACGCCGACACGCTCGTCGAGTACGCCCTGTACGGCATCGCCCCGCGTCCCCGGACGTCCTGACCGGCTTCACCGCCGCAGCGGCCCGCCCGCCTTGACCGCCCGGTACCTCTTGATCGGCGTGCGCGAGAGCAGGCCCGGGGCGTCCGTGATCACGCCGTTGCAGCCCAGCCACAGCACCCGGTCGCGCTGCTTCGGGGTGGTCACCGTGTGCGCCCACACCCGCGGGATGCCCGAATTGACCGCGCGCAGCAGATCGCCGTCGCGCGCCTTGTAGTCCACGTCCAGGACGTCCACGAACGCCGCCCAGCCCGCCGGGCGGTCGGTGAGCATCTGCGCCCTGGAACGCCACAGCTGCGCCAGCAGACCCATGTGGTGCGCGCGCCTGGCGACCACCGGGTCGTTCGTGTTCACGAACACCGAGCGGGTCAGGCCGCGCGAGCGGATCAGCCCGGCGAGCGACTTCAGGCTCTTGGGGTCCTTGGCCTCCAGCATCAGCATGATCTTCCCGCCGAACCGGTCGAGGACCTCCGAGACCGTCGGCGGCCGCTCCGGGCGCCAGCGGTCGGGCAGCGTGGTCCCGGGGCGCAGCCGCACGCCCAGCCAGTCCCACCGGTCCATGTTCCGGACCGAGCCCGACGCGTACGTGGTGCGGTCCAGGGTGTCGTCGTGCATGACCACCAGCGTGCCGTCGCGCAGTATCCGCGTATCGAAGTCGATGACCTGGGCGGTGCCGCGCTCGAAGGCCGCCAGGAGACCCGACATGCTGTTCTCCGGTACCTCCAGGGCTCCGCCGCGGTGCGCCGTGTAGACGACGCGGGGGAGCGCGTCCACGGTCAGGGGCCCGCCGCCCCACTCGATCGGGGCGAGGAAGCCGTTCGGTGCCGTGAGGGTCAGCGCCGTGAGGCCCGTCAGCACAGTCCTAATGACCATGGCGCCCACGGTAGGCAGGTAAATCCCTAGTTATCCCGGAATGACGCGCTATGTCACCCAGCGGCTGGCATCACCCCCGGACCCCCGGATGTGGGCTCCGGCCCCCCGAGGCGCAGGATGGTGGGACCATGGGTCATGCTTTCGGCACAACGGCGAGGTGAGGGGCTAGATGGGCGCGGAGTTCGGCAGCCGGTCCGGCGGGCAGGGCAGGATTTCCCAGTGGCTCCGTCGGCGCCCCAAGGACACGTCGGCGGATGACCGGGCCCGCGAGGACCTCCTCCTCGCCGCCGCGGCGGCCGGACTGCCGCTGGCGCCCGCCGCGTATCCGTCGGGTTACCGATGTTCGTGCGACCGCATCGGCTGTCCCACCCCGGCCCGGCACCCCGTCTCCTTCGCCTGGCAGACGCAGTCCACGACGGACCGCGGCCAGATCGAGCGCTGGGCCCGCCACCAGCCCCAGGCCAACTTCATCACCGCGACCGGCATGGTCCACGACGTCCTCGACGTGCCGCTGGACGCGGGCCTCGAAGCCCTGGAGCGGCTCCTCGCGGCCGGGATCGACGTCGGCCCCGTCGCCGAGTCGGGCGGCAGCAACGGACACGGCAGGCTGCTCTTCTTCACCGCGACCCGCGGCACCCCCGAGGACGAGGACGAGTGGTGGCCCTGCGAGCTGGACTGCCACCCCGAGACGATGGACGAGCACCCGGGCCTGCGCTGGCACTGCCGCGGTTCCTACGTCCTGGTGCCGCCCGCCCGGCTCCCCGGTGACCTGGAGGTGCGCTGGCTGCGCGGCCCCGAGCATCCGCTGCCGGACCCCCTGACGCTCCTGGCGACGCTCACCGACGAGTGCGCCCGGGTCGCGGGGGAGCCGCAACAGGACATCGCCGCCTGGCCGTTGCGGGGCTGAGAGGCTATTCGCCCTTCGCGCCCGTCAGACCCTGGATGCGGCCCAGGAACGCCACCTTGCCGCCGTCCGGCTTCTTCGGGTCGACGACCACCTGGTTGGAGACCCTGTCCAGCATCAGGGACTGCCGCACCTCGCCCTTGAGCAGGGCCTTCGCGTCGGCGTCCACCTTGGGGCTCAGGCCCTTGAACGCGGTCTGCTTCTCGTAGTGGCGCGTGGAGAAGAACACCAGCGCGCCGCCGTCCCGGGTGCGCAGGCCGAGGGGCGCGAACGCGCCGCCGTTCTGCGGCTCGTCGATGTACTGCACGGCGAGACCGGCCCGTCGGCCGTTCCGGTCGCGGTAGGCCTTCCAGCGCGAGGTGTGATCGCCCGGCTCGAAGGCGTCGCCGCCCGACTTCAGGTACGACGTGTACTCCTCGCCGAGGTCCGAGGGGGACAGCGCGAGGTTCTTCGCGGACTGGGGCACCGGCACGGCGAACCCGTCCGCGTCCTTCTTCAGCTCCGGCATCTTCTGCGGCGACACCAGGTTCAGATAGGTGGCCCGCCACAGCTGGTCGGGGCCGCTCTTGGTGAACACCCACAGCCAGCGCAGCTGGGAGCGGCGGTTGGCCTGCGTGTCGGCCATGAACCAGCGCGGCCAGCCGGCCTTCTTCGGGATCGAGAACTTCGCGTCCGTGAGCTCCAGCGGGACGTGGCCCGCGTTGCCGTCCGGGTGCTGCACGTGCCGCGACTTCAGGCCGCCCTGGTTGATGGCGCCCAGCGGGCCCGTGATGCGGGCGGCGTCCAGGTCCGGGTCGTAGGCCTTGTCCGCCGCGTTGTACGCCTTGAGGAAGTCGTCGAGCGCGCGCTTCGCCTCGGACTTGGTGGCCGAGGGAACGATTTCCCGCTCGCCGTGCACGGTCACGCATCCGCTCGCCGTGAGCGTGAGTGCCGTCACCGCCGCCGACGCCATGACGGGCCTGCCGAGCCGACGGACCCTGCGAACGTTGCTCATCGGAATTCCCTCACCTACCCCTTCCCGGGCCCGAACCCTACCGGGCGCGGGAAGGGGTGCGGCCAGGCGGTCGGGATCAGGGGGTCTGCAGGTTCGCCGCGTAGACCCAGGCGCGCGAGCTCGACCCGTTCGGGTCGCCGTAGTACCACCGGTTCCCGTGGCTGTTCTTGGCGTAGCAGCGGGCGTAGAAGCCCTCGAAGGCCGACAGGTGCTTCTTCTTGCTGTAGTTGGTGCCCGGGCCGCTGCGCGTCTGGGCACCGAAGGAGCTGGCGATCATCTGCTTGTTCTTGATGTTCACCTCGCAGGCCGAGCCGCCGACGGCGGACGCGCCGGTCGCCGTCATCAGCGTTCCGCCGAGCGCCATCGCGGTGGCGGCGGTCACGGTTGCCAGAGTTTTCCCGAGACGGGAACTACGCATGAAATGTCCCTCGTGATTGGTTGATCAATTGATGAACGGCGATCATAGGCACGAGAGTTCGGGCCGCGGCCCGCCGGGTCAGCCCTGTTCCGGAACTGTTGCCTTCTCCGGCACCGGAGCCTTGCGGGGAGTGGGCCGCGTCGGCGCGAAGAAGAACGCCAGCGTCGGGATCAGGTACAGCAGCCACACCACGACCTGCACCACCGTCGGGTCGGGCTGGAAGTTGAAGACGCCCTTCAGGAGCGTGCCGTACCAGCTGTCCGGCGGGATCGTCGCGCTGATGTCGAACGCCTTGTCCTGCAGCCCGCCGACGAACCGCGCCTCCTGCAGGTCGTGCACGCCGTACGCGAGGACGCCCGCGGCCACCACGACCAGCATCGCGCCGGTCCAGGTGAAGAACTTCGCGAGGTTGATGCGGACCGTGCCCTTGTAGAACAGCCAGCCCAGCGCGACCGCGGTGAGCAGCCCGAGGACCACGCCGATCAGCGGCGCGTGCGAGCCGTCGCTGGACGCCCGTACCGAGGCCCACACGAACAGCGCCGTCTCCAGGCCCTCCCGGCCCACCGCGAGGAACGCGGTCGCCACCAGCGCGGCCGTGCCCATCTGCAGGGCCGCGTCCAGCTTTCCGTGCAGCTCGGCCTTCAAGTGCCGTGCCGTGCGCCGCATCCAGAAGACCATCCACGTCACCAGGCCCACCGCGACGATCGACAGGGAGCCGCCGAGCGCCTCCTGCGCCTCGAACGTCAGCTCCGACGAGCCGAAGGTGAGCGCGCAGCCGAAGCCGAGCGCCAGCGCCACCGCGACGCCGATGCCGATCCAGATGGGGAGCAGCGCGTCGCGCCGCTCGGTCTTCACCAGGTACGCGATGAGGATGCAGACGACCAGGCTGGCCTCGAGACCCTCGCGCAGTCCGATCAGATAGTTGCCGAAGCTGAACATCTGTTCACGCCTCCCCGGTGAACAGGCCCTTGCCCCACCAGTCGTCCTTGCCGCGGACGCCCGGCGGGACCGCGAAGACCGCTGACCCCACGTGCTGGATGTACTCGTTGAGCGCGTCGGAACGCGACAGGCTGCGCTGCACCGGGATGAAGCCCTTGCGGACGTCCCGCTGGTACGCGAGGAAGAACAGGCCCGCGTCCAGGCGGCCGAGGCCGTCGGTGCCGTCCGTGAAGGAGTAGCCGCGGCGCAGGATCGTGGCCCCGTCGTTGGTGTCGGGGTGGGCGAGGCGGACGTGCGCGTCCGGCTTCATCGCCTTCAGGAACGGCTCGTCGCGCTCCTCGGCCCTGCCGACCGGGGCGCCCTCGCCCTTGTCGCGGCCGAAGACGTCCTCCTGTTCCTGCAGCGAGGTCCGGTCCCACGTCTCGATGTTCATCCGGATTCGGCGGGCCACCAGATAGGAGCCGCCCGTCATCCAGCCGGGCCCGTCCTTCTCGCCGACCCACACGTGCTTGACGAGCGCGTCGGCGTCGGTGCCGGAGACGTTCCTCGTGCCGTCCTTGAAGCCCATCATGTTGCGCGGCGTCTGGGCCTCGGGCGTCGTCGACGACGTCTTGCCGAAGCCCAGCTGGGACCAGCGCACGGCGACCTTGCCGAAGCCGATGCGGGCGAGGTTACGGATGGCGTGCACCGCGACCTGCGGGTCGTCCGCGCAGGCCTGTACGCACAGGTCGCCGCCGCTGCGGGCCTTGTCGAGGTTGTCGCCGGGGAACTTGGGCAGGTCGACCAGGGCCTCGGGCCGCTTGCCGTCGAGCCCGAACTTCCCGAACAGGGAGGGCCCGAAGCCGATCGTGAGCGTCAGCCGGGACGGCCTGAGGCCGAGCGCCTCGCCGGTGTCGTCCGGCGGCGCCTCGGCGAGCCCGCCGTACGCGCCCTCGCCGACCGCGTGCCCCGCGGTCATCCGCGCCGCGGCCCGCGTCCAGTCCTTGAGGAGCTGCACGAACTCCTCGCGGTCGGCCGTCTTCACGTCGAACGCCGCGAAGTGCAGCCGGTCCTGGACGGCGGTCGCGATACCGGCCTGGTGCGCGCCGTGGAAGGCGACGGCCGCCCCCGACTCCGCGGCGGGCGCCACGTCGTCGCCGGAGCGGGTCACCGCCGCCGCGCCGCCCGCGGCGACCGCGCCGAGCGCGAGCCCGGCACCGCCCCAGCCGAGCACGGAACGCCGCGACGCCGTGCGGGAGGTGCCCTCGTCGAGGGTCGCATCGGGCGCGGTGTCCGCGTCTCCCGTGGTGGTGGTCTCAGTCATCGTTCCCCCTTTCCGCTGCTCGCCGCTACTTGGACCCGGCGACGGCGGCGGCGAGCTTCGACAGCGGCTCGGCCAGTGCGTTGACGCCGTCCTGCAGTTCCTTGCGGTCCGCCTTGCCGACCTTGTCGTACGACGTGAACTCGTAGGAGTCGGCGCCGCCCTTGCGGTGCTTGTCCAGGAGCTTGTCGAGGGCCGCGAACTGCTTGTCGAGCTCCTTGGCGAGCTTCGGGTCGTTCTCGGCGGCGACCGGCTTCAGGAGCTCGTACGACTTCTGGGCGCCCTCGACGTTGGCCTTGAAGTCGACCAGGTCGGTGTGCGAGTAGCGCTCCTCCTCGCCGGTGACCTTGCCGGTGGCGACCTCGTCCAGGAGCTCCTTGGCGCCGTTGGCCATCGAGGTGGGCGTGATCACGGCCTTGCCGACGCGCTTCTGCCAGTCCAGGAGGTCCTTGTCGAGCTGCGTGGCGAGCGTCTTCTCCCGCGCGCCGATCTTCTCGTCCTTCCACAGCGCGCGCTCCAGACGGTGCCAGCCCGTCCAGTCCTTCTCCAGGTCCTGGCCCTCTTCGAGCCCGTCCTCGCGGACGTCGACCTTCGGGTCGATGTCGCCGAAGGACTCCGCGACCGGCTCGGTGCGCTCCCAGCCGATGCGGGAGGCGGCGTACGCCTTCTTCGCCGCGTCCAGGTCGTCCTTGCGCACGGCGTCGGTGAAGGTCTTCGTCGCGGGCAGCGTCTCGTCGGCCTGCGCCTGCGCGTAGGCGCGGTACTCGGCGACGGCCTTGTCCAGGCGCGGGTCGCGCTCCGCGGTCCTGCCGCCGCCCGTGACGGTGACCTTCTGGCGGATGCCCTTGCCCTTCATGCCGGGCTTGCAGGCGATCTCGTACGAACCGGCCTTCACCTCGGCGGTCAGCTTCTGCTTGGTGCCGGGGCCGATGTTCTCGCGTTCGCTGACGATGCGGTCGTCGGGGAAGAGGATGTAGACCTCGGTGACCTTGGAGCCCTTGTTCTCGATGGCCAGCTCGACGTGGCCGGCGGTGAGCTCCTTCTTGGAGACCTCGCACTTCTCGTCGGTGGCGGTCACGCTGACGTCGTTCGCCCCGCCGCTCTTGGCGTCGCTCTTCTCCGTGCAGCCGGTGACGGCGGTCAGGGCGGCGACGGCGGCGACGGCGGTGACGGCGGAGACACGGGCGGGTCGCACGGGTCGCATAGAGGGCTCCAAGACGGTTCACGGGCAGGTGCCGGCTCCACCGCAGGCCGGTGAGGCGGACCTAACTTAACTGAGCCTTACCTCGGTGATACCCGCCCGTTCCGTGATTCACCTCTCATGCCTCGCCCACGCTCACGAACCGATCACAGCGGCCTGAAGGACGGCCCATGACCAGGCAAAGCAACGGTCAAGCGGGGGTGTCCGCGCCTCGCAGGGGAGCGACCACGGGGGCGCCGGTGCGCGGGTGCGGGAAGACCTCGACCGGCTGCCGGTACACCTCCGACAGGAGCTCCTCCTCGAAGACGTCGGCGGGCGCGCCCGCCGCGGCGACGGTCCCGCCGCGCAGCACCGCGACCCGGTCCGCGTACGCCGCCGCGAGGCCCAGGTCGTGCAGCACCACCACGACCGCGTCACCGGCGGCCGCCCGGTCCCGGCAGATCCGCAGGACCAGCTCCTGGTGGCGCAGGTCGAGGGCGGCGGTCGGCTCGTCGAGCAGCAGCAGCGGGGCGCGCTGGGCGAGGACGCGGGCGAGCGCGACCCGCGCCCGCTCGCCGCCGCTGAGCGCGGCGAAGGGGCGCGCGGCGAAGCCGCTCACCTCGGTGGCGGCCATGGACTCGCGCACGATCCGGTCGTCGTCGTCCGCCGGACGCGTCCCGGCCCAGGGCGCGCGGCCCATGCGCACGACGTCCTCGACGGGGAAGGGGAAGGAGAGCGCGGCGGACTGCGGCAGCACGGCGCGGCGCAGCGCGAGGTCGGTGGCCGGCCAGTCGGCGGCGGGCCTGCCGCAGATGCGTACGGCCCCTTCGGCGGGCGGGAGGTCGGCGGCCAGCGCCGCCAACAGGGTCGACTTGCCCGCCCCGTTGGGTCCGACCAGGGCCACCACCTCGCCCGCGCGAGCGGCGAGCGAGACCCCGCCGAGCACCTCGCGCCCGCCGAGCCGCACCCGCAGCTCCACGGCCTCGGCGAGGACGTCGCCCCGGGCGGCCGGTGCGGGCAGCGCCCGGTCGCGGCCCGCGAAGAGCCTCCTGCTCAGCCGCCCGATCATGCCCAACCCCCTTGCTTGCGACGGGTCCTGCGCAGCAGCCAGAAGAAGAACGGGCTGCCGAAGAGCGCGGTCAGCACGCCGAGCGGCAGCTCGGCGGGCGCGGCCACCGTGCGCGCGGCCAGATCGGCCGCGACGAGGACCAGCGCTCCGCCGAGCGCGCTCCCGGGCACGAGGAAGCGGTGACCGGGGCCTGCGGCCATCCTCAGCAGATGAGGGACGAGGAGGCCCACGAAGGAGATGATCCCGGCGACGGCCACGGCGGCCGCGGTCAGCAGGGCCACCACGAGGACGAGCACGAGCCGCAGCCGCTCCACGTCCACGCCCAGGTGCCGGGCGGGCCGCTCGCCGAGCGCGAGCAGGTCCAGCTTCCGGGCATGGAACGGCGCGACGGTGAGACCGAGCAGCGCGCACGGCAGCACGGCGAGCACCTTCGGCCAGGTCGCCTGGGCGAGCGAGCCGAGCTGCCAGAACGTGATCTGGCTGATCTGCGCGTTGTCCGCGAAGAAGATGCACAGGCCGATGAGCGCGCCAGCGAAGGCGTTCACGGCGATGCCGGTGAGGATCAGCGTGACGACTTCGGTGCGGCCGCCCTCGCGCGACATGGCGTACACGAGCAGCACGGTCGCGAGCCCGGCGACGAACGCGANNNNCGCCGGGCTCGGCGAGCGGATTGCCGAACACGCCCTGCATCAGCGCGCCCGCGCAGCCGAGCGAGGCGCCGGCGAGCAGGGCGAGCACGACGCGCGGCAGCCGCACGTTCCACAGCACGCTCTCACCGACCCGGTCGAGCGCGGATCCGCCCAGCCCCATGCGGTGCTGCACGGAGGAGACGACATCGCCGAGCGGGATGTCGTACGCGCCGATGCCGGCGGAGAGCAGACAGAGCACGACGAGGGCGACGGCGAGGCCCACGGTCAGGGGGAGGGCGGGGCCGTCGGCGTGGGCTGTCGG